>CAJUMS010000039.1 GCA_910587465.1 uncultured Oscillospiraceae bacterium
AAAATTAGATGAAATCTTCACTTTACCCCTTGACTTTTATTTGCAGGTCTTATATGCTATTTTCAATCGAATTATCCGTCATCGGTCTGATAGTGTTTTTGTACATTTTCCTCATGAGTACTGTCGAAAGTATCACTCCGCACAGGTCGCTTATCGGGAGCGCCGCCCATAGCACTGCGGTACCACCGATCATTCCGAGCACCGCCGCCAGCGGGAGCGCGGGCACGAGAAGTCTCACCACGAACACCGCCAAACTCCAAACGCCGTTTCCAAGCGCCTGAAATGCCGAAGTCATAACTATCGAAGCGCCCACGAAAAGGAACGAGAACGACAGCGTTCTCAGCGCCGGTATACCCACCCTTACAAGCTCCTCATCGGGTTTGAAGAATGACAGAAAGAACTCGGGCAAAAGCTGAAACAGAAGCAGCCCCACAAGCATAGTCGCCGTCGCGTAGACAATTCCGAGCTTGATCGTTTTGGTTATACGCTCGCCCTTATGCGCCCCGTAGTTATATGCTATTATTGGCACTATTCCATTATTCATACCAAAAACGGGCATTACCACAAAACTCTGGAGCTTGAAGTATACGCCGAACGCCGTTGCGGCAGCATCCTCATAGCCCTTAAGTATCATATTCATACAGTATGTCATTACCGACATAAGCGCACTCATCACAATAGATGGAATACCGACGGCGTATATTTTCTTTATCATTGACTTTTCGGGTCTAAAGCCCTTGAATTTCAGCTTAAGATCATGATTAAGTCTGAAGTGCAAAAACGCTCCGATAGCGCAGGAAATACACTGTCCAAGTATGGTCGCTATCGCCGCGCCGCGAACGCCCATTGCGGGTATGCCGAGCATATCCACTCCGAAGATGAATACCGGATCAAGGAAGATATTTATAAACGCGCCCACACCCTGCATAATCATAGAATACACTGTTTTGCCTGTGGCCTGCAAAAATCTCTCAAAGCATATCTGGAAAAACAATCCGAACGAAAAACAGCATATTACCGAAAGATATTCGATACCGTAATCCACCACCGCGGCGACATTGCTCTGCGCGTTAAAGAAGATCGGCAGCAGCGTAAGTCCCGCGATGAGGAATATCAGATAATTCACCAGCGTCAGCAGCAGTCCGTGAACCGCAGCTCTGCCCGCCTCCTGCGGTTTCTTTTCACCGAGCAACCGCGATACAAGCGCGTTCATTCCAACACCCAGACCCGTCTGAAACGCGATCATCAGCGACTGCATCGGGAATGCCATATTCACCGCCGTAAGCGCGTCCTGATTTATCTGCGCCACGAAAATGCTGTCGATAAGATTATACATCGCCTGCACGAACATCGAAATAACCATCGGCAGCGACATTGTTATCAGCAACTTGGGCACGGGCATTATACCCATTTTGTTCTCTTTAACGTCCATTTTCTCACCTTATTAAAAGCAAAATCCGCACTGTAAATTCGTCTCTTTGCTGCGTGTGCACTACCTGCGGTGAAACTGCCTGCATTCCGCTTCGCTCCATTACAGCAGTCTCACCACATTGCGGATTTTACACTGCGACTTTATTACCTTGCTTTTATTTCGCCTGTCCCTTACATATTTGAACCGCCCGTTCATATGCCTCGGCTAATTGTCTGCCCGTCCGGGCAAAGCTGCGTGAGCGCACGACCTCGTATCCGTTTTCAACAAGCGACGGTACGCGCTCCTCGAGAATAGCCTCGGTAAGACGTACAAAATCGTCCGTATCATTGGCGAGATACGCGCTCTCGGACGATATCCAGCCGTTATATACGGGAATGTTTCTCAGTAGCACGGGGATTTTCATCGCCAGCGCCTCCAACACGACTATACCTTCGTTCTCCTCATACGTCGGAAACAGAAACAAATCGCTGCCCGAAAAAGCCGCCTGTAACGCGGGCTTGTCCACATAACCCGCGAACGTAAGATTTTTCGGCGCGTTCTTTACAGCGTTTCTTACCTCGCGGCCTACAAGCTTCAGATTTGCCGAGCCGAACCATATAAACTTATACTGCGGCAGACGGCGCGCGATCTCCACGAAATCGTGAACGCCCTTGCGCTTTATCAGAAGCCCCACCGACATAACTATCTTGTCCTCGTCGGAAAAGCCGTATTTCTTGCGGAACTCTCTGCCCGATTTTTCATCGCGTTGGTAGTCCTCGAGGTCGATGCCGTTGGAAATGGCGAATATGTCCTTTTTTATTCCGTAGCCCTTGAGCAGCCCCTTGGAATATTCGCTTGGCGTGATTATAACGTCGCCCTTGGTGTAGCAGCTCATTATCCAGCGCTTGAACAGCCCCGCGACAATATTTGAGCCGATATAAGAATTGCGGAAATCCTCTTTTGTTGAATGTGCGTGATAAACCAACGGCTTGCCCGCCTTGCGCAGCTTTTTCGCCAACCGATACGAATTCGGCAGCACGGTATTGATATGCACGACATCCGCTTCTTCTGCACTGTCGACGAGCGTTACTCCGCAATCGGACAGCGCCTTTTTCTGATGATATATCGCGCGTCCGACTCCGCTTTTTGCAATCTTTTTTTGCAGCTCCGAGTAGATGTAAACTTTCACTTTGACCTCCGATATTTTGAAAAAATCAGCCACACATATTTATTATACATTATTACCATCGGATTGTCAATCTCATTCTTACACTTTTTTCAACATTTCGGGAAGATCCGAAAGCCCGTTCAGCTTTATGTCGTAGCGGTCGGCGCTCCCGAAGCCGTAAGCGGCAAACGCAAACTTCGCTCCCGCGGCATATGCGCTATCGCAATCGGTCTGCGTATCGCCGACATAAACAGCGCTTTCCATACCGTTTCTCTTCATTATAAGGCGGATATTCTCCGATTTCGGCAGCTCGTTGTCTCCCCAGCAGAGACGGTCGGTTATATATTCCCACAGCCCGTAGTAGTCGAGAAATGCCTCTATATATCCAGCCTGACAATTGCTTACAATAAACAGCCGACAGCACTTTGACAGTTCCTTTAACACGGGTACGGTATCGGGAAAGATATCGCCGCCGTGTTCAAGGAGGTAGCCGTTCTCTCCCTCGCAACAGCGCTCCATTATTTTTATCCGTGCCTCCACAGTCTCCGTGTCAAAAAACCTCTCGGCGATCTTGTCCATAGGCAGACCCATTACACTTTGTATATCCTCGGCTGTAAAACGCTTATCGGACAGCCCTTTGACTGCAGCGTTCCACGACGCGGCAACGTTCGCGGAACTGTCCCAGAGTGTGCCGTCCATATCGAAAATTATATTGTTGATCATCTTATACCTCATCTGTTATACTAATACCCTATCTATGTGTAGACATCTTTGTGCCGATCTCGCACCTGTCAATGAGTACAAATTACTTATACTAGGCAAAATCTTGTCTATACTTCGTCAAGAATTAATATTATTGCATTAAGAGAATACTGCTTAACAATTTATTTTACCACATTTTTCTTTAAAATGCAAGTTCTTTATTCCAACATGCGAAAACCCGCCGTCCTTTCAGACAGCGGGTCAAGTTTTAAGTTGGCTTATGCCTTAGCGGACTTAGCCATAGGAGATTTCTTTGCGTTTTTGCGCTCCTGCCACCAGATCCAAATCGGACCCGCAATGCAGAGCGACGAATAGAATCCCACCAGCATTCCGATAGCAAGCGGCACAGCAAAGGACAGGATCGAAGTAACACCCTGTACCGAGCAAACAATCGCTATTGAGATCATTGCCGTAACAGTAGTTGCTGTGGTGATGATCGAACGCGAGAGCGTCTGGTTTATTGAAAGATTTACAAGCTCGCGGTCGGACATCTTGCCGCCGTGCTTCGCGCGGTTTTCACGAAGTCTGTCGTAGATGATGATCGTGTTGTTGATCGAGTAGCCGAGCAGCGTCAGGATAACCGCCATAAAGTTGGAATCGAGAGCCATTCCCGTGAACACGTACACCGCGTAGGTGAGTATTACATCGTGGAGCAGACAGCATATCGCAATGATACCCGCACTCCAGCCGCCAATCTTCTTGAATCGGAACGCGATATATACGACCAGCAGCACAAACGCCACAACCACCGCGATAAGGCAGGATACAAAGAACTGCGAGCCTGAGGACGCGGAAACGTTGGTCGTGTCTACGCTGTCGATAGTGTTGTCGGGATATGCCTGGATAAGACCCGCGGTCACCTTCTGCAGCATATCGTCGTCCATTTTCTCGTCCTGAGCAAAGGATATTACGATCGTATTTAGACCGCCCGTAAAGCTCGTTCCCGTCGTTACGGCAGCGCGGGGAGTGCCAAGCGCCTCAACGGTCGACTTCACATCGTTTGTATCTATCGCTCCCGAATAGGAGTACGTCAGGATAGTACCGCCCTTGAAACGGATGTCCACGTTTACTCCGATAATGAACGTGCAGAGCACGGTCACAGCGACAAGCGCCGCAGAAATAATAATGAATATCTTTCTCTTGCCTACGAAATCAACGTTGGTCTTTGCCTTTACGTTGATGTTCTGAACGGTATCCTTGCCCGTTTCGGTATCACCCGTAAGCTCCGCCTTCGAAACGCCGAACAGCGCGGGCTTTCTGAAGCACTTGAACTTCGAGAGTGAAACGGTCATCAGGCGAGTTGCCCAACAAGCCATGATAAAGTTCATGATAACGCCCGCGAGCAGTGTGTAACCGAACGAGTAAACCGTACCCTCGGTCGTAGCGCCGAACCACGTTCCGAACACCGCCATGAGGATAAGCGCCACGATTATAACAGTAAGGTTGGAGTCAAGGATAGCCGTAAAGCCTCTCTGGAAGCCGTTCTTGACAGCGCCGTCAATGGTGCGCCCCGCCTTAAGCTCTTCCTTTATACGCTCCGCCGAAATAACATTAGCGTCAACGCCCATACCTATCGACAGAATAATACCCGCGATGCCGGGCAGCGTAAGCGACGAGGCGTTGTTAAACCCGAAAAAGCCCGTGATAGCCGCGAACATACCTGCAACCTGACCCGTAAGCGCAATGACTGCGACAAAGCCGGGCAAGCGATAGTAAACTATCATAAATATCGCGATTATAATAAACGCGATAAGTCCCGCAAGAGCCATAGCGTCACGCGCACCGGTACCCAGAATGGGCGAGATGGTAGACAGCGTGTCGATCTCAAGCTTGAACGGCAGCGCGCCGCCGTTGATCTTATTCGCAAGCTCCGAAGCCTCGGAACCCGTAAAGTTGCCCGAAATAAACGCCACTCCGTCGTTGATCTTCTCATTTACCTTCGGATAGCTGATACAGGTGTCGTCCATCCAGATCGAGATAGTGTCGCCCTTCAAACGCTCGGTAGCCTCGGCAAAAGCCTCCTTACCGCTTTCCTTGAGCTCAAGCTTTACTACCTGCTGCTTTTCCTCACTGTTGTACCATACGGAAGCCTTCTCAACATCCGCGCCCGTGAGGACTATCTTGTCCTTGGTATCACCCTTAGGAAGTCCATTTTCGTCTATTTCGTGCTTTTCGCGGAACGTCAGCAGCGCGGTCTCGCCGATCTCGCGCACTGCCTGCTCGGGATCGAACGATGTATCGTCGCTCTGCCACGGGAACTGTACGATTATCGCCTTGGTAGCCGCGTCCACATACACCTCGTAGTCGTTTATGTTCTTACCGACAAGGCGCTGTTCTATCATAGACTTTGCGCCGTTGAGGTCATCCTCGGTGATGGTGTTTTCACTTTCGTAATCCTCGGGAGCCTTAAACGTTACGTTAACGCCGCCGCGGATATCGATTCCCCATCTGATATCGTCAATTCCCCACACCCAAGAGGTTTTTATATCGCCGTAATAGGTGCGTATACCCATTGTCGAAAGCAATGTGAACACGACTATCAGGAAAAAGACGATAAAAAACGCGGGCTTTGTGATTTTACTCTTCAAATGTTTTTCACTCCGTTCTGTTTTTCTGAATTCAGACAGGCATACCCTGCCATTTTATAATCTACATTTATCTATTATAATACAAAATTACAAATTAGTCAAGGGCTATTTATATTTTCAATATGTAATTTTTATGAAAATGTCCGCAAAAATTCTCTTTTCCACTTGAATTGTCGTGTAAATTATGTTACAATTACAGTATAAAGTGTGGAGTTTTAGAGCCCGCAGGTTCAGTGGCAGGCGGTGGCTCTTGCGTTTTTAAATAAGGAGTTAATATGAACGAGCCCAATAACAATTTCAATAATCAACAAAACTGTCAACAGTCTCCTCCCCAAGCCAAGGGCGCGGTTACGGGCGGGGAGATGTTTGTCGGGATAAATCTTCTCAGCAAGATCGGCGTGGTTTTCATCATAATAGGTATAATCGCGTTTTCGGCGGCGTCAGAGGGCTTTCTGCACGTCGGAGCGAGACTGGCTCTGGTGATAGCGCTGGGACTGGTAATGCTCGGCGCGGGAGAGCTGTTCTACCGCAAGGGTTCGCCCGTATTCGCGAACGCGCTTATTTTCGGCGGCGTTGCAGAGTTGTTTATCTGCTCGCTTATCGGACATTACGGCTTTCATATATTGAACGGCGGCGGTTCAATAGGCGTGGGGCTCGGGGCGGCGGCGACAGGCATTCTGCTGTCGGCGAGGTACAAGTCGCAGGGGCTGCTTATCGTAACGTCGATATCCGCGGCGCTGCCGCTGTTCGCCAACTTCTGTTACGGGGAGTTCTGCGTGTCGTGGGCGTATCTGGTCGCTGTGCATGGTGTGATCGCGGTGCTTTCCAGACGGAACGGTTACACCGCCGCTTATGCGACGGGCATCATCGCGGCGATACTCGAGACGTTCATGATGGGAGTGCCCCCGACAAATCTCGCCGCCGTCGGCTCGTCGGAGTGCGCCGCAATTGCCTCGCTGCTGTGCCTTATATGCTGCACAGTGTGCTATGGAGGCGGACTGCTGCTTGACGCGGCACAGGAAAACGGAAAGCTGCCCGCCGACAAAAACGTTATGCTGTGTATTATGCTTGCCTCGGTGGTATTATATGCGAATTGCCTGCTGATGAATGAAATAAGCATTACTGCGGCGGGGATCGCTCTGTTGGTTCTAGCGGTTGTCTTCACGGTAATCTCGGTTATATTTTCGCTGAATTTCGGCGATAAATGCACTGTGGCAACGGTGCTGCTCAATCTTATAATTATAACGGTAACATGGGCGCTTATCGACATTACAAGCGCGCTGTTTATGCGGTATATCCTGCTCCATATCCTTGCCGCGGCGGTGCTTATCGCGGGACTGATGTTCGAACGAAAGCTGTTCCGCGCATGGGGCTGTGTTTTAATAGCCTTTGCCGAGATACACTTCTTCGGAATGCTGCTGTTCAACCGTGAAATGAGTCAGCGGCTGTTTTCGATATTCATCAATCTTATATTGTGGTTTGGTATTATGGCGATGTTTATCGTTAAAAAGAAGCACGAAAACACCATGTTCCGTATGTATACCTTCGCAGCGTTCCTTAATGCGGGACTGCTCTGCTCGGATATTATAATGCGATATCTTGTGGATATGTTCGGCGAGATCGAGGTGTGGACAAACCCCGCGTCAAAAGCGGCGTTTTCGGCGCTGCTGTGTACCGTGCCGTGGCTGATACTGGGATTTGTCGTCGGCAAGCTGAAATATATGCGCGGCTGGGGAATGGCGGCATCGTTCACCCTGTATATAATCGGACTGCTGAATTTGCTGTTTGCGAACTGCATAGAGTCGCTGAACCGATCGATCAGCAATCATGAGCTCGGTATCGCGGGCATTATCGCGACTATCGCGGTGAACGCCGCGTCGGTGCTCCCAGTGCTAGATATGACGATACAGATAAGCGGCAGATCACCTAAATTCTCCAAGGCGGTCGGGCTGATAGTTTCGGCATACGCGCTGATGTCGCTGACGACGATACTCGGCACCAACAATTACGTGACGTTCACGAGCTTTATCATAAGCATAATTTATATTGTAGCGGCGGCATTGTGGATAATTATCGGCTTTAAACGGCTCAACGCGCTGCTAAGGCGGTTCGGGCTGGCGCTTGCGCTGCTGTCATCGGCAAAGCTGTTTCTGTTCGACTTCCGAGGTATCAGCGATATGGGCAGAACGCTTCTGTTTATCGGCTTCGGCGTTACGCTGCTGTGCATAGCGTTCGGCTATGGAATAGCGGAGAAACGCCTTAAAGAACGCGGCGGAAAATAAAATTCGGTGCGGCGACTCGTTGTGAACTGCCGCACTTTATGAATATTTCGTAAATTATGCCAAGCGTACCACTTGAAATTTCCATAGCAATATGATATAATATAAGGTGTGATTAAAATAAAGGAAGGCTGAAATATATGAAACTTGGAATGGTGGGTCTGCCGAACGTCGGCAAGAGCACTCTTTTTAATGCGCTTACAAACGCGGGTGCGGAATCCGCGAATTATCCGTTCTGCACTATTGAACCGAACGTCGGTATCGTTTCCGTACCCGACGAGCGTCTGGACGCTCTGGCGAAGATGTACAATCCCGAAAAGTTCACCCCCGCGACGCTGGAATTCGTTGACATCGCCGGGCTTGTCAAAGGCGCTTCAAAGGGCGAAGGACTGGGCAACAAGTTCCTGTCGAACATCCGCGAGGTGGACGCTATCGTTCACGTCGTCCGCTGCTTCAACGACGACAACATCATTCACGTCGATGGCAGCATAGGCGCGGCACGCGATATCGAAACCATAAATCTTGAGCTTATATTCTCCGATCTGGAGATACTCGAGCGCCGTATCGACCGCGCGAAAAAGATGCTCAAGGGCGACAAATCCGCGCAGGCAGAGGTCGACTTCTTTGAGAACCTGAAGGCTCATCTCGAGAACGGCAAGTCCGCCCGCAGCTACGATTTCTCCGATGAGGAGCGTTCCATGCTCCGCGACACTCCTCTGCTCTCTAACAAGCCGGTTATCTACGCGGCGAATTTGTCCGAGGCGGACTTCACCGGCGATATCGAAAACAACGAGGAATACAAGGCGGTCTGTACCGTTGCCAAGGAAGAGAATGCCGAGGTGCTGCCGATTTGCGCACAGATCGAAGCGGAGATCGCCGATATGCCCGACGAGGATAAGGAGATGTTCCTGTCGGATATGCACCTCGAAAGCTCGGGACTGTCGCGTATAATCAAGACAGGCTATCGGCTGCTAGGTCTGATATCGTTCCTCACCGCGGGCACCCCCGAGGTACGCGCATGGACTATAACAAAGGGCACAAAGGCTCCTCAGGCGGCAGGCAAGATACACACCGACTTTGAAAAGGGCTTTATCCGCGCCGAGATCGTTTCGTTTGACGACCTTATGAACTGCGGCTCTATGGCGGCGGCTAAAGAAAAGGGCTTGGTGCGGCTCGAGGGCAAGGAATATGTAATGCAGGACGGCGACGTTACGCTGTTCAGGTTCAACGTATGATGAAAACGATAGGCTTGATAGGCGGAATGAGCTGGGAAAGCACCGTCACGTATTATCAAATTATTAACGCAACGGTAAACCGCGAGCTAGGCGGTCTGCACTCGGCTAAAATACTTATATACAGCTTGGACTTTGCGGAGATCGAAGAGTGTCAATCAAACGGCGATTGGGCGAAAAGCGCGGAAATTCTCGGCACAGCAGCGCTGAATTTGCAGAGAGCGGGCGCGGACTTTATCGTTATCTGCACCAATACGATGCACAAGGTCGTCCCCGAGATATCCGAGCGTATTGACCTTCCGATAATGCACATAGCCGACGCGACCGCGGATGCGCTTATCTCCTCGGGAGTGAAAACGGCGGCGCTGCTCGGTACTAAATACACTATGCGCCAGAACTTTTATAAGGAGCGTCTGACAGCTCGCGGAATAAACGTGCTTATTCCCGACGACATCGACGTTGAAATCGTGAATAATGTGATATATGACGAGCTTTGCCGCGGGATAATTTCACAGTCGTCACTGAACGAATATATACGGGTGATCGGCTGCTTAAAACAAAGGGGCGCGGAGGGAGTAATTCTAGGCTGCACGGAGATTGGACTGCTTATAAACGCGGACTGTTCGCCGCTGCCCGTATTCGATACGACGTTAATTCACGCCGAAAAAGCCGCGCTTTATTCGGTCGGTATGCAAAGGGGTTTTAATGAATAAGGTTATTCGGTGTAAAAATACCAATAATAAAAAGATCGTCGTTCTGCTTATATCGCAGGTGGTGTGCGGCGTTATGCCCGTGCTTCTGCTCGCGGCATTCGTGCTGCTGAAGCTGTACGAAACGAAAATCACGGCGGTCGTTGCTATCGGACTTATCTTTTTATGCAACGTCGGTTATATGCTGCTCGCGCGGCGATATAATGTACTGAACAGCGGAAGACGCGGCGAACGCGATCTTTACAAAACCGTCCGTCATCTGGGCGGAAATAATATCATCTTCTGCAATCTCCCCGTACGGTACAAGCGCGGACGCTCGGAGCTGGATATGCTGATAATCAGTCACAAGGGATTGATAATAGTCGAAGTGAAAAATCACTCGGGTACCATTCAAGGCAGCTGGAAAGCCGACAAATGGGAGCAGCGCAAGTACTACCGCGGCGGCAAGAACACCTCGCAGGAAATGGATAATCCGATAAAGCAGATGCGCCGTCAACGCGATATCGTCAAGAGTATACTAAACGCGGCGGGCGAGGACGTCTGGATCGATACGGTACTGTATTTTTCAAGCAGCAACGCAAAGCTAAAGCTCAATCTCCGCGAAAGCGACTATGTTTGTCTCGGCAGCAAGGAGCTGCTGCATTTTCTCGAGTGCTATGACCGTAACGTGGTAGTCTCGCGCGTACAGATGGAAAAATATGCGAGGATACTCAACGAGGCTAGGGCGAATATATAAATATATAATAGATCAGCAAGGTGGACGAATATTATTTTATAGTAAAGATAACAGTAAGCGGAAGGCGTTTTTTTCTGATTTGGAATGCCGAGTACGAGTCTGTTTTTCTGACTGACGATAAAAAAGATATACTTGTTTTCACAAATCTGTTTAATTTGACGTCGTATGCGAAAACAAAAGGCATTGATTTGGATTACAGAATTACACCTTACGATCTGGATAATATCACTGTGACAGTCGAAACGCTTGACTGCAAAGAGATCGTCGAAAAGTGGAATATTATCTCCGATCTCGCGCTGACGGCGGGTCTGGAATTTTCGGGCGAGGATAAACGTTATAATGCCATTTACGACAAGCTGTTTTTCGGCTGCAATCTCCCCACCATGAAACACCATTCGTACACGCCCGAATGGAGCGCGGAGGAGATTGCCGAAATAAACCGCATACTCGCCGAGGGCGCAGAGCTGTGCAGACATGTTTTAATGTAACATGCAGCTTTAAGGGCAGATATTCGGACGCGTTATTCAGACCGAAAACATGACGGGCGGCGCGAAACTTGCTTTTAAATAGGGAATAGTCATGACAAATTTACTGATAAAATTATTTATAAAGGACGGCGGCAGCATTGAGACTCCCGCCGTCCGCTCGGCATACGGAAAAATGGCTGGCAAGGTGAGCATTGTATGCAATATGCTTCTGTGCATCGGCAAGTTCCTTGCGGGCGTGATCTCGGGCAGCGTTTCCGTGACCGCCGATGCGGTCAACAATCTCTCCGACGCCTCATCGGGAGTGATAAGCCTTATTGGGTTCAAGCTCTCCGAAAAGTCCGCGGACGCGGAGCACCCCTACGGTCACGGGCGATACGAATACCTCGCGGGATTTATCGTCGCTGCGCTGATATTGATCATAGGCGCGGAGCTGCTGCGCGACAGTATCATCAGGATAATCACCCCCGCCGAGGTTGAATTCGGTATCGCGCCGCTTGCAGTGCTTTCCGTCTCGATACTGGTAAAACTTTGGATGATGTTCTTCAACCGAAAGATTGGGAGAATTATAAGCTCCGAGACCCTATCCGCCGCCGCTGCCGACAGCCGCAACGACGTAATCTCCACATCCGCGGTGCTCGCGGCGCTGGTGATATCGCATTTCTGCTCCGTAGAGCTGGACGGTATTATGGGCGCAGCAGTCGCGGTGTTTATCCTGTACAGCGGAATAGGCCTGGTAAGAGACGCGCTCGACCCGCTTCTCGGCAAAGCTCCGAGCGCTGAGCTTGTTGAGAGCATTCGTGAAAAAATACTGTCCTACGACGGAATTCTCGGTACTCATGATCTGATGATACACGACTATGGTCCCGGAAGACAATTCGCCTCCGTACACGTCGAGGTGCCTGCCGAAATGTCGCTTTTGGACTGCCACGAGATTATTGACGTAATAGAGCGCGACTTCCTCCGCGAGGGTATGAATATGCTCGTTCATCCCGATCCGATTGTCTCGGGCGGCTCCGCGGGGCAGTTAAACGCCGAGCTTAACGAGATAGTTGGTAAAATCGACGAGCGCGTTTCCATCCACGATATACGCGTGGTGCGCTGTCCCGAGGGAGAAAAGGTGATATTCGACTGCGTTCTTCCGCCCGACAGCGGTCTCGAGGAAGCAGCGCTCACCGAGGAGATAACACGTTTTTTGCGGATAAATCACCCGAATTGCCGCTGTATAATAACGTTTGACAGCGGCTACGCAAGCATACCCAAGTCCTCCGACAGAGATTAGCCTATTGACAATATCGGGAAAAAGTACTATAATATATTTCGGCGGAAAAATCAGCGCGACAATGTGATATATCAAGAGATCACGGAACACGGTGAAAATCCGTGACAGTCCCCGCTGCCGTGAAACGGTTGCGTTTATGTCATAGGGCGAAGGCTCGGGTCACTGAGGCGAAAGCTGTGGGAAGGCTTGACACAAACGCGCTAACCGTAAGTCGGAAGACCTGTCTGTTGAAACCGTCAAATAAAATTATCGGAGGAATAATGATGAAAAAGGCAAAAATTCTTGCAGTATTCGCCGCTGCGGCGACTGCTGCGGCAACCTCGCTGTGCGCGTTCGCGCAGCCCACGGAAAAGGGAACGGTCTACTTTGCGGCAGTGAAGTCGACGATAGGTCAGGGCGTTTGCGTTGAGCCCGTCGCCGTGCCGTTTTACGAAGGGGAAAGTGGTATCGACGTGGTAAAACGCGCGGCTGAGGTGACGGTCACGGAAAGCGAATACGGCGACTACATCACCGCGTTCAAGGACGCTGACAACGGCGTGGACGTGCCCGAGGAGATCAAGGCGGTATGCCCCGAAATGACGGGCAGGAACGCCGAGGGACAGCTTACGGCGCTCGACTACACTCCCGAAAGCGGTTGGAGCTACTTCCTTAACGGCGAGTACGCGCAAGTCGGCATAAGCGGTTACGAGCCCGCCGACGGCGATGTTCTGGAGTACAGATTTACGGTATACGGCTACGGCGCGGACCTTGGTCAGGACAACTCGAGCTGGGGCGGCGCATCGGCTCTCGTACCCGCAGTCAACGCGGCGGAGCTGATAAAAACCGCGGCGCAGGCGGACAAGTCTCTCCCCGAATACAAGTCGGCGATCGAGACGCTCGGCAAGTTCGGCGCGGCTCAGAGCGAGCTTGACGCCGCGGCAAACGCGCTTAAAAACGCGCAGACCGCTCCCGAAACACCCGATACTCCAAGTACTCCCGAGGCACCGGCAAACGTTGACACGGGAGTTGAAAGCGTTGCAGCTGTATTTGGCGCAGCAGTAATCGCGGCGGGTATTCTGGCAGTTTCCCGTAAGCGCGGATAATAACAAATGAAAAAATCGATCAAGGCGGTTTGCATTGCGGTAATCATCGCGGTGCAAACCGTATTCTGCATAACGGCACACGCCGCAGACAACGTCGACAGCGCCGATATCGTCCGCGAGCTTTTCGCGCTGAATATGGACGAACGTGATGTTGACGATTTTTATGACGGTTTGAAGCTGGGCAGCGCCGATTGGACAGCGATTTGCCGCGCTCGGCTGTATGGTGCGGAGAATTCCTCGGAGTTTGTGGAGAGCGCGCTTAATTCGGCGGAAGAGCTTATGAATTCCGACGGCTTTGTAACGCCGACCGAGCTTCAGCGCACGGCGATAGTGCTTGCAGCGCTCGGCGAGTGTCCGCGCGAGCTGATAAACGCAGCCGCGTATTGCAATACAGACCTTGACAGGCAAGGTCTGAACGCTTGGATATGGGCGCTCACCGCGGCGAATTGCAGCGCGCTCAAGCCTGATAACAACACGGTCTATACGCGTTTGCAGCTCGCTGAGGGCATCATCTCGCGGCAGCTCCCCGACGGCGGATTTGCGCTGCGCGGCAGCTCTGCGGACTCGGATATTACCGCCGCCGCGATAACCGCGCTTGCCCCGCTCCGAGATGATGAAAACGTTCTCAGCGCACTTTACAAAGCGGTTTCCGCGCTGTCAGAGTTACAACGGGATAACGGCGGTTTTCTCTCGCTGAGCAGCGAAACCAGCGAGAGCACCGCGCAGGCTGTTATCGCGTTCACGGCGGTCGGCATTGATGACAAACGCCTTGACAATGCGGTCTCAGCGCTGCTGAAATTCAGATGCGAGGACGGCGGTTTCGCTCACGAGATCGGCGGAAAAAACAATAAAATGGCGACGGTTCAGGCTTTGCAGGCGTTCACCGCGCTGTCGCTCGCGGAGCGCGGCGAGCTGCTGTTCGACAAGCCGAGGAATACCGCGCAGAACAAACCCGATACGAGCGATAACCACGAAAGCGTTTCCGACGATACGCCGGAGCAATATTCCGAAACGAAAACTACCGTAACGGGCTTTCATATCAAGCTTATCATTTCGGCGGTGCTTGGGGTTATCGGAACCGCAGTGCTGATAACAGCCATCGCCAAGCGCGGAAAGCAAGCCGCAGCGGCAGGGATAATACTGCTAATTTTATCGGCAGCGACATGGCTGCTGAATATCAGAACGCCCGAGGAATACTATGCAGAAACACCCGAAAACGGAATAACTGTGCGTGTCGGCGCGGACTGCACAAGTACGCTGGAGCGTCTCGCAGACATTAACGAGAGCATAAATCCGCTGTCCGTGATCCCCGAGGACGGCATAATACTGCCGCTTGACGAGATATCACTGCCCGAAGGCGCGACCGCGTTTGACGCGCTGATCGAAGCGGCGCGCGACCGTAAACTACGCGTTGACTACACGGGCTCGTCCTACGGCGTTTACGTTCGCGGTATAGGCTTTGTTTACGAGTACGGATTCGGGAGCGAAAGCGGCTGGACGTACCGCGTAAACGGCTCCGTTCCGCAGATGTCGGCAGGATCGTATGAGCTGTCAGACGGCGATACGGTTGAGTTTGTATATACCTGCGAATTGGGGTACTCCGAATAAACACGTGAAAGGAGAGAGAGCTTTGACGACAAACTGTGACGAATGTGTAAATTATGTATATGACGAGGAATGCGGCTACTACACCTGTCTGGTCAATCTGGACGAGGACGAGATGTACCGTTTTCTGCAAGGCGTAAACTACGACTGTCCGTATTATGAGCGCGACGACGATTATTATCTCGCAAAAAAACAATAGACATTTTCGGTTTTTTGTGTAAGAGCTGTGCAAGTTAATCACAAAACCGGAAAAAATCGACAGTAGTTGTGCAAAGTCACAAATATTCAATATGTTTTTTGTTTTATCTTACAGTAATCGCCATTTTCTCTTGAAATTTCTGCCGAAAAAGTGTATAATATAAGTGTATTGTTATGAAAAGACACAATAGAAAGGGGTATAATATTTATGAAATCACCGTTATCCAAGGATGAGTTGCTTAAACAGCTCAAAACCATTCTGGAGTACGATTACCGCACAAACGCAAAGGAGGCTTCGGTCACTCAGATTTACCGCGCATTATCTACTATCGTGGTAAATCATATGAAAGAAAAGCGCCACGATTTTATGCATGACTGCAACTCCAAGGGCAGAAAGCAGGTTTACTACCTGTCGATGGAGTTTCTGATGGGGCGTTCGCTCAAGACCTCTTTGTATAACCTCGGGATGCAGGACGAGGCGGAGAAGGCTCTCGATGAGCTGGGCATAAAGATTGACAGAATATACGACGAAGAGCCGGACGCAGGTCTCGGAAACGGCGGTCTTGGTCGTCTGGCGGCTTGCTATATGGACGGTCTGGCTACTTGCGATTATCCCGCTACGGGTTACTCTATCCGTTATGAGTACGGTATTTTCAAGCAGAAGATCGTAGACGGCTGGCAGACCGAATTCCCCGACAACTGGCTTCCCGGCGGCGGCGCGTGGCTAGTACCGGTTCCCGATCAGGCTGTCGAGGTGCGCTTTGACGGTCATATACAGGAAAAGTGGGACGAGAATTACCACAGTCTCGAATATGTAAATTACAACAGCGTAAGCGCTGTTCCTTATGATATGTACGTTTCGGGCTACGACAGCAAGGGCGTTTCCAAGCTCCGTCTTTGGAGCGCGGAGAGTATGTCGTTCGATATGGCGTCGTTCAACACAGGCGACTACGCGAGCGCGCTCGGCGCTAACAATATTGCGCACTCCATTTCCAAGGTGCTCTACCCCAACGATAACCACGCGGAGGGTAAGGCGCTCCGTCTTAGACAACAGTACTTTATGTGCGCGGCTTCGATAGGCGATATCGTAATGCGCCACATGAAGGTTTACGGCAGTCTCGACAACTTCCACGAGAAAGTGGCTATTCATATCAACGATACTCACCCCACTCTGGCTATCCCCGAGCTTATGAGAATACTGCTCGACGAGTGCGGATACGGTTGGGATAAGTCTTGGCATATCGTTACGAATACGTTCGCGTATACAAACCACACCGTTATGGCTGAAGCTCTCGAAAAGTGGGATCAGGGATTGATAGAGAGAATCCTCCCGAGAATTTATCAGCTTATCTGCGAGATCAACCGCCGCTACTGCGAGGATATCAGAAACAGAACCGGCGACGAAGACAAGGTCGCTAAAATGTCAATCGTTCAGGACGGCAAAATCCACATGGCGAACCTTTGCGTTGCGTCTTCGCACAGCGTAAACGGCGTTTCCAAGCTGCACTCGCAGATCATCAAGGACGACGTTTTCCGTCTCCAATACCTCGACAAGCCCCACCAGTTCAAGAACGTCACAAACGGTATCGCATACCGCCGCTGGCTGCTCCAGAGCAATAAGGGTCTTACCGATCTGCTCACTGAGTGCATAGGCGACGGTTTCAAGAAGGACGCCTCGGAGCTTATCAAGTTCCAGGTATTCGCAAACGACAAGTCCGTTCTCGAAAGATTGGGTAAGATCAAGCGAGAAAACAAGGAGCGTTTTGCGCAGTTCGTTGAAAAGTCGGCGGGCGTTAAGCTCAACCTTGACAGCATTTTCGACGTTCAGGTAAAGCGCCTGCACGAGTACAAGCGCCAGCAGCTCAACGCTATGAACATTCTCGCGGACTACAACTTCCTCAAGCAGAACCCGAACGCTCCGTTTGTTCCCAAAACCTACATCTTTGCGTCTAAAGCGGCGCCGGGTTACTATATCGCAAAGCAGATCATCAAGATGATCTGGTGTATCGGCGAGGAAATCAAGCACGATCCCTTTCTTCGTGAAAAGCTGTCCGTTGTATTCCTTGAGGACTATCGCGTAACGCTTTCCGAAATTCTTATGCCTGCCGCCGAGGTTTCCGAGCAGATATCGCTTGCGGGCACCGAGGCTTCGGGTACGGGCAACATGAAGCTTATGCTGAACGGCGCTCTGACATTGGGCACCTACGACGGCGCTAACGTTGAAATTCATGAGGCAGTTGGCACGGACAATATCTTCATCTTCGGTATGAGAACTCCCGAGGTCAACGACCTCCGCATGAGAGGCTACAATCCGCAGTCATTCATTAACCAGAGCCCGATTTTGCAGAACGTTATGCAGAGAATGTACAACGGTATAAACGGCGCGACGTTCAACGAGCTTGCCGATTCTATTAAGAACAAAGACTTCTATATGGCGCTCGCGGACTTCGACAGCTACCGCGGCACCCAGGACTATATCAGTCAGGTCTACAAGGATCAGCTTGACTGGAACAAGAAGTCGCTTATGAATATCGCGGGCGCGGGACGCTTCTCCGCTGACAGAGCGGTTCAGGATTACGCGCGTGATATTTGGAATCTGAAATATTTGAAATAATTTGGCATTTCCGTCGGCACACACTGTTTATGCCGACGGAAATAATGTTTTAAAAGGGAGAAAAGTTAATAATGGGAATGCCTATTTTCGATTGCTTTGATACGCAGTATAAGCACCCGTTCGGAGCGCTGCGGCGCGGTCAGCCGTCTATGTATAACGTACGTATCCCGAAGCATATGCAGGTCTCGGGACTTACGCTGGTAATGTTCCGCCCCGGCTACAAGGAGCGCTTTATCGAGCTGGATTTACAGGATGAGAGCGGCGAGGACAACATTTTTTCCTGTGTGTTTACGCCGAATAACGTCGGAGTACACCAGTATTATTTCACCTGTATACTTGACGGACGGCGGCGCTATATCAAGCGGCGCGGCGCGAATATCGGAGTGTTTGAGGGAGAAGACCTGTTTCAGCTTACTGTATTCGACGAAAATCTGTATACTCCCGCATTCATTCGCGGCGGAATAATGTATCAGATATTCCCCGACCGTTTTGCGAAAAGCGGTGTAGTTCACGAGAACGTGCCGACGGACAGGATAATACGCGACGACTGGTACGGCACTCCGTACTACCGTCCCGACAACAAAGGGATCGTCCGCAACAACGATTACTTTGGCGGCGACCTGCGCGGAATTATCGAAAAACTCCCGTATATCAAGGACTTAGGCGTTACCGTAATTTACCTTAACCCTATCTTTGAGTCGCACGAAAACCACCGCTACAACACCGCTAATTACGAGAAGATAGACCCGCTGCTCGGCACCGAGGAGGACTTTGTTGAGCTTTGTGACAAAGCACACGAAATCGGTATCGACATAATTCTGGACGGCGTTTTCTCGCATACGGGCGCGGATTCGATATACTTTAATAAGTTCGGCCGATACGGTGACAATACGGGCGCGTACCGCGACAGAAACAGCCCCTATTTCCCGTGGTACTCGTTTATAGGCTATCCCGACCGCTACGACAGTTGGTGGGGTATCACCACACTGCCGAATGTTGACGAAAACAATCCCGCATATACCAAGTATATATGCGGCGACGGCGGAATTTTGCAAAAGTGGATAAAATTAGGCGCGAGGGGCTGGCGTCTGGACGTTGCCGACGAACTCCCCGACGACTTTCTCGACAACCTGAACAAGGCGGTCAAGAAAATGGGAGATGACAAAATCATATACGGCGAGGTCTGGGAGGATGCATCCAACAAGGAAAGCTACGGCATTCGCCGCCGCTATCTAATCGGCGGACAGCTTGACAGCGTTATGAACTATCCGTTTAAGGAGGCTATTCTGAACTACGTCAAATACGCGGACGCTAAGGCGTTTGTGGAGGGTGTTCTGACTATCCTCGACCACTACCCCAAGCCCGCAATCGATATGCTGATGAACTTCCTTTCCACTCACGACACCGAGCGTGCACTCACACGGCTCGGCGGTGAGGAGGTAGGCTGGCACGACAAGGACTGGCAATGTGAGCGTTATCTTGACGGACCGCAGTATCTGTACGGCATTTCACTGCTCAAATGCGCTATGGTTCTGCAGTTCTTCCTGCCCGGTATCCCATCCGTCTATTACGGCGACGAGGCGGGAATGGAGGGCTACCGCGACCCGTTCAACCGCCGCTGCTATCCATGGGGGCAGGAAAATTTCGAGCTTATCGAATTCACGAAACAGCTTTCAAAGGTGCGCACGGGCACACGCGCGTTCGAGCAGGGCGAGCTGAAATTTATCCACGTGGACGACAACGTGTGCGTATTCGCACGCTCGGATAAGATAACCCGTCACGCGGCGATAATCTTCCTCAACAAGTCCACAAAGGGGCGCACGTTCGAGGTAAAGACCGAACAGACCGATATGTTCTACGACTTCGTTCCCGCATTTGACCGATACAACAAGGGAATACGCGACAACAAGATAACCGTCGCGCCGTTTGACTACGCGGTGGTTTACTGTAAGGTGTAACTATGTTTTTCAAATGCAGGTGCTGCGGAAAATTTGTCAACGAAAAGCCCTCTTTGGCAGAGGGCTTTTCCGAGTTGGCTTATGACGATATGGAATGGCTCGAGGTCGGGCAGCCCGTGCCGCCGTTGGAGGAGCATATTTTCCTTCGCGCGGACAGAATGCCCGAGGTCGGCGAGCGGCGGTTTATCAGGTTCCAAGCTCCGTTCAGCCAAAATATGGGCGATAGATTTAATGTGCTGTACCTGCCCGCACTGTCATCGATAAACGGCTGGGCGACATATCCCCAGGAGCTTTCGGGCTCGGCGGTCGTGAGCTGCGTTTTTGAGAAGACTATCAGCTCGGACGAATTCTGCGCGTGGATAGAGGTTACCGTTGAACACGTGGTCCCGTTCCCCGAGTTGTATAAGCACTATCCGTGCCGCAAGGTTACGAGCTTGTTTGAGGGTTGCTTCGGCGAGTACGCAACCCTCGACTTCCGTTGGCAAAACTGGGAGTTTTACGCCTTCTCGGTTCAGGATGACTTCGGCGAGTGGCAGCTGATATTCACCGACAGCGAGGGAGTACGACACTTGATCGCATTTTGCGAATATGGGCGGCACGGTGGAGTTGTTCAACTCGGAAACGCAGTGACGGAGTAAGGGGGAAAAAAAATGTGCCTTATCTGCGACAGAATTGAAATGATAAAGAACGGCGAAAATCCGTATTTCGTCAGGGAGCTTGAAACGGGCTACGTCGTTATCGGCGATCATCAGCACTTCAAGGGATTTACGCTGTTTTTATGCAAGCGGCACGAAACAGAGCTTTTTCACCTTGACAGAGAGTTCAAGATGAAGTTCCTTGAGGAAATGTCGATAGTCGCTGAGGCTGCCGCAAAAGCGTTCGGCGCGGAAAAGATGAATTACGAGCTGCTGGGAATGGGCGACGCTCATCTGCACTGGCACCTATATCCGCGCAGAACGGGCGATATCGGAGAGTACGGAAACCAAGGAAAGGGCCCCGTCTGGTGGCTGCCCATGAACGAGATGTACGATGACAGCACCCGCCCCTCTGCGGAGGAGCTTGCGGAGATAAAAAAGCTGCTCGCCGCCGAGCTTGACAAGCTGTTGTAATAATTAAAGCGCCTACACACGGTAGGCGCTTTTTTGTGTTACAAAATCAGTAGCCATCGCTGTCTCTGTCCGCTCTTTTCTTCCTAATAAAGCGAACTATCACGACGGCAACAAACAACATCAGCAGCAAATGCCAAAGCTCAAAACGATATCCTTGCTTGTGATATGCCTTTGTACTGAGCGTGCGCAGATTCTCGGGAAGATACTTCATTTCCTCATCGCTGTATTTGTAGGTCTCCATATCTGAGGAGAGATATCCGCTGTACGGAAAATATGTGGAAAAGCCGTCCTGCGCGTTAGCCGCCACGTTATCAAGAACATACGGGTGATATTTTTTTATATCCTCTTTGGGAAAACCGTCGCAGAACGTCAGGTCGACCAGATAGCTCTCGCCGTCAAGCGCTACGATATTCCACGCATGAAGTTCGTTGACGGCGCCCGTGACGTAATGGCACTCTATACCGCCCAAGCCGCAAAGATACTGAAACGCGTGAGCATATCCTGCGCAAACGACATTGGTCGAGGGGTCGTTATCAAACACATACACAAGCTTCCATGGGTCGATATTTTTTTGCGAGTATGTGTCATCGGCTGCCGCGGCTTTGTTGTAGACGTTCAGAGCGCATATCTCGTCCGCGTAACCGATTATCTTTTCGTAGGCACTTTTCTTGATGTACTTATCGGCAATCGCCTTAGCGTTCGCGAGCGCCGATTTTACATCGTTAAATCGTGAGGGGTCTATGCGGTTTTCGTCGCTCTGCCTCTGATACGCGGGGGAAATACCGTATATTATCCCGCACCTTGTCGTGCTGTATACAAGATATCCGCTGCTGTCCTCCCAGAAGGAATACTCGGGAGTGTAGTTCCGAATGAAAAACATGACCTTTTCGACCGCGTCCTCGTATTTTTTCTTGCTCGGGAACGGCGTCGGCATATCTATGTAGAACGCCTCCGCACTCTGTCTGCCCTCGGCTATCGCGGTGACGTTTTTCAGCACACGGCGGTACAGCTCCGTTTCCTGCTCGTCGAGATACTTCTCGGGCAGCGTCGAGATCGTTACCATATCCGCGCTTTCGGCATATACGGAAACGGAAAGCGTTATCGCGGTTAAAGCCGCAAACAGCATGGCAAGTAATATTCCGAATTTCATTTTCCCTCCTTGGAGAGCGCTTTATTTCTTTGTAAGTTCACAAATACCCCTGATAAACGAGCAAGTACAGCTCACGAGCAGCCCAACCAACATGATACCAGCGGAAAACGTTATAATATCCGTGTTCATATCTCCGAATATCTCGACGGTCAGCGGTATGCAGGCGGCAGCCGCGATAACAATAAAAATTATGCTTGCCAAACGTAATTTACTCATCTATAATTCCTCCGTTTACAGTTTCCCTGTTTATATTTTATACCAAATAATCGCTTATGTCAATAGATTTATAAAAAACTATCCCGAAAGCGTATGCTTTCGGGACTTTTGCGTTTCGGAATAAATTAAGCCCGTTATACGGTGTGCAGGATTGTTTCCGAGAATTGAGATATCATAGTTATAACAGCGTTTCGGCATAACGGACTTAATTTATTCAAAAACGCTTTTTTCGGGTAAATCAGACCTTAAATACCAAATTGGGATATTTTTATTATACCACTATGGTATAGTTTTGTCAAGGGGGTGTTGAAAATTTTCAGATTAAAAGAGCTGCGCGAGAAGCGTAAGATCTCGCAGGTGCGGCTGGCGATCGAGCTTGACCTCAACCAGAACTCAATAAGCCGCTATGAAAACGGTGCTCGTGAAGCCGATTACAGAACGCTCTTAGCGTTCGCGGATTACTTCAACGTATCGCTTGACTATCTCTTCGGCAGGACTGACAATCCAGAAATAAACAAATAACTCGAATATTCTTCCATATCGTTGTTATAACTCGTATATTCTCTTGATTTTAACGTCATGCGCAAAAATGAAATAAAATTCAAGATAATGAGAAAAACAGAGAGATTTGCAGAGAAATTGAAAGAAATCGGAATATATTTTAAATTCAAGCAAAAAAAGCCTTGACAAAAACGGAAAAGCGTGGTAAAATAACTAATGTTGTGAATTATATCTATTGAAATTAAGGAGGAAATGATATGTCAACTTATATGGCTAAGCCCGCAGAAGTTGAGCGCACATGGTATGTTATCGACGCGGCAGACAAGCCCCTCGGTCGTGTAGCCGCAACTGCCGCTCACCTGCTTAGAGGCAAGCATAAACCCACGTTCACTCCTCATGTGGACTGCGGCGATCACGTAATCATCATCAACTGCTCCAAGGCAGTGCTCACAGGTAAGAAGCTGGAGAACAAGGTTTACAGATGGCACACCGGCTGGATCGGTCACCTCAAAGAGGTAGGCTACGATAAGCTGATGGCAGAGAAGCCCGAGAAGGCTATGACCCTCGCCGTAAACGGTATGCTGCCAAATAACACTCTCGGAAGAAAAGCTCTCACAAGACTTCGCTGCTACGCGGGTGCAGAGCATAAGAACGCGGCTCAGAAGCCCGTTGATTATAAGTTTTAAGGAGGGCTTTTTATGTACGAATCTAAACCTTACTACTACGGAACAGGCAGAAGAAAGCACTCCGTCGCTCGCGTAAGAGTGTACCCCGGAAGCGGTTCCATCACCATTAACGGAAGGAATATCGACGATTATTTCGGTCTCGATACACTGAAGCTTATCGTTCGTCAACCCCTTGCGCTTACAGATCTGGTTGACAAGTTTGATATCATCTGCACAGTTGCGGGCGGCGGTGTTACAGGTCAGGCGGGCGCTATCCGTCATGGTCTGTCCAGAGCGCTGCTCCAGTACTCCGATGAGTTGCGTCCTGTCCTCAAGAAGGCAGGTTTCCTCACTCGTGACCCGAGAATGAAGGAAAGAAAGAAGTACGGGCTCAAGGCTGCACGTCGTGCTCCCCAGTTCTCGAAGAGATAATTTTTTCTTTGCAATCATAACCACGCGTGAAACGCGTGGTTTGCACTGGCGCTTCAAGCGCCTGGT
>CAJUMS010000040.1 GCA_910587465.1 uncultured Oscillospiraceae bacterium
ATAGGTATCGACGTGTTCCCGAAATATCGGGGCAGGGGAGCGGGAACGTACCTCGCGCTGTTGATGAAGAATGAGATCATCAAGCGTTGCGAAATGCCCGTCTACGGCACTGCCGCCGCAAATCTGCATTCGCAGAATATCGCGCTGAATTGCGGATTCAGACCGGTCTGGGTGGAAATGGAGGCGGAGAAGATATCCCCGAAAGCTCCCGAGCCGACATGGGTTGACGATATGAAACAGGACTTGGAGGACTATATCGAGGAACAGGGTATTTACATCAGGCAATAAAAAACGCGGAGCAGTTCAATGCTCCGCGCAATTTTTTATCTTACGGTTGTGCCCGTGTAATAGAATTCGAGAATTTGCTTGTAATCCCAGCCGAGGCGTGTTGCGAGGGCGTTTGCGCCGTTCTGGCTCATGCCTACGCCGTGACCGTAACCATAGGTGGTAATGACGAATTCGCCGCTGCTGCTGTCGTAGTTAATATCGAACGCGCTGGAGCGGACGTCAAAGCTCATTATCCTCTCGCGGAACACGCGTCCCGTAATTGAAACCGTATCGCCGTCGCTGTCTATGTATGTATGATAGCCTCCGATATTCATTTTGCCTACGTATTTGCCCTCGTTGCGGCTCTCGATAGTGAACCACCCCGACGGGTCGCCGTTCAGCGAGATGCCCGTGGTGCTGTAAACTCGCGCCTTGATGTCGTCCGCCTTAAACCGCTTGGTCTTTCCGTAATTCGGGTCGTACTGCGCGTCAAGCTCGCAGTAAACGCTTTGCAGATATGGCAGGTCGGTGCCCCATACGTTCACGCTCGAGGCTGTGCAGCCCGCCGAGGATGCGGAATAAGTCGCTTGTATCACCTCGCCGTTGTAGTAGACCGCCTCGCCGATAACCGACGCTACGAGCACTTTTATCGAGTCGCTTGGCTCGCTGATGTAAGCACTGGGCGTACTGCCGCGCAGATTGAAGTACTTGACATATGTGTACGCCGCCACAGCCTGCGCCTTTATCGCCTCGGGGGCGAACGAGCCGCCGACTTCGTTTGCGACGATACCCGATACGATATCGAGCGCCGTACCCGAAACGACGTCGCCGTTCACGCTTACAGACAGTATCTCGTTAGCCGCGGAGGTATTTGTTATTACTTCGTTGGGCTGAACAGGTAACGAGGATGACGAAGAAGATGATGACGAGCTTGAAGAAGTCGGCTCGGAGGTCGTCGTGCTTGAGCTGCTCGAGCTTGTGGTGCTGCTTGAACTGCTCGTGCTGCTCGAGGTAGGCTCCGAGGTATCCGAAGTGTCCGAGGTGTCGGGCTCGGAAGTATCGGGCACCGTTGTCGAGGTGTCTGTGGACGTGCTCGAAGGCTCGCTTTCAACAGGCTTGGGAATATCTTCGGGAGTAAACGTCGAAACGGGAGGAGGATCGGGCTCCTGAGGCTCAATAACGAACACACTGCTCGTTGACGAGCTTTCCGAACTTATGGTGTCCGCGCTAGGCAGCTTTTCCGTAAGCCTGCCCGGGACAAAATCCGCGCTTACGGGCTGCTTCACAATAGACGGCTGCCCGAAATTGACGATGTCGATCTTCTCCAATATTTCGTTCTTATTATCGGGCGTGACGGGGTCGGCAAGGTTGTTGTCGGGCAGCAGGAAATCCTGCGTACCCTGTCCTGTTGCCTCCTTGTCCTTATCGGGCTCGTCGTCCGTGACCGCGACGTTGCCGTCGCCGGCAACGCCCATCACTCCGCACGTGAACAGGTATACATTGCATATACAAAGCGCCGCAATGATTTTAACCAATGAAAGATGTTTCATAACGCTCCTTACCTTATTATAAAATGCTCCGCTTGTTTGCCCAAACGCTTCGCCTTTGGACTTTCTTGTCAATATGTCAGCCTGCGGCTGCCGCGTTGACGGCGGCTACACATAGTCCGCGGGATCGTCTTCAAGACCGTTTTCCCGTAAATATTCGTCCATTCCCTTGACCAGCGAGATATCCCATGTTCTGCCTTTCCAGAGCTGTCCGAATATCTCGTAATACGCGTCGAAGAATTTCACGCTGTCCTTTTTGACTATCCTTTCGGTATCGACGTCGGGACTTTCGTTGGGTCTGACCTTTCTCGCCACGACCACCAGTCTCAAGTCCATATACGTGTCCTGATCGCAGGTGGACAGGGTGAGGAATTCGTCGCCGTATTCCACGTCAACGCCTGTATCGTAATAGCTTCTGTCCTCACACTCCAGAACGAAATCGTAGAATTCCGCCTGATTGGTGAAGTAGGTCGTTCCCGTGTAATCGAACACATCACCGTGCTCCTCCTCAATATTCGCGAGGAATACGGAAATTATCTTGTACTTATTGTTATGATACAAGGTGTTGAAGTCGACGACGGGCGCGAGCTTCATAAAGTCGATATCGCGCTTGTAGTTCATCAAAGCCGAGAACTGGAATTTATACAGCATATTATGCCCGTAGATGACCGTATTGTGCGGCATCTCATCCGGACCTATCTTTCCGCGGTAGTCCGCGAAAAGCGTTCCCTCAAAGGCATATTCCTTCTGGAAGTTGGTATGCAGGTAGTCGTCGTTGTTTTCGGTCTGCATAACGGGGTAGTTGATATTTGTGCCGGGAACGTTCAGCCAGCCTATAAAATCATTGTTTTCGGCGTACAGCGAGGCGTATTCCGAGTTAATGGTGCCCTGCGGCAGCTGCTGTATCTGCTCCTGTGTGGGCGTTTTGTTTTTCAGATCAACGATATACGCGTCGGTAGCTTCAAACTCGCTGCCGTTGCCGACGTTAGTGTGAGAGTTCAGGGCTCCGTACTGAAGATAATGCGCGGCTATAAGCACAACGGCAACGACCAGCACGATAAGCGCCGCAAGGAAAACGATTTTCCTGACAATCTCGTTCGTACTGTCTCCCTTGCATGGTATAAGTCCCGATACGATGCTGTTCCATATGCTCTGCTTTTTGCGCTTTTTCTTTTTTTTGCCGTTCTTGTTACCATGAGGAGCAAGACCCATATCCATTTCTGCCATTGTTGTTCATCCTTTCAGAGCCTGAGGAGTTATCTGTTGATAATATAGGAACTGTTCCCATAGCCGTATGTGCAATGCGGACTATGAGAACATATCCTTATGTTGTGTTGTATTACGGTAAATTATCCCGCGAAGTCCTTGATGATCTCCTTCGGCCACTTTCTGCCGCCCCAGCTGCCGCCTGCGTAGTTGTTGTAGTAAGCGTCGAAGAACAGGGGATCGGGGTTAGCGTATGCCTTGCTTACGTCAACGGACGCGCTCTCTCCGTCGCGAACCTCACGCGCGAAGATTACCCAGCGCAGATGAGCCTCGCCCGCTGAAATGCTCGGAGTACCGTAGTTCCACATACAAGTGGACAGGGTGAGGAGCTTGTCGCCATACTGAAGGTCAACGTCGGGGTTGATGAAGTTGGAGCGGTCAAGAATGCTTGCGCAGTAGTTGTCGAAATCGGACTTGCTGCCAAAGCTGCGCACGGTGTGGTACGGGAATACCGCGCCGTCCTCCTCGTAAACGTTCGTGAGGATACCCGCGAAGATCTTGTATGTAGAGTTCTTATAGATAGTGTTGTAAGTGATCGTCGGGTGGTTCTTGTAGAAACTGATGTTGTTGGGATCACCCGTTGTCATCGAGTAGTTGAAGTAGTTTGGCAGTCCGCCGAAATACTCCGCGCCCGCATCGTTATGACCGTAAATAACGGTATTGTCGGGCTTTCCGCCTGCGGTCACCTTATTGTGATAGTCAACGTAAAGCGCACCCGTCTTGCTGGGGTTGTTGTAGAAGTCGTGAGTGAGGTAATACTCGTTGTCGTCCGTCTGCATAACGGGCAGATTGACCACGCCGTCGATAGTCAGCCAACCCACGATATCGGAGTTGATCTCCAGAAGCTCCTCGAAATTGCCCTGGATTACAGCGGGAGTATTGGGCTTCTCCGCATAGGGGTCGCTTGAATTGCTGCTCGAAGTGCTTGAGCTCGTCGACGAGGTAGACGACGTACTGCTCGAAGTGCTGCTTGAGGTACTGCTGGAGTTGCTGGATGTGCTTGACGACGTATTGGACGAGCTGCTGTTCGAATCGGTCGACGAAGAACCGCCTTGGCTGTAAATATTAGCAAGATTGCTGTTCTGCTCTTTGTCTTTAGCCGAGTTGACGCCGTTTATGATCAGTATCGTAACGGTAACAACAAGCACGACCGCCGCCGCGATAAAGATGAGCTTGCGTATCTTTTCCGCGGGCTTGTCGCCCTCCCAAGGAATAAGGTATTTTACCACGCGCATAAACGCGTTATCCTTTTCTTCCATATTTGCCATGATAAATTTCCTCCTAAAATGTGATTTTTTTACCTAACCGTTAAAATTATCAATAGCTCAGCAGCTTTGAGCGATCCCATACGGAGCCTTCCCAGCTGCCTCCCTTGATATCGTAGTAATAGTCGAAGAGCTTAGCCTGATAGTTGCGAGTAGCGACCGAGGTGTTTACCTCTTCGCTTTCGCCGTCGCGTACCTTTCTCGCGAACAGTACCCAGCGCGTATCCACGTTTTTGCCGAGCGGCCAGTAGCAGGTCGACAGCGTGAGCAGCTCGTCACCGTAGGTCAGGTCGACGTCGGTAAAGAACCAGCTTCTGTCCATGATCTCGATGATGTAGTTGTTGAAGTCGTCAACACCGTCAAAGCGTGTCTTTGTGATGTAGTCGAATACCTCTCCGTACTGCGGTTCGGTATTCGCGAGGATACCCGCGAATATCTTGTATGTCGCGCTTCCGCCCTCGGGGGTGGACATCAGCACGGTGGGGTGCGTCTTGTAGAACGACAGCGGCTCGGAATACAGGTCGTCTGGTACGTAGTGCATAACGTAGGCGAAGAAGTAACCGCTTTCCATATTATGACCGAAGAGTATCTTGTTTTTGTCGTTCGGATCGTTCCAGTCGTTGAGGTAGGTTGAGAATACCGTACCCGAAATCGATTCCTTGCCGTAGAAGTCGTGGTCGAGGTAATACTCGTTGTCGCTGCCCTGAACGACCGCGTCGTTGAGCATCGTGCCGGTGATCTGTACCCATGCCTTTATATCGGGGTTTATCTTTCTGAGCTCTTCCCAGTTAGCTTCGATAGGCTTGTTCACAACGGGCGTGAGGTCCACCACCTCCGGAACGCGATTTCCCGCCGTAGTCGCAATATCGGGGCTTGGATTTGCGATATGCGAAGGCGGCTGATAGCTGCTCGACATATCGGGCATAGGCACGCCGCCTATGCTTGCGAGCTCGTCGTTGGTCTTGCCCGCCTGATTCATTCCGACTATCTGCCAGATAAGGAACGACATTGTGCCGATAAGTATCGCGATAGCTACAAGCAGCAGTGCCTTGCGCGCCTTTTCCGCTCCCGAGTCTCTTGCCTGCGGGAAAACCGCCGTAGCAAATCTCACGATCGGATTTCTGGACTTGCGTTTTTTGCTGCCCGAGGGCTTGCCCGTAGGTCTTTTTCTCGAAGGCTCTCTGATATCGACGTCGAATTTATCCAGTGCGTAGTTTCTGTCGTTTCTGTTTCTGTTTGAGTTGTTAGCCATTTTCTTTCCCTTTCGATTGTATTGTCTGTAAATTCGGTGTTGTCTTTAAGATTTTATCGAGCAGCATTTCAAGCGCTTTTTCGGTCGCCGCCGCTCTGATGTGGTCTCTGCCGTTGTTTTCAAACAGGCATTTCTCGGAGGTGACCGAATTTCCGTCCGAGGCGCAGATATAAACCGTGCCGACGGGGTTTTTCTCCGTACCTCCCGTGGGACCCGCAACGCCGCTTGTCGCGACCGCGAAGTCCGCTCCCGAGACCTTAATGGCTCCCCTTGCCATTTCCTCCGCGCAGACTGTGCTGTATTCCGAGAATTGTACCAGCGTGCTTTCGGTCACTCCGAGGATATCCCGCTTTATCCTGTTGGAATAGCTGCAAATACCCAATTCTATGACCGCCGAGCTCCCCGATACCGCCGTGACCGCCGCCGAGATCATACCTCCCGTACAGCTTTCCGCCGTCGATATCTTCACGCCCGCCGCCGTACATTTCTCAACGATCTGCTGCGCGAGACTGTTTATTTTGTTGTACATCTCCTCCATTAGTCTAAGAAAACTGTTTCCTCCCCGTATTTAAACCGCTTTACCTCGATTTTCGCGACAGCCTCGTCAATCATCTTGTCGAAATCAAAGGAGCTTTCCGCGTCAATTACCTCGTCGAACTTCGGCTTGGTGCGCGGATGCTTGGGCGAAAATACCGTGCAGCAGTCCTCGTATGGCATTATCGAGGTCTCGTAGGTACCTATTTTACGCGATATCTCGGTGATCTCGATCTTGTCCATTCCTATTACCGGGCGAAAAACGGGGAACTCTGCCGCTGCGTTGGTACAGTACAGAGCGGGCAGTGTCTGACTTGCGACCTGCGCCAAGCTTTCACCCGTGATTATCGCGCCGTAACCGTCTCTCTCGCAGATCTTGTTGGCGATCTTCACCATAAGTCTGCGCATAAGCACCGTGAAATACTGCTCGGGGCAGTTGTCCCGCAGCGCCTCTTGGATTTCGGTGAACGGCACGCAATAAAAGATAATGTCCCCGCAGAACTCGGTCATCTCTTCGCAGAGCTTTTCGACCTTTAGCCGCGCTCTTTCCGAGGTGTACGGAGGACTAACGTAATGAATGCAGTCGACAACCAATCCGCGCTTTGCCATCATATAGCCCGCGACGGGGGAGTCTATCCCTCCCGAGAGCATAAGCAGCGCCTTTCCGCTGCTTCCGACAGGCATTCCGCCCGCGCCGATTATTCTCTCGGCGGAGAGGTACGCGCCGTTGTCGCGAATTTCCAGCCGCACGGTGACTTCGGGGTTATGCACGTCCACACCGAGGTGGGGGAACGCGTCCAGAACCGCGTCGCCCAGCTGCTGCTGTATTTCGGGCGATTTCATCGGGAACGTCTTGTCGGAGCGCTTCGCCTCTATCTTAAAGGTTTTCACCCCTTCGAGCGCGTCCGCGAGATACTCTCCGAGGTTTTGTACGACTGCCGAAAAATCCTTCGGAAACACCGCGCACTTCTGTATCGCGCCTATCCCGAAAACATTTTTCAGTCTCCGCACCGCCTCGTCGATATCCGCTCCGTCCTCCGACGGCTCAATGTAAATCGTCGACTGCTTGCGGCTGTAATCAAATCTTCCGACCTTTTTCAGCCGCCTTTTTATATTTCTGAGGAGCATATCCTCAAAGGTGTTCTTATTTTCACCTTTAAGGGCGATCTCCCCGTATTTAGCCAGTATAATTTCCTTCATCGTCTGACCCTTTCAATGGTTTTCGCGATCTTCATGCATAGAGCGTCCAGTTCCTTCGCGGTATTGTCCGCGCACAGCGACACTCTGACCGCGCAGTCCGCATCCTTGTCGGACACTCCCAATGCGCCGAGCACGCCGCTTTTCTTGCCGCGCGAGCACGCCGAGCCGCTTGAGACGTATATTTCGTCCTCCTCGAGGGAGTGGAGCATTATCTCCGAGCGAACTCCGCGGACGCTGAAATTTATGATATTCGGTACGCAAAGAGCGTCCGAGTTTATTCCGATATTTTCCAGTTCCGCCAGTCTGTCAAGCAAATATGCTTTCATTTCGGCGAATTTCGCGGTATCGCCGCTGTAAGCCTTGATCGCCGCCTCAAACCCGGCGATAAGCTCAATAGGCTCTGTGCCCGACCGCAGGTCGCCCTGCTGACCGCCGCCCGAAATAAGCGGGAGGATATTCTGTCCCTTTTTGATGAACAGTGCGCCAATACCTTTTGAAGCGTGTATTTTATGCCCCGAAACGCTTATCAGATCGCCGTCCAGCGGAACTTTCAGAAAGCCCTGTACCGCGTCGATATGTACGATGGTTTTCGAATTTTTCCGCTTGACCTCGCGGTAAAGCCGCGGAATGTCGATTTTGAACCCCGTCTCGTTGTTGACCGCCATAGCGCTGACCAACGCCGTATTCTCGTCGACCGCGCCGATAAGCGCTCCCGTGAAGTCCTCATAGTCCTTAGGCGCGAGCCTTACGACTTCAAAGCCGTCATCCTCGAGCCGCGTCAATACCTTCGCCACGGACGGGTGCTCGATAGCCGTAGACACTATCCTTTTCCCGTTCGGACGAAACCTGTGCGAAGCGCCCAAAAGCGCGGTATTATTGCCCTCGGTAGCTCCCGAGGTAAATATGACCGTTCCGTCGAGCGGAGTTTTCGTCCCCGAAAGCGCCGCAAGAATAGTCCGCTTGGCGCGGGACATTATCTGCATCGAAGATGTTCCCAATTTATGTAAAGAGCTGGCGTTTCCGAATGCTGTCTCCATGGTATCGCAGACCGCCTGCCGACATTCCTTGCATGGCTTTGTCGTCGCGGCATTATCAAGATATATCACAAGTTTTCACCTTAAATGCTTAATTTACTTTACGACATTTCGTAAAAGGGCATAATTACCCATACAGTAGTCTGATGTTTTCGCTTTTTAGTTTCATATTGGAAATTTGTGGGAGTATTTTTACAAATTTCCGTAATACCCGCCGATACCTATTCCGATTGTCGCCCAGAATGCAGCTTTTCTCCGCTCCTCGGCAATATCCTCCATGCTCATGGGATAGCCCTCGCTCTCCGCCTCGGCGATCATTTCCTCTATGTCCGAGGGTATGCTCTCGCGGTAAACTCCGACGGAGATGTTCAGAAACGCGTAGGAATACCCGTTCTCACTGTCGTTAATATCGCCGCCGTTTTTCTCGGCAAGCAGCTTGTACAGTCCGTCTGCGTCCGTGCCGAAGGCGGGAACGCCGTATATCGTCGGCTGTAAAGCGCCGTCCGTTCCTCCGAGGAACTCGATGAACTCAGCCTTGTCATTGTTGTCGATATCAATACGCAGCTCGCTTGCAAAGTAGTACAGCGAATTATTACGTACGCATTCGGGCTCGCCGAGGACTGCCTTGATCTCCCCGGAAGTAGAGTATAGATTTATTGGCTTGTCGCCGATATGAATGCCCTTAAGCGGCGTGATAACTACATCGTTCACAAATACACCTCATAATGACTTTTCAACATCTCGCATACCATAATAATTATACCATAAAATATCCGTTTTGACTAGCTTTTTTTGAAATTTTTCACCTTGATTTCATTAAAAAACCTCGGAAATTCTGAAAAGGTTACAAAATGGTTACAAAATAGTTACAATCTTGTAATAATCATTGATTTTTTCGGGGTAATATGCTACAATTAAATAAGGTTAGAAAAGGAAATCAAATCCCTCCAATCCTATGCGCCGCCGTTTATTCCCCGAACGGCGGCGTGCTTTTTTTAGCTGTAACACATTTTCTTCTTTGGCATAATATGTACTGTGAAACGGAAGCTCCACAGGGGAGCGCAGGTTTCAGACATATTTTTTCAAGGAGGACTTCATTATGTGTGGTTTCAACTTTGGCGGTAACAGCTGCTGCTGGATCATCATTCTCATTCTGTTGTTCAGCTGCTGCGGCGGCAACAACTGTGCAGGCGCACAGAACGATTGCAGCTGTGGCTGCGGCAATAACAACGGCTGCGGATGCGGCTGCTGATTAAGTCACGCTGACGGCGGGTCTGCCCGCTGAATAACCAAGCGCCGCGGTCTATGTGCCGCGGCGCATTTTTGTGTTAATCAGTTTTTTAGCAGGGCGTTGCTATAAGTTTGTTTTTAGTTGCAGATGAATCCTCTTCAACTAAAATCAACACAACTGCTGCGCTAAACAATATTTTACCCTGTCCTTCGTTTAAGCTTACGATAACAAGCAAAATACGTTGGAAACAGGAACAAGTCCGCAAGTATCCACGCTGTCGGGTTCGCGAAGCACACTGCGTTATATCCCAGCACGGGAACGAGCCACAATCCGAACAGACCTCTCGCGGCAAGCTCAAACACTCCCGCGTATACCGCTATCTGCGAAAAACCCATTCCTTGAATAAGAAACCGCACTATATTCACAAACGCGAGCGGTATGTAAAACGACGCGTTGATAACGAGGAATTGCCGCGCGAAGCTCAATATTTGCGGAATGTCCGCGGCGGACTGCACGTCGTTCTTATTGACGAACAGCATCGCGAGGTTTCCGCCGAACAGCGCCGCTATCCCGAGCGCCATGACCGACCAGCATATCCCGAGAAGCGAGCAGTCCAGCAGCCCCTTTTTTACGCGCTCGATCTTGCCCGCGCCGATGTTCTGTCCTCCGTAGGTCGCCATAGTGCTTCCCATCGCGTCGATAGGGCAGCATAAAAGCTGACTGACCTTATTGCCCGCCGTCACCGCCGCCATATACGACGGTCCCAAGCCGTTAACGGCGGTCTGAAGCAATATCGAGCCTATCGCCGTGATCGAATACTGCAAGCCCATAGGCAGCCCGGCCGCGCACAGTCTGCCGATATAATACCACTCGGGCTTTAGGTCATCCTTTTTCAGGCGGAGTATCTCAAAGCGCTTTGCCATGTAGATAAGGCACAGCAATCCCGAAACGAGCTGCGAGATGACCGTTGCCCAGCCCGCGCCCGAAACTCCCATTTTCAGCACCACTATCATAAACACGTCCAGCGCGATATTCAGGATACTGGAAATTATCAGGAATATTACGGGCGTTTTCGAGTCGCCGAGCGAGCGGATTATTCCCGAAAGAATGTTGTATAGAAACGTTACGGGAATCCCAAGGAAAATAACGAAAATATATTCGTAAGCCTCGCTGAATACCTTGTCGGGCGTTTTCATCCAGTGAAGTATATTCGAACACAGCAGGCAGGTCGCTACCGTCAATAACGCCGCGAAAAGCACCGCAAGCCAGAAAGTGTTCCCGACATACTTTCGCAGCGCGTCATAATCCTTTGAACCGAATTTCTGTGCGACGGGTATCGCAAATCCCGCGCATACGCCGATAACAAATCCAAGCACAAGAAAGTTTATTGAGCCCGTTGAGCCGACGCCCGCGAGCGCGTTTACTCCCAGATACTGTCCGACGACTATTGTGTCCACCATATTGTAAAACTGCTGAAAAAGCATACCCAACAGCAGCGGCAGCATAAAGCCGAGAATAAGACGCATGGGCTTGCCCGTCGTCAAATCCCGTACAGCCGATCTCCCCAAAATTATCCCTCCAAAAATTTGCTGACTTAACTCCCATATACGCGCTTTGCGATGTCCACGGTCTCCTTCGCGTCCTTCGCGTAGAAATCCGCGCCGATCTTCTCCGCGTACTCGGGCGTAAGCACCGCGCCGCCTACGACTATCTTGCAGTTGACGTTATTGTCGCGCAGCAGCTTTATCGTGCCCTCCATGCTCTTGAGTGTGGTCGTCATCAGCGCGGACAAGCCCACCAGACGAACATCGTACTTTATTGCCGCGTCCACGACCGCCTGATATTCCACGTCCTTGCCGAGGTCGATCACCTCAAAGCCGTAGTTTTCGAGCAGCGTTTTGACGATATTCTTTCCGATATCGTGAACGTCGCCCTTGACCGTCGCCAGTACTACCCGTCCGCGGCTCTCGCTCTCGCCGCCGCGCGCTGAGATCGCCCTCTTCACCACGTCGAATGCCGCCTGCGCCGCGCCCGCCGATTGTATCAGCTGCGGCAGGAAAATTTTGCCCTTCTCAAACTTGTCGCCCGCCTCGTCCAGCGCGGGAATCAGCTTTTCGTTGATAAGCTCCATAGGCTCCATACCGTCCGCGATGAGCTTTTCCGCGGCAGCCGCGCACTCGGCTTTCAATCCGTTTGCGACCGCGTGAAGTATATCTGCCTCACCGTTCGCGGAGACCGTTGCCGAAGCACTTGCCGCCGCTCCGACCGTCTGTGTGACTACCTTTGCGTTCGCGTAATTTTCGATAAAGTCCGCGCCGTTCCTGTCGTAACCCGACAGCAGACGGAATGCCCGTACCGCGCCGATCATAGCTGCTGAATTCGGGTTCATTATTGGCAGGTCGAGACCGCTGTTCATAGCCATTGTCAAAAATGTCGTGTTTACAAGCTCGCGGTTGGGCAACCCGAACGAGATATTTGACACGCCGAGAACGTTTTTCAGTCCCAGCCGCTCGCGAACCATACGCATTGCCTTGACCGTTTCCATAACGTTGTCCTGCTCCGCGGACGCGGTGAGCGTAAGGCAGTCGATATACACGTCTCGCTTGGGAATACCGTATTCCAGAGCGCGTTTCAGTATCTTTTCCGCGATCTCAAAGCGCTTTTCGGCGGTCTTGGGAATTCCGTCCTTGTCGAGCGCTAATCCGACCACCGCCGCGCCGTATTTCTTTACGAGCGGCAGAACAGCCTCCAGCTTCTCGTCCTCGCCGTTCACCGAGTTGACGATGGGCTTTCCCGAAACGTTACGCAGAGCGGCTTCGAGAACGGCCGTTTCGGTAGTATCTATCTGCAACGGCGCGTCGGTCACGGACTGAACCGCGTCGACCGCTGCCAGCATCATCTCGCGCTCATCGATATCGGGCAGCCCGACGTTGACGTCGAGTATCTCCGCCCCGCCGTCTGTCTGCTCGATAGCCTGCTTCATAATGTAGTCAAGGTCGCGCCGCTTGAGCGCCTCCTTAAAGAGCTTCTTACCAGTCGGGTTGATACGCTCGCCGATAACGCGCACTGTATCGACGGTAACAACGTTGTTCGCCGAGCAGACCGCTGCGGGTATCTCGGGTATTTCGCGCGAGAATTTCTTCCCGTCAAGACGCTTCGCAACCTCGGAGATAAACTCGGGATCGGTTCCGCAGCAGCCTCCGAGCAGCTTAACGCCCTTGTCCGCTATCTTCGCCATAATGTCCGCGTATTCGGACGGCGTGACGTTGTACTCGTTGGTTTTCGGGTCTGGAAGTCCCGCGTTGGGGCGTATCAGCACGGGTATCTCGCTCCACTTCAGTATCTCGTCGACAATGGGCATAGCCTCGCCGGGACCGAGCGAGCAGTTCATGCCGATAACGTCCGCACCCATTCCGCCGAGAGTCAGTGCCATAGACGCGACCGTACAGCCCGTGAATGTCCGCAGGTTCTTCTCGAACGTCATGGTACACACGACGGGCAGGTCGGTGTTTTCCTTGGCGGCGATCAGGGCGGTTTTTATTTCCATAAGGTCGGTCATGGTCTCAAGGACGATAAAGTCCGCGCCCTTGCCCGCAATCATTATCTCCCTGAACATATCGTATGCCTCGCCGACGGGAAGATCACCCGTAGGACGGAGCATTACGCCGAGCGAGCCCACGTCCAGCGCCACGAGCGCGTCCGTTCCCGCGCACGCCTTTCTCGCTATCTCAATGCCCTTTTGCACCGTCTCGGCGACGGAATATTTGCTGCCGTTAAGCTTGTGACGGTTAGCGCCGAACGTGTTCGCATACACCGCCATAGCGCCAGCGTTAATATATTTTCTGTGAATATCCTCGATAAGCTCGGGGTTCGTGAAATTCAGCTCCTCGGGAATACCGCCTAGCTTTAATCCGCTCGCTTGCAGCATTGTGCCCATAGCGCCGTCAAGCAGCACGAATTCCTTGTTTTTCAACAGCTCTTTAAATGTCATCTTTCCTTGCTCCGTTCTGTATTATTTTGGCATATACGTGCCAAATGCCCGATAGATCGGAATTACATTATAATTTCCGAATGATAATATTGCTCCTGAAAACTTACCTGTTCCATTATCTCTTCTCTGCTAAAGGTACGGTCTTCGGGACAGACTACCCATTTTTCTTCCACATCATCAGATCTGTGAATTACCGCAATAATTTTGCCCGTAAACTTTTCGACCGCTTCATTCACACCCAATATATAAGCGTCCTGTTCCTCTCCGTCGGGCGCGATAATTCCCTCAATATAGCCGTAATTGATAGGGTAGAGCATATCCTTATATTCGGGGTGAAAGCTGCCGAGCGGTCTGTCAACGGTTACCGTAACGATGTCGCCGATCATTGATATTACCTCCCGTTACCTTTTATTTATCGACATAACGCTCGTTCCGTCCTGCTTAGTAAATCCCAGCCCCTCGTAATACCCGACGAGCGGGGGATTTTCCGCGACGAGAAACAGATACAAAAAATCCTTGTAACGCCGTTTCATCATCTCCGTAAGCTCTCTGCCTATACCCGAGCCCTGATAGTCGGGGTGAACCAACAGATAATGAACGTAAGCCGTCATTCCGCCGTCGTCGATAGCGTTCGCGAGCCCGATAAGACGTTTTCCGTCCCATGCCGTGAACACGGTCTCGCAGTTCATAAGCGCCTTATAAAGATGTTCGGGGTGCTTCCCGCTCGCCCAGTCAACCGATAAAAACAGATCCTCGGCTTGCTTTTCGGTAAAATCACGTTTATCCGTATATCGTATCTCCATAAGTCCTCACTTTATCTCCGTCAATAATTTTTCCTGTTTGATAAGTTCCTCGGCGGTCGGCGCGGTATCGCCGTAGCGCACTCTGTTGTATACTCCCGAAAGCTCGCCGAGGTCCTTCTCGAATGCGCTTTCGCCCTTTTCGCGGTGCACGCTGGTCGTGTCGGCGGGGAAGGGCGGCTTATCCGTTTTTCCGAGCCGCACCAGAAACAGCGCGTAGCCGTAACGGTACTTCAGCGTGGGATCGCTCTCGCGCCTGTACTGCCGCGCAAGCTCGCGCTCAACGCGCCGCCGCGTTCTCGAAGTGAGACCTCTTGCGTCGCTCATCAGAATCTCGTCATAAAACGGGATATCCGAGGGCGGAGTTTTCGCTCTGAAAAGCGGCTCGAACACCGACTTGATAAGGCTCCATATGTGTTTTCTGAGCTTGAAAAGTACGGCGAGCATACCGATAATGAGCAGAAAAAATGCGATATTCGCAAGCGTGCCCGCATACCCCGATGGCAGCTCGCCCGCGTTCGCGGAGCTGTCTGGAACGATGTCCTCGGGCTCTGTCCACACACAGCTGCTAAGCGCCTCCATAACGGCGAGAAAACCTCGTATTATCATCGCGATAAACTGCTTGATAAGTCCTGCCAGGGGCTTGGCGAACAGAAACAGCCCGATAGTCACAGAGCAGATGACGCTTATCAATACGGCATTGTACCGCCGCAGACCACACGGGAGCACCGACTTTCCTCCCGCTCGCTGCTTTGTGCAGAGGTCGATATTGGTCTGATTGGCGAGCAGCGCGGACAGCAGGATCATTATCGCAAATCCGATACATATCTGAGATATCCCGTCCGCGGCGAGCTTCTCCTCGTGCGATGACCACAACAGCATCGCCGCGATAAGTCCCGAAACGAAATACAGCGCGAACCAGCCGCGTGAAAATTTATCGGTATAGCCATTACCCTCGCTGCCGTGCGCGCCGAAAAACGCTATAATTCCGCCCGGGAGTACATAAAAGAGCGCCATGCCGCTTATTTTTGTGATTATGATCACTGCGATAAACAATGCCACGGGTACCAGCACCGCCGCTCTCGAAATAAACATTACCGCGGGCTGAGCCTTCCGCGAGGGTTTCCCGCTCAATTCGAGCTCGTGCGCGAGCCTTCCGCAGAAAAAACCCGCTGCGTAAAATACCGCCCACACGGCGTACACCGCGAAGTACACCCACGGCTCATAGCGTTTTATTCCCAAGCCGCAGAATGCGACCGCAAACGGCAGCAGCGCCAGAAACTGCCCGAAAATCGCCGCCGCAAGCAGAATTTTCGGACTGTCCATTGTCTTATCCATTATCTCACCTCACGAAAATTGCCGCGCGGGATATGCACCGCCTCACAGGTCGGGGGGAGCATATTCTCGTCCTCGCTGAGCCCCGCCGTGAACACCTTACAGCACTTGCCTCTGCCCGACAGCCCCTCCAGTATTTCGCAGGTCTGTTCGGTAATACATGAGGTTATCAGAATTATATCCGTGAATTCATTGTAGTCAAGCGACACCATCATATCGTCAAGGTGTTCGCCGCAGATGTTTTCAAGCTCCGCGAGCTGCCGCAGCGCATTCATAATGTGCGCGTAGCCGCTGTTCGGGGAAACGTACAGCCTTTCGGCAGTGTTCGCTGCAAGCGCGCACTCCGCGCTCACCCTTGAGCAGTAGTCAAGAGCAAACGCCGCCGCCTTTATCTGCGTTTCGAGTATCGAAAGGTTCATAGGCTGACCGTAAGCGCTCACGCTGCGCTGCATATTGAGAATTATCAGAATTCGGCGTTCGGTTGTGAATTCGTTCTTGTATGCCATTAAATTGCCGGTCCGCGCAGTCTGAAGCCAGTGTATTCGGTTCATTGGCTCGCGCCCCGTGTACTCCCTCGCACCGCTTATCATAAACGGGTCGGGCAGCACAAAGCGCCGCACCTGCATATTGCCGATAAACAGGTCACCCGAAAGCTCACCCGTTTCCATTTCGGCAGGTGTGGGCAGCACTCGCACCGTGTCCGTTACCTCGAGCACCATAGCCCTTTTCGAAAGTCCGAACAGGTCGCTGGCGGTGATTATAACATTGTCTATCGTCATTATGCCGCGCTTTTCGCATTTCACCATCCAAACGCGGCGGCACTTGCGGTAGCCGCGCAGCACGAAAATGCCCGAAATCAGTCCGCGCTGCTCGTCCAGCTCGTTGCGAACCAAGGTCTGCCCCTTGAACGTCAGCCACGGCGAGCAGCTTATCTCGCTGCGCACCCACACCAGCGGCAGCCATTTCGCGTTTTCTATCTCCTCGACTATCTCGATAGTGTCGTTCTCAAACGCCTCGGGAGTGCTTATCGATAGCTTGTAAAAGACCTTTTTCAGCCCCGTTTTCTCGTACAGAATATACTGCCCCACAATGATAGCCGCGACGATAAGCGCCATTGCTATAAGCTCCATATTATTCTCCTGATGCTATGTTTTACGCGTTTTCCGTAGGTACCGGCACACTTTCCAGTATCTGTTTGAGAACGTCCGTTTTAACGCTGTCCTGCGAATAGCCCTTGTATATCAGACGGTGCGGGATAACGTAGGGAGCTGACTCCAGAACATCCTGCGGCATTGCGTAATCACGCCCGTCTATCATTGCGAGCGCGCAGCTCATACGCTTGAGCGCCGCCGCGCCGCGTGTTGACAGGCCAAGTCTTACGCCAGCGTGTCTGCGCGTAGCCGTCGCGATATCGGCGATGTAGCCGCACACCGCCTCGCCCGCCTTACAGTCGTTAACGTCGTTCTGCGCCGTGAGGATATCCGCGCCCGTGCAGACTGCCGTCAGCTTTTCCTCCGCGCCGAACGACGCCGCGCCGCCTATTACCTTGATCTCCTCGTCCCTGTCGGGGTAGCCGAGTGCGAGACGTATCATAAAACGGTCGAGCTGAGCCTCGGGCAGGGGATATGTTCCCTGAATTTCGGTGGGGTTCTGTGTCGCGATAACGAAAAACGGCGTTTCGAGCTTCAAGGTCTCGCCGTCGATAGTGGTCTGCCGCTCCTCCATGCATTCCAGCAGCGCCGACTGTGTTCTCGGTGTAGCGCGGTTGATTTCGTCGGCGAGGAGGATATTCGTGAATACGGGACCGCGCCGCAGCACAAATTCCTGCTCTTTAGTATTGTAGAAGTTAATACCCGTGATATCGGACGGCAGCAGGTCGGGAGTGAACTGGATACGTCTGAAATCGCCGTCGACGGACTTCGCCAGAGACCGCGCGAGCAGGGTTTTTCCCGTTCCGGGTACATCCTCGAGCAGGACGTGCCCTCCCGCGAACATCGCCGCGCATACGAGTTTGATCTGCCCGTTCTTTCCGCGTACGGCGCGGGATATATTATTGATAAGTTTTTCGGTCAGTTCTTTTATCATAATGGTCTCCTTTAATGTTGAATTAACAATTTATTCCGCCGCGATATCCGCAAACTCCCCCGAGCAAGCCTTGATGAGATCGTCTGGAGTAAGCTCGAGCTGCAAGCCCAGTTTTCCGCCGCTGACTATGATGCGCTCCAAGCCGCGTGCGCTTTCGTGAATGACCGTGCGGTAGGGCTTTTTCATTCCGAGAGGGGAGCACCCTCCGCGTATGTAACCCGTCACGGCGAGAATGTCCTTGACGTGTACGGGCGTGAGCGCCTTTTCGCCGACTGCGCGGGCGCATTTCTTCAAGTCCATTTCGTGGTCGACGGGCAGACAGAACACGAAATATTTCCCGCTCTTGCCAATCGTGACAAGCGTTTTGAACGTCAGCGCCGTGTCCTCGCCCAAAAGCTCCGCTATCTGCACTCCGTCCACGAAATTCTCACATTCGTAGGTATGTGAGGTGTACGGGATTTTCAGTTTGTCGAGCATACGCATAGCGTTGGTTTTGTTGTCCTTTGCCATTTGTTTTCTCCCACACCAAACACCGCCCAAAGCCTCGCGCTTTCAAAAAAGCCGCTTGGGGCGGTGAATTTATTTGTTTAGATACGATCAGATCTCGTCGTCGTCAATATCGAGATCCCACTTGTCAAGCAGCTCGGTTTTGCCAAGCAGAAAGTAAGCGACGGCAGCCGCCGCCATTGCCGCGATAGCGATAATACCCGAGATAATAACGATCTTCTTAGTCATGATAATTCCTCCCTTAAGGTATAGAAATGCTTACTGGAAACGCGCCGCGATATCCGCGATGCCGTTGTCGTTGGTGGGTTCGCCGATAGCGCCGAACTTCCATTCGCCGTTGTAGCGGTAAACCTCGCCGAAGATCATAGCGGTCTTGCCCTCGTAGTTTTCGGAGAGATTGTACTTGCATAGCTCCGAGCCCGTGTCCGCGTCAACTATTCTGATGAACGCGTTGCGGATCATACCGAACTGCTGCTTGCGCTCTCTCGCCTGATAGATAGTGACCACAAAAACGATCTTGTTATAGTCGGCGGGAACTCTGTTCAGCTCGACGATTATCTGCTCGTCGTCGCCGTCGCCCGCGCCCGTGAGGTTGTCTCCGCAGTGACGTATCGCGCCGCTTCTGTGCTGGAGCTGACCGTAATATACAACGTCAATAGGACCCGCGAGCTTGCCCGTGCTTTCTGTGATAAGGATAGCGGACGCGTCGCAGTCGATATCCTCCTGCTTGCTGAACAGCGAGAACTTCTTGGGAGCTTCGTCCCAGCCCAGTCCGACAACAAGGGATTTCAGCCCCGCGTTGCCCTTTGTAAGGTCGACCTTCTGACCCTTTTGAAGATTTACAGACATATTTATCCTCCTCGGAATAAAAAATCAACATTATAAATGTTGTATTGCCACACAATTTTATTATACTACATATTTGTCCAAAATGCAATAGGGGAGTGGAAATTTTTACTCCCAGCCGACGTCTATACGCTTTTCATTAAAGTCGACGCTCGCGCTTGCCGCGTGACCTCCGAGCTTGAGTGTTCCTTTTGTTACGAAAAACTCGAGGTCGACGGAAAACAGCTTATCTGAATTGCAGACCGTAATGCTATATACCGCGAGCACATCGCGGAGCGCTTCGACAGGTTATCGTAAATAATATAGGTGCCCACGGACAGTATTCGCCGGATAAGTATCAGTATCACCGCGACAAACCAGTCGCCGTCCTCGTTGTCACACGACGCGGCTATTCAGAGATGAAAGAAAAACAATACCGGTACCTATATAACGCCGAAAAACACCTTGATGAATTTAAACAGTTTTTCCATGGACAAGCTCCTTTACAATACTTGTTTCATTATACATCAAAATAAGGAAAAAGTCAAGAATACTGCGCTAAAAAAACTTTGAAATCCTCTTGAAATTCGTATATGAAAGTGTTATAATTATCGTTGCAATGTCGGAAACAAGTACGAGGGGAGGGGGCAGAGCGCAGCTTTGCCATTAAACATGAAGGATTTGACCAAGGGCAGACCGATAAAGCTGATAGTGCTTTTCGCACTGCCGATACTGTTAGGCAATATTTTTCAGCAGACATACAATCTTGCGGATATAATGATAATAGGACAGAATCTCGGCAACAATTCGATTGCCGCAGTGGGTACGACGGCTCCGGTAGTCTCTCTGATGTTCAATATCATAAACGGCTCTATAACAGGCTTTGCGATAATCGTTGCCAAGCATTTCGGAGCGGGCGACCATGACGAAATGCATAGGACTGTCGCGCGTATGACAGTGTTCGCGGGAGGGCTTACGGTGCTCATAATCGCGGCAATGGCAGTGTTTATCGACCCGCTGCTGCACGCTTTGGACGTTTCGGAGACTATATTTGCCGAGGCGCGGAGCTATCTTATTATCGTGGCATACGGGCTTGTGGTGACCTTGTTGTACAACTTCGAAGCGGGAATTCTCCGCGCGGTCGGCGACAGCGTGGTACCGCTGGTTATTCTGGTTATCTCAACCATATTGAATATCCTGCTTGACCTGCTTACGGTGTGCGTATTTAATATGGGAGTAGTCGGCGCGGCACTCGCCACCGTAATGGCGCAGGCGATATCGGCGGCGGTTTGTCTTGTTTACCTGATAAAGCGCCGTCCGTTCCTGCTCGTCGGGAAAAAGGACTTCGTGTTCACGGTGCAGAGCACCGTAGAGCTGCTCAGCGCCGGATTTGGAATGGCGCTTATGTATTCGATTATCGACATAGGCTCGATAATTCTTCAGAACGGTATAAACGGCTTTAAGGAGGATATGATAACCGCTCACACCGCCGCGCGGAAGATATTGATGCTGCTGATGATGCCGTTTTCGTCGGTCAGTGCAACGCTTATCACCTATTGCTCGCAAAACCTCGGTGCGGGCAAGTACGCCCGTATCCGCAAGGGTATAAAGGATTGTATGCTGATAATGCTTGTGTGGGCAACACTTGCCGTCGTTCTGGTTTTTCTGGGGGGGCACGCGCTTGTGGGAATGATAGTCACCGATACGGACACTCCGACCGGCGCGGCAATAGCGGATACCGCGGTGCTGTACTTAAAGTGGGCGGTAGCATTCTTTTATCCTCTGGCGGTATTGCTGGGATTACGTTGTGCGCTGCAGGGCTTGGGTAGAAGTCTTGTGCCGATCATATGCAGTATTATCGAAATGCTGTGGAAGATAGTCACAGTGGCGGTGATGATACCGCTTTTCGGCGGCAAGAACGGCAAGGTAGGCAGCACGGTGGAGCAAATAGGCGGGTATTTCGGCGTGGTGATCTCCGAGCCGATAATCTGGACGGCATGCGCGGTTATGATCGGTATTATCACGCTTGTGACGTTGTATCATATGCCCAAGGAGGACGTTAAGGACGGCTGACGGTCAAGATCTCAAAAAAGCCATATATTGTATATGGCTTTTTTGTTGACATTTTTTGTATAATATGTTACAATATAATAAACTTCAGCCCTGTTAAAGGAGCGTATTATGAAAAATTTGATTATCAAATCCACAGCATTTTTTCTGTCGGTAATGCTGTTGTGTACGGGCTGCTCGGGGAACGTTACCTCGGAGACGTTGGGCACAGGGAGCAGTTCCGACAGCTTGTCCACTTCCTCGGAAAGATCGTCCGCAAGCTTATCGGAGAGTTCAAGCTATTCAAGTCCGACAAGTTCATCTTCAAGCAGCTCGTCAAGCTCGACAAACACTTCAAGCACTTCCGGCTCGACAAGTTCAACTACCTCATCAAGCAGTGCCGAAAGCTCGTCAACCGTGAGCGGTTCGGTGCCGCAGAGCAGTTCGCAGGCACAAAGCAGCTCAGCACTGCAAAGCAGTGCCTCTCAAAGCTCGTCAAGCACTCAGCAGCCCGCGGGCAGCGTTGAGTGCTCGTGGAGCGCGGGAAACTCGTGGGAGGAGAGCGGTAATAAGTGCGGAACCTGCGAGCTGACTATCAAAAACAGCTCGTCAAGCAATATAGGAGGGTGGACGGTGAGCTTTGACGTGCCGAGCGGATTTAAGATATCCAACTCGTGGAACGGCAATTTCAGCGTGAACGGCACAAAGGTGACCGTCGGCAATGTTGAATATAACGGCGATATCCCCGTCGGCGGGAGCGTGAATTTCGGGTTCAATTACAACAGTCCGACAACGTTCACGCCGCCCGAGAATGTGGACTTCAACGGAACACGGTCGAGCGCGCCGAGTAATAATAACCAAAATAATAATCAAAACAATCAAGATAACAACCAGAACAACGATAAAAATACCGATACTCCCGCGCCCTCGGGAACTGTCGCGGAGCTGTTAAAGCGTACCGACAAGTCAAAGCAGGGAGACGACTGGTTACATACCGATGGCAACAAAATACTCGACAAGAACGGCAAGCAGGTCTGGCTGACAGGCGTGAACTGGTTCGGCTACAATACGGGAACGAATACGTTCGATGGTTTGTGGAACAGCAATCTTCGCAGCGCGGTAAAGGGTATCGCCGACCACGGGTTTAATCTGATACGTGTGCCGATATCCGCGGAGCTGCTCAATCAGTGGTCGCGCGGCGAGTATCCGAAAGCCAACTACAATAACGCCTCTAATCCCGAGCTCAACGATATGAATAGCCTGCAAATTTTCGACTACTTCCTCAAGCTCGCCGAGGAAAACGGACTTAAGGTAATGCCCGATATCCACTGCGCCGAGACCAACGCAATGGGTCATAACGTCAATCTCTGGTATACCGACAAGGTATCGGTCGACGATTACTATCACGCGCTGGAGTGGATAGCCGACCGCTACAAGGACAACGACACTATAATCGCGCTTGATATCAAGAACGAGCCGCACGGCAAGCCCAACGAGGGCAGCTCCGCCGCGATATGGAACAACTCCACCGACAAGAACAACTGGAAATACACCGCCGAGACCGCCGCGAAAAAAGTACTTGCCAAAAATCCCAATCTGCTGATAATGGTCGAGGGCACGGAAATTTATTCCAAGAAAAACGGCGATTATTCCTCAACTAATTCCGCGGACTACTACTTCAACTGGTGGGGCGGCAATCTGCGCGGCGTTAAGGATTATCCCGTTGACCTCGGTCAGTATCAGAATAAATTGGTCTACTCGCCGCACGATTACGGACCTACCGTTTACGAGCAGCCGTGGTTCCAAGGCGGCTATAATTACGACAGTCTTATCCGCGATTGCTGGCAGGACAACTGGCTGTACATTCACAAGGACAACACCGCGCCGCTGCTTATCGGTGAATGGGGCGGCTTTATGCGTGAGCCCAATCTCACGTGGATGACCTGTATGCGTAAGCTGATAAAGGAGTATCACCTCAACCACACGTTCTGGTGCTACAACGCGAATTCGGGCGATACGGGCGGTCTTGTTCTGGATGATTTCACCACATGGGATACCGAGAAATACAACTTCGTCAAGGAGGTATTGTGGCAGGAGGGCGGCAAATTCGTCGGTCTCGATCATGAGATACCGCTCGGCGCAAACGGCATTACGCTCACGGACGCAAAGGGGTTATAATGCATTTGCTTTTCTTGTGCAGCCAAAACAAGCGGCGAAGTCTTACCGCCGAGAAGATATTTGACGGTTATAACGGACACTCCGCGCGTTCCGCGGGAACGGAAAACAATTCCAGAGTTAGGGTAATGTCGGGACTTCTCGGCTGGGCGGATATTATTTTCTGTATGGAGAAAAAGCACGTGCGGAGAATTAAGGAAAAATATCCCGATATCGTCTGCGGTAAAAAGGTTATCTGCCTTAATATTGACGACGATTACGAGTACATGGACGAGGAGCTTCAAGAGCTTCTCCAAAGCGCCGTAAGCGAATATATTTGACGAAAAAGCCCGAGAACAGCTGCTCTCGGGCTTGATTATTAAACATTTTCTTCAATAAAATGAACGTCGGAATTATACTAATCTCTAACCAAGATATAGACAACCGAGAGAAAATATGATATAATAA
>CAJUMS010000041.1 GCA_910587465.1 uncultured Oscillospiraceae bacterium
CCGGCTTGATCAGACAAAAAATCGAGAATTTGATTGGGTTTTTAGAGGCGCCCTAAAATAAATTTTTGCAAAGAGGTCTTCTCAAAAACGGTCAACGGGTTTATAATATAATTGACCGATATGGACAACAAGATTTTAATAATAGGTGAAATATGAACGAGAAATTCTATTCGCTGCCCGAGGAAAAGCAGCAGAAAATAATCAATGCGGGCTTTCGCGTGTTCTCGCAGAACTCCTACAAGAAAAGCCCTATGAACGAGATCGCCGACTGTGCGGGAATAAGCAAGTCGCTGCTGTTTCACTACTTTCACAATAAACGCGAGCTGTATCTTTTTCTATGGGATAAAGCCTGTAAAATCACCATGGAGTACCTTACCGAATATGGATGCTACGAGCCGACCGATTTGTTCGAGATGATGGAACGCGGTATGCGGGCGAAGATTCACATGATGACGAAATACCGCTGCATGACCGCGTTTGTCATCAAGGCATTCTACGAGAAGCACCCCGAGGTAAATTCGGCAATACACGACAGCTATCGGGAATATTTCGACATAAAGGCTCAGGACGCTCTGGCGCGTGTCGACCCGAACGATTTCGTAGAGGGCTTTGATCTCAACATGATGTACCGTGAAATGTATCTCGCCTCCGAAGGTTATCTCTGGGAAATATTTCAATGGGCGGATGACTGCGGTCATCCTGTTGACTTGGACGTTCAAAAGCTCGAAAAGGATTTCAAGGATATGCTGAATTTCTGGAAGAAGGTCTATCTGAAAAAGGGGGACGAAAAATGAACGCTATCGAAACAGTATCGCTGACGAAATTTTACGGCAAGTCGCGCGGCATAAACGATATTGACCTGACCGTAGCCGAGGGCGACTTCTTCGGGTTTATCGGCCCTAACGGCGCGGGGAAAAGCACCACTATCCGAATACTCACGGGGCTGATTTCCCAAACGAGCGGAGATGCGAAAATTTTCGGCAAGGACGCGGGGAAAACGGACGTTCTCGCCGATATAGGCTATATGCCGTCCGAAGTGAATTTCTATCACGGAATGAAAGTCCGCGAGGTCATAAAATACTCAGCCGAATTAAGAAAGCGTAACTGCGCAAAGGAAGCCTCGCGGCTCTGCGAAAGGCTGGAGTTGGACATAAACAAAAAAATATCCGAGCTTTCGCTCGGCAACCGAAAAAAGGTCTCAATCGTCTGCGCCTTGCAGCATAATCCGCGGCTGTGCATTCTTGACGAACCGACAAGCGGTCTCGACCCGCTTATGCAGCGCGAATTCTACGCGATATTGCAGGAACGGAATTCCGAGGGCGCGACTATATTTCTGTCCTCTCATATTCTCTCCGAGATACAGAAGTACTGCAAGCGCGCCGCGGTTATCCGCGAGGGGAGACTGCTGGTCTGCGACCACGTGGAAAATCTCGTACACACCAACGCGAAAAAGGTCACGCTGTCGGGGATCTCCGAACCGCCGAAGCTGGACGGGATAGGCAAAGTTGAAGTTGACGGCGGTACCGTTAAATTCCTGTACGGCGGTAAACCGCGCGAATTGCTGAACGCTCTCGCCCTGCTGCCGATAACAGATATAGGAATTACCGAACCCGATCTTGAAGAAATATTTATGCACTATTATGCGGAGGGTAAAAATGACAATTCTTAAACACGAAATGCGGCAGGGGCGCAATTCTCTGATTATATGGACGGCGGTGATAGCGTTTATGCTGGGCGTTTGTATTCTCATTTATCCCGAAATGTCCAAGCAGATGGACGGCATTGGCGAGGCGTTCGCGAATATGGGCGGATTTTCCGCGGCGTTCGGAATGGACAAGATAAACTTCGGCGAGTTTATCGGATTTTTCGGAGTGGAGTGCGGAAACGTTTTGGGGTTGGGCGGTGCGTTCTTTGCGGCGCTGACGGGAATTTCGGCGCTATTCAAAGAGGAACGCGAGCACACCGCCGAATTTCTCCTCACTCACCCCGTAAGCAGACAAAGCGTTATAGCGCAGAAGCTTTTTTCTGTGATCGTGCAGATAATTATTTTGAACGCGGCGTCTGTCGGAGTTACCGCGTTATCCGCAATAATTATCGGCGAATCACCGGAGACAAAACCGATTGCGCTGATGTTTGCGGCATATCTCATCATGCAGATCGAGATCGCCGCGATATGCTTTGGATTATCAGCGTTTATCGGCAGGGGCGGTCTTGGCTTGGGGTTGGGACTTGCTGCGGCATTCTACTTTCTGAATATAATCGCGAACCTCACCGAAAGCGCGGAATTTCTGAAATACATCACTCCGTTCGGCTACACCGACAGCGCGGATATTATCGCAGACGGACAAATTGAAATTAAGTATCTCGCGGTCGGAATTGTTATGACCGTTATCGGGATAGGCGCGGCGTTTTGGAAATACGGGCAAAAGGATATTTCGTAGAATATCAAGATTGTCAAGCAAAAGAAATTTCCCCCAAATCCTATTTTTTCAACTATTCTTGACTTGAACTCTCTAACCGCGCGAATATTTTCTTTGAGCACAGCGCGACTGCCAAAGAGACCGCCGCCGCGCCTATCATTACCGCATAAGGAAGTTCGGAAAGCACGTCGAACAGAACCCCGTAAACCGCCTGACCCAACGGCTGCGAGCAGCTTGATACCGCGATTATAACCGCCATTATTTTCCCGAGAAGAAGCGGCGGGGTCTGCTGCTGGACGGCGGTGAACAGAGTTACGGTGAACATTGTCGAGGTGCACATCGCGCCAAAGCTCGCGGCGGTTATTATGATATATCCTATGATCGGCGGCACTGCGTCAAGCAGCGCTATCCCCATCAGCAGCGCCATGAGAGAGCATATAACAAGCGTAATATATCCGTTTTTCAGACGCATTTTCTGCGCCGCCGCTCCCGCGATAATTCCGCCAGCGAGTCCGCCAAGCCCCATTGCCGCTTCGGTGAGCCCAAGCGCGGTGTCGGACATTCCGAGCGCTTGCACCACCGTTACGGGAATACCGACCACCATTGCCGCCGAAAGGATAAGGTTGAACAACGCGAGAATGCCGAGAACCGAGAAGAAGATCGGCTTTTCGTTTTTTATAAACAAAAAGCACTCGCGAAGATCGGAGCCTGCCGCTTTGAAAACGCTTTTATTATCCTCGCTTTTTTCATATGGAATATGTATGAATATCTCCATTACCGCCGAAAAAACAAAGCAGCCGATACCGATAAAAAGTATGGGCAATATCCCGAACGAACCGAACAGCACACCGCCGATTATCGGTCCGAGCAACCCCGAAAGCGTGCTCACCATATTGATAACCGCGTTGCCTTTCATTAGCGTTTCCTTATCCGTCAGCAGCGGTATGCTTGCCTGAACCGCCGGCTGATACGCGCCCGAAATGCCGTATAAAATCATAAGCGCGGAGATCATAAGCGGCACAAGCGGAATTTTTCCGAGCGCTATGTAGAACAGCGCAATGACCGCCGCCGTCGTAAAGTCCAGCACGACCATAATATTACGCTTGTTTTTTCTGTCGGCGATCACCCCGCCAAGCAGCGAAAAAATGATCATCGGGATAAACGAGCAAGCCGTCACCGCTCCGAAAAGCGACGACGAAGCGGTTTCTCTCAGCAGATACAACGGCAGCGCAAAACGCAGTATCGCGTTTCCGAAAAGAGATATCACCTGCCCGATGACCACCAATGTGAAATCACGTTTGAATAAATTATTCATTATCAGACCTCCAATTTGTCAATGCTCTTAGCGAGAATTCCGTACACAAAGCAAGACGCCGCAACCGTAACGGCGCAGACCCCTGCCGTTACCGTCAGAATATTCTTATAAGAAATTGAAAAGCATTGCGCCAACAGACAGCCCGCGACAAACGAGCTTACTATCGCTGCGGGCACCGAACGTTTTTTCCAACCGATCGTTACCGAAACGATCCCCGTGACAGACGAAAGAACCCCCGATAAAATACCGATACACGGAATCGATATTAAAAGCGGTATGTTAGGTTTAACAAGCTCCGCTCCCGCAATTTTGGAAACAATACTAACAGCCGCCATAACCGCGGAGCAGCTCAAAAAATTTACTGCGGTCATAAAGCCGCAAGTTAGCAAGCATTTTGCGTTCAGAATTTTCTTTCGGTTGATCGGATAGCAAAGGAACACCGCAGCGCTTTTTCCTCCGTATTCGCCGATTATCAGCTTTGAAGCGATCACGGCGGCAAGTATTCCGAAGCTGACGAAATGCAGTACCGAGATCAGCATAAGAATACCGTCCCATTCCCGAAAGAGTTCCTCGCCCTTTGGAGCCGCGTATTCGATATAGGGAATAAAAAGAAACAGAATCCCCATTGCCAAAATCCCTGCAAAAACACCGAGCGCGGCTTTAAAATACGCTTTAAAGTTTGTTTTTTTAAACTCCATTTTGATCAAATTCATTTCAGTTCCTCCTCATAAGATCAACTATATATTCTTCAAGACCTGATTCACTGTTAAACATAAGCTTTTTTTCGTGAACGGAAAATTCGCTTGAAACACCTCCTCCGGTAATCACTCCGATCCTGTCGGAAACGCTCACAACGTCCGAAATTATGTGGCTCGAAAGCAGTATGGTCACGCCCTCCGAGGTCAGACGCCGGAGCAGCTCCCGCATTTCGGCTATCGCTACCGGATCAAGCCCGTTCAGCGGCTCGTCAAGTATCAGCAGCCTTGGGTTATGTATTATAGCGCGAGCGATCCCAAGCCGCTGGCGCATACCGAGAGAGTACCGTGAAACAGGCTTGCTTTCGCCGAACGGCAGTTCGACCCGTTCAAGCACCTTTGAAATATCGGCTTGCTTTTGCAAATACGACAAGTGTATCTCCAGATTTTCGGCGGCGCTTAAATGCTCATAAAAGACGGGCGTTTCGATCATACTTCCTACGTCGTTCAGATATCGGTTCGACTCTGCGGCGTTTTCCCCTAACACAATGATCGTGCCGCTGTCGGGCTTTTGTAAACCGAGCAGCAGCTTCATAAGCGTGGTTTTACCCGCGCCGTTTACTCCGAGTATGCTGTAAATTTCACCCTTGAAAAGACGCAGACTGCAATTTTGCAGCACATTCTTTTCATTGAAGCTTTTGCACAGATTCTGTGCGTTTACGATCATTTCCATAACGATCTCCTTTCTATGATACCAACCGTCGGTATGTATAGATTTAAAATTTAACTGCCCGTTTTCGGGCAGAAAAATCAGCCGATCATTTGTTTTTACGGTAGACCTCGGTAAGGCTCCGCAGACGCTCAAACACGCTTTCATCAAGAATATCCAGCCCGAATGCGCGCAGCATTTGATCGTACATTTTGCACTTTCTGTATATGCCTTCGGGATCGTCGTCAAAGATCATCGGGTCAAGCCATATGTTGCCGACAAGCAATACAAGCTCCGCGAGCTCTTTTGGGTATTCCGTTTGTATAGAGCCGTCTGCTATTCCCTGCTCGATTATAGGAAGAACATACACGGGCGCGGTATAGTCGATTGTTCCGCGAAGAATGCTGAAAACGAGCGCGGGGCTGTCTCCGATATTCGGCGCGGCGGCAAATATCTCATCATGCACGGAACGGTTCAACGATTCGACAAGCAGCTTTCTGAGCTTTTCTTTCCCGGTAAGCCCGGGGCAGTTCTGAATTTCAAACAGCATTTTGTTGGACTGCTCCGACATTTTAGTGGTAACCGCGTCGAGTATATCCTCTTTAGAGCGGAAATGATGATAGATCGCGCCCTTGCTCAAGCCGCCGAGATTATTGATGATATCCTGTATCGAGGTGTGCTCGTAGCCCTTTTCCGCAAACAGCTTCATTGCCGTTTCAAGAATAAGGTTCACGGTCTCTTCGGGATATTTGTTTCGTGCCAATTCAGTGTTCACCTCGTTTACATACTAACGGTATGTTTGCATTATACTACATCTTTTACGATTTGTCAAGGGGAAAAATAAATTTTGCGTAAAATCCTCAACAAACCATATGCTTAATGCAGTCTTGCCACGCATGACTCCGGAAAGTGAACAAACCTCGATAACTCCGCACAGCCATGATCCATGATAAGGACATATCGTATACAGCAGCGTTGCACTTGGCTTATTGTTCGTGATGTTGAAGGGAAATCACCTACACAAATCATAACCACGCGTGAAACGCGTGGTTTGCACTGGCGCTTCAAGCGCCTGGTACCGGCTTGCGCCTGAAGGCGCATTGAAAGATCTGGCAACCGCATCTTATTCACGAGCAGCCGCTTAAGCGGCTGTTCTTTTGCTTGTAGCTTTAGCGCAAAAAACCGGCGGGAGCATTACGCCCCCGCCGTAATTTATTTATGCGGCATCACCGCCGTTATCATTTCCCGACCTTTTTCATAAGCGCAGGTAAAAAGCACAGAAAGCACGCACCGATTATGATATATACCGCCATTGCAGTCACATCTTTTCTACCTTAACATTATCATCTCCCCAACGATCTCGATCATCTTCATGACCGCGAACACCGCCGACGGGATAAATATAACACTCCCGAAAATTATCGTAAGCAGCGCGTTATTGTCGATAGCCGAACGGAACGGACGGCAGTACAGCACCTTTATCTCCTTATCGGGAACGTACAGCCTGCCGCGCATGATCATCTCGCACGGGAACATATTCGGCACGTCCGCGCCTTCAATCCTGTACACCGCGCACGGAAACCGCCTCTCCTCGCTGAACTCCGTGAACACAGCCGTTCTCCGCTTTGACATCGCCAGCATTACCAGGCACGCCGCGAAAAATACGCCGATAAGCACTATCAGCGCACCCACCACCGTAAACCCGAGCACCGCGATATCGCTCCAGCCGAAACCTATGCACAGCATTATAATAACGACCATTGCGCCGCCGACAAGAAAATCCATATAATCACCCGTGGATATTATATCACACTTTCGATCATATGTCAACATTTACCGTCCTTTTCCCCGTGACCCAGCTCACCGCCACGACCGCCGCCGTAAGCGCGGGAAGTCCCGCGTAGGAGATAATTCTGAGCGCCGTTATTCCGATATCGCCCATAAACAGCATAAACACCACCGCTATCATCGCAGCCACAAGCAGCACCATAAAGCCGATATACGCCGCCGAGGTCGTCTTTGCGCCGAAGCGGTAGCCGAGCGTGAACGTCGGCGAGAGAGCTATCGCCTGCACCATGCACATACACAGCGGCATGGTTATCATAGGCTCAAGCGGTATCTTAAAGAGAAGCGCGTTTATCACGTTGATAATAAGCGATAACGAGGTCAGCGCCGCCAGCACCAAGCCCATTGAGAGAAACTTCGCGCCGATGATTTTTCCGCCCGAAAGCGGCATGGTGCGCTGAATTTTCGACCAGCCGCTCCGCTCGTCATAGCCGAGAGTGTTCACGAAAAAAGACGAGCATAGGGTTATCGAAACGTAATTTACGATACCGTACAACAACACGGATATCTCGGTAAGATCTGCCCTCTCGTTGGTCGACATTCCGCCGCCCATAAGTATAAGCATAAGCGACGGAAACAGCATTAACGCAAGCGCGCCAAGCACCTGAAATCTCACACCGAAGAGGTCCTTTAACACCAGTCCCTTCATCAGCACACATCTCCCCTCTTTACCCTCGACAGTAAAACGAAGTAGAAAATAACGTATATCGCTGCGGAGATACCGACTATGATAAGCGGCAGCCAATTGCCCGAAAGCAGACTGAAAAATCCGCTCACGAACGTTTCCTTTTCTTCGGTGAATATTGTGCAGAAAGTTATCATCGTCAGCACAAGCCCGAAGCCGAATATCAAACCCATTAACAGCCCCGCTTTTTCCGCGCTCTTAAAGTGGATAACAAGCGGACTGGCCGTCCACTCTAACGCGCCCATAGTCACCGCCATCACCGCTATCAGCTTCACCGTTTCGAGCGTGAAGAAGCTTTTGTCAAACACGCTCATCGCAAGCTGCATTACCATGCACATCACCAGACCTATCCCTATGGATATAACGTTTTTCAGCAGCTCCGACGTCACGAACGTGCTCTTTGTTATCCCGCCCGCGAGCGTAATATCCGTAAATCTGCACTTGATGTTCGCCTCGAGATTTCGCCCCGGCCACTCCATAATTATCGCGATAACCACGAGCTGTAACACCGTTGCCACTACACCCGCTTCGTCGGGCACTAAGCTAACGAAGAACGCGCAAAACGCTGTCCCGAGTACCGCCGCTATCCCCGCCGCTATGAACCATTTTTTGTTAAGCAAGAAATTGCCATATAATATACCTTTCACTTGTATTCACTCCTTATTAAAAACCACATTTAGAGTTGCGCCAGCACGCGGCTTTTTGCGGTTTCACGCGAAGCGTGAAATTGAATTGCCATTAGGGCAATTCAAAGCAAAAAACGCAGAGGGTTTCGGCGAAGCCGAAACTTAGTCCTTTACGTAAAACACCATAATTTCCTCGATACTCGGCGCGTCGGCGGGGATATCGGGGTATTTATGCGCGTTTGTCGTCAATACCTCATTCTGAAATCTTCCTCTGCGCACTCCGATAATATCAGCCTTGTCGATAGAGTTCAGCTGCTCGTCGGTACACTTGAGTATGCGGTGGCGCTCCATCATCTCGTTGCGCTCCTCGGTGAACATTATCTCGCCCTTGTGGATAAAGCAGATATAATCCGCGATATGCTCGAGGTCGCTCGTGATATGCGTCGATATCAGTATCGAGTGGCTCTCGTCCTGCATAAACTCTAAGAAAATATCCAATATCTCCGAGCGCATTACGGGATCGAGACCGCTCGTCGGCTCGTCGAGTATCAGCAGCTGCGTATCGTGCGACAGCGCCGCCGCTATCGACAGCCTCATCACCATTCCGCGTGAAAAGCTCTTGAACGTTTTGCCCAGCGGCAGCTCGAACTTCGCCATATACCCGAAAAAGCGCTCGCTGTTCCATGTCTTGTAGATACCGCTCATTACCTTGTCAAGCTGCTTGACCGTGAGGTTCTCGGGGAACGACAGCCCGTCGAACACCACACCGATCTTTTCCTTTGTCGCGGGCGACAGCTCATCGGCGTTCTCGCCGAGCACGGTAATGCTCCCCTCGCCCTTTTTCAGCAGCCCGAGTATCGCCCTTATCGTCGTCGACTTGCCCGCGCCGTTCTCGCCGATAAAGCCGACCACCGACCCGCACGGCACGCTGAACGTCACGTTCTTCAAGCTGAACTGCGGATATGTCCGCGTTATATTCTTAACCTCTATACAATTCTCCATAATTGTTAGCCTCCTGATAAAGCTGTTTTCGGTACGCAGCGTGTTCGCGCTTTGCGGTAGTTTTAAGCGTTGATGAGAGTTTTTTGTCGCGCCCCGTCACGCTTACTCGCTGTAAAACATCGACAGTATCTCCGTAAGCTCCTCCTTGGTAACGCCGCTCTGCTTGGCGATGTCGGCAGCTTTGCCGAGATGATCCTCGATCTCACGCAGATTATTTTCGCGCATCATCTCGGGATCCGCCGCGGACACAAAGCTCCCGCGCCCCGTGAACGACTGGATAAAGCCCTCGCTCTCAAGTATCTCATATGCGCGCTTGGTGGTGATGACGCTTACGCGCAAATCCTGCGCGAGCGCTCTCATTGACGGCAGAGCGTCGCCCTCGTGCAGCTCGCCGCCGAGTATCAAGCCCTTGACCTGCGCCGCGATCTGCTCATAGATCGGCACTCCGCCCGAATTCGTGATTATAATATTCATAAAGTACCCCTCGGGACACATGTCCCCGCCGCTTATTCCGCTCGGCTGTGCACTTCCGAAGCGGTGTCTGCGGCGTTCCTTTGCAAAGATTTACCGGTTTGAGATACGTCAAGGTCAATCTTGTTGTCATTGTATATATCTCATATATACAATATACCACACCATTACATATTTGTCAATACCTTTTTTAAAAAAATTTTATATTTTTTCGGGAAGTGAAAACGCGCGGCTTTTAGCGGTTTCGCAGAGGTGTAGGCTTTGCCGGCACCTCTGCGAAACGTCATTACCATCATGGCAATGATAAGTTAAAAACGCAGAATTCTTCGGGCAGAACGCACAAAGAATAGTGCAGTAATTTGCAGTTGTTTAAGTGTTATCTTATAGATGAAAACAATCTGAAAGGAGCAACACAATGAACAACAAAGGATTTGTAAAGCTGCCGAGAGATGTTACCAACAAGCCTTGGTACAACCACAACGGCACACTGAGGGTGTACATAGAACTGCTTATCAATGCGGCTTGGAATGACTTCGAGTACAACGGGTCAACACTGAAAAGAGGGCAGTTCATAACAAGTATCGGTAAGCTTGCCGAGCGCTGCCAACTATCCGTTCAACAAACACGCACCGCACTCTCCCATCTGAAATCAACAAACACCATAACAATCAACACGACCTCGAAATTCAGCATAATAACAGTACTTGACGACATTCCCGATGACGAGAGCAACAATCCTGCCGACAACCTTGCCAACAATCAATCCAACACGCCCGTCAACAACAGAAATAGAAGGGAAGAAAAAGAAAATAAAATAGAAATAAAAGAAAAAGAAAGGGAAGAAACGCCCTCCCCCTCTTTTAATTCCTTTGATTCTTCAATTACAAGAGACGCTCTTACAAAGCAATACGGCATTGAAAACGTAATCTGCTATGAACGCAAGCTATTTCAATGGAAAGAGTCAAAGGGCATAACGGGCAGCTTCGACGATCTTAAGACCATTGCCAAGTGGCTTGACGAGGACAGCGTGAAAAAGCCTCGCGGCAGCTTGTTCAATATGGAAGATGTAAAACAGCGGCTGGTCAGCCGATACAAATAAAAAATCGGGAAAGCCGACTTTACAGTCACCCTTCCCGATCAAGGAAAATCACTTCCCAAGCTCTATTATCTCATCGGCGAGCGCCGCGCACTCGTCCTTGTCATGAGTGACGAACACGACCGTCTTACCGGCTGTCTTCCGTTTGCAATAGTCGAAAACTATCCGTTTGGTGTCCGCGTCGAGACCCTTAAACGGCTCGTCGAGGAACAGCACGTCATATTCGGCGAGCAGTGCGCGGAGCAGCGCCGTGCGGCGTTTCATTCCGCCAGACAGCTCGCGGACGGGCTTATCGGCGCAATCCGCGAGACCGACCTCCGCAAGCTCGGCGGCTATCCGTTCACGGGTGTAACGCTTGCCCGTCACGAGCCTTATGTTGGCGCTCGCAGTGAGGTTCTCGCAAAGCCTGTCCTCTTGGAACACCGCGCTTATCCGCTCGTTTTCGCCGCGCAGGACTTCGCCGCTGTCTGGAGCGATAAGCCCCATAAGAACGTTCAGCAGAGTGCTCTTGCCGCAGCCCGACTTGCCGAGAACGGCTGTCACCTTGCAGTCGGCGAACTCACGGGAGAAATTATTCAGTACAGTGTTTTCGCCGAATTTTTTTGTGATGTTTGCAGCTTTTAACATAACACGACCTCACATACGTTCCACGCGGCGCTGCAGCAACCCTATAAGCGTCACGAATACCTTTTCGCAGAGCCAGCTCAGCAGTATGACAGCCAGCGTCCACGCGAATAAGTCCGCCGTTTCGAGATACACCTTGGCCTCAAACAGCTTTTCGCCGATCGAACCGTCGGGTATGCCGATGACCTCCGCAGCAGCTCCGGACTTCCAGCACAGTCCTATCGCAAGCCGCGACGCCGACCGAAAATACGGCAGCAGCTGCGACAGATAAACGCCGATAAAACGCCTGCCGACGGGTATCTTAAACACCCTCGACATCTCCTTTAGCTTAGGGTCAAGGCTGTCGATACCCTCAAGCATATTCGCGCACACTATCGGCACGCATATCAGAAACGATACCAGCACCGACAGATTTTTAGACCCTATCCATATCAGCGCCAGTATCGTGAACGACGCGACGGGTATCGACTTCATAGCGCTGATAAGCGGTGAAAACAGTATCCTCACGACCTTTATTTTCCCCGCCGCCAGCGCAAGCAGACAGCCGCAGGTAAGTCCGAGAGCGAAACCGAGCAGTATCCTCCCCGCGGAGAACAGCACACTCCGCCAGAATTCGCCCGTCGGAACAAGCTCCGCGAGCCGTTTCACGACCTCAACAGGCGACACAAGCAATATTTTGCTGTTAAGCCTTACGGCGATAATTTGCCAGATGATTAGCCAGAACAGTATACCCGCCGCGGTAATGAGAGCTTTTTTTACTTTAGTCATTATCCGGGAAATTCATACGCGTAATAGAAATCATCCGCGGGGACTTTTCCGCCTACCGACTGCGGCGCGTTATCGAAAAGTACCTGCAAATATCCGCCGAGCTTGGTCTTCATCTCCGCGCCCGTTATGCACACGATATTGCACTCGGGTATCGCCTTTTTCGCGACCGCCGCAGGCACTATATCGTACTTTTCGACAAGCTCTGCCGCCTCGTCTACGTTATTGTTCACGAAATCGACAGACGCGAGATAGCGGCTCAGGAACTCGTTGACCAACCCGGGGTAATTCTCTGCGAACTCCTTGCGCGCGATAACAATACCCGTAAGCAGCGAGCTGTCTACGCCGAGCTTATCCCATTCGTCGTTAAGATCGAGCGCAACGCGAACGCCCTCGTTCTTGGTCTGCGCGGTGGTAACGAACGGCTGAGGGAGCATTGCCACACTGTTTTCGGTCGCCAGAAGCGAAGCCAGACACTCAGCGTGCTCGCTCTTCCACTCGATAGTTACGTCATTTTCGGGGTCGATATCGTTGCTCTTGAGGATAAAGTTGAGCGCGTACTCGGGCGTCGCGCCCTTGCCCGACGCGAATATCGTCTTGCCCTTTAAGTCCTCAACGGACGTTACCGTATCGCCGTTCTCGCAGATATACAGCACTCCGAGAGTGTTCACGGCAAGTGCCCGAACACCGCCCTCGGTCTTGTTGTACAGCACGCTGCCGAGGTTCGCGGGAACGCACACGATATCAGCCGTGCCCTGCGCTACCATGGGCGATATCTCATCGACCGCCGCCACTATCTCAAAATCGTATTCATTCGAGCCCTCGCTGTCACTCATCAGCTTGGTCATACCCATCGCCGTGGGTCCCTTAAGCGCCACGACCCTTACGGGCGCGTTGTCGGGCTCGGTATTCCCGGGAGCGCTCTCGGTGGTGCTGTCCGTACTCTCGGGCGCACTGCTCTCGGGAGTTGAGCTGCTTTCGGACGTGGACGAGCTGTTATCCGAGCCGGTGTTTCCCGAATCAGAGCCGTTGTCGGAGCAAGCCGCGAATGTAAGGCACATAGCCGCCGCGAGCACGCTCGATAAAATTTTCTTCAGTTTCATAGTTACCTTCCTTTCCCCGCACCTGATAGGTGCTCGGCGCATAAAAAATGCGCCCCGAAAGACGCATCGAAAACGCGGTATAACCGCGGTGTATTCATTCGGCGTTCTTTCGGCTCAATGTAAAATTTTGCCGTCAGTAAAAAATCCGCAAGAGCACATTCCGTCGGGCGTCCCTTGGGTCTGTTTTTTCCTTGCGGATATATTATAGCATATTGTTAATCGTTTGTCAAGATGGGTTTTTCCTCCGACGCGTCATTTTTTGCTTCCGTATTGTCGGTGCTGAGCGTGACCGTGCGAGCCGTTCCTTTTCATTTTTCATATTACAAAGCCTCGTTCAAGCCTTTCATAACGCTTACAGAAAAGTTCATAAAATCACTACCTGTATTTGTCAACGCAAATCTTTACTTTCTCTTGGAAAAAATATCCTTATCCCTTTCTCTGTGCTTTTTGGATATCTCAACCCTCTTGCGCCGCACCATCTCTCTGAAAGGAAGCTTCGCGGTGATCACGGGCTCGGGAGACGGTTCTGTCTCGGACTCGTCGTAGACGTAATCCGCGGTGATATAGTCCACGCTTCCGACATACTGATCTGTATGCTGAGGGAGCTTGCGCTTGCGGAGCTTGCTCTCAACGAAGTCCTTGAACAGCATATAAATTACCGCGCAGACGGGTACTCCTAGGAGCATTCCCAGCATACCGAAAAGTCCACCGCCGATTATGATCGAGATGAGTATCCATACCGCGGGAAGCCCCGTTGAATCGCCGAGTATCCACGGCGCTATCACGTTGCCGTCCAGCGTCTGCAATATCATCTCGAAGATAGCGAACCAAAGCGCGTTGATCGGGTTCTCAGACAGCAAAAGCAACAGACAGCACGGTATACAGCCGATAAACGGACCGATAAACGGTATCAGGTTGAACACGAACATTATCACGGCGATAAGCGGCGCATACGGCATCCGCATTATCGTACAGCCGATAAACACGAACATAGCCACGATGAACGCCTCGATTATCTTGCCGACTATCGAACCGAGGAACTTCTTGCTCGCCTCTCTGCAAACGCCGAGAAAGCGCTGCGCTCTGTCAGCCTTGACGAATGCGAACACGAGCTTTTTGCTCTGCCCGACGAACATCTCCTTTTTCGCGAGCAGATACACCGACAGCGTAAGCCCGATGAACACGTTCTTCAACGTGTCGATTACCGCCCACACACCGTTCGCGACGTTCCCCGCGAAGCCGAGCAGCTCGTTTGAATACTGGTTCCAGATGCCCGTTATGAACTTGCTGAAGTCGTCGAGAGGGTTGCCCAGAAACTCCGCGATCTGCGGATAGTCGCCCGATATCTTCTCGATAAATCCGCGCACTGTCGCGATATAGCTGTCCATATTGTTGAATATCGCGATAATATTCGTTACCAATTGCGGGATAACGAGCAATATCATCAGCAGCAAAGCAGCCAGCACAAGCACCATCGTCAGCGTCAGCGAGAACCCTCTCGCACGTCCGCGGACCTTTGCGCTGTCCGAGCCCGCCCACTTCCCGAAAAGCCCGTTCTCCAGCTTCATCATCAGCGGGTTGAGCAGATACGCGCAGAACACGCCGATTATCAGCGGCGTTGCCACAGTCGTGAAAAACGTCAGCTTTTCCGACACCTTTTCAAAATTAAATATCAGCATTATCGCGACTGCGCTCACTATTACGCTTATCGTCGAATATACCGCTATCGTGAAATATTTCGAGTTCCAATTGATCTTCATAAGGTAAAGCCCCTTTTTATTTTATTTCCCCGATAAGCCGCAGCGCGTTCCCGCTTAGTATCAGCCCACGCTCCTCGTCGGTGAGGGGAACCTTGGCGAACCGCTCCAGCTCGTCCTTAGCGCTCCACATCGGGTAATCCGTGCCCCACATGACCCTGTCCGCGCCTATCCTCCTTATCAGCTCGGCAGCGTGCTCGGGAGTCATCGCGTACAGCGAGCTCGAGCAGTCCGCATAGATACCCGAATGCTCGAACAGCTCCGCACCCCTGTCCCACATCGACCAGCCCGCGAAATGCGCGCCTATGGCCGTTAATCTCGGAAACCGCTTGACGACCTTCAAAAGCCGCTCGGGCGATGAAAAATCATACCTGTTATCCCCGATATGGAACAATATCGGCAATCTGCCCTCCGCCGCCTCATATATCGGAAACGCGCGTTCGTCGTCGATATTGAACCGCTGAAAGTCGCTGTGAAGCTTTATCCCCTTTAACCCGAGCGAGATGATACGCTCCGTCTCGCCCGCGATATCCGCGAAATCTGGGTGGAGCGCGCCGAACCCGATAAGCTTTTCGGGATACCGCTCAACACAGCCCGCTATGAAATTATTTATCGCCGTGACCTGCTCGGGCACGGTCGCCACGGACTGCACTATATAGCGGTCGACTCCCGCCTCGCCGCCCTCGCGGAGCAGTGTCCAGAGAGTGCCGTCGAAATCGACCTTCATTCCGTAAAATTCACCTATTCCCCCGACAGCCCTCTCGGCTATCTTATCGGGAAAAATATGCGCGTGAGCGTCTATTATCATCTCTGTTCTCCCTCTTTACAGCATTATTATTCTCATTATATACCAATATTGACGTGTTGTCAAGAGAAAACGGCACGGTTTTTGGGTGAGCGAGGCATAAAAAATTGCGGTGTCGAACAAAAAGCTTGAAACCGCAATTTCTGTGAAACGTAATAAAAAGCGCCGCGTATTTTTATATATCGTACTTTTCCAGTATCTCGTTGTAGATATCCCTTTGGAAATTCTGCTCGCTGTATACGCCGAGGTCGGGACTGTCCGAGAGCGGCATCGGCTCGTTTTCGACGCTCGGAACGGGATATCGACCGAAGGTATCGCTTGCGCACCAATAACCGTTGAGGTCTGTACTGTTCCTCAGAAAGAACAGCCACTCGTCGCCTTTTTGCATAGGAGTAAGATCGCTGAAAGAGATCAGTCTGCTGTCGGCGATACCGTAGCGTTGGTGTACATCAACGCAGTCGCCCTCCTCTATATCGCCCTTGAACACCTTGCTGACCCGAATGGTATTGGTTGATCGAATATTTATAATCAGATCCTTCTGAAAGTCGGCGTCATACTGATAATCGGTATCCTGATTGTCGTCTCCGATAAACTCGCCGATAACGATCATATGACTGTCCTTTTCAAGCTGCGCAAGGTCCTCATATTCTACTCTGTCGCTGTGCCATCTTACCAGCTCCAGTCCTTCGTATTTATCGGAAGCAGTGCTTTCATCTGCTGTGCTGCAGGCTGTCAGCGTTACGCATGCTGCAAATACGGTGATTATTGAGATAAGTTTTTTCATTGTTATGCACCCCATTTCGCTTTTAAGCATGATCTCATAGCCTGTATTACAATTATTATATACCAATATCGGCGTGGAACGTTGTCAAGGGAAAACGGCACGGTTTTTCTGCCGCGCCGCGTATCGCGTTTTTTATATATCGTACTTTTCCAATATCTCGTTATAAATATCCCACTTGAAATCCTCCTCGTTGAATACGCCAAGATCCGGGCTGTCCGATAACGGCATAGGAGCGTTTTCGGCGCTTGTAACGGGATAGCGACCGAACGTGTCGCTCGAACACCAATAACTCTCCTCCAAGAACGGAGCGTAAACGAGAAAGAACACCCACTCGTCACCCTTTTGCATTGGGGTGAGCCTGTCGAATGAAATAAGTCTATTGTCCACAACGCCGTAAGACTGTCCGATCTTCAGCTTGTCGCCGACATTCACATCACCGAATAAAACCTCCGACACCTCGATAGTGCTATAAGATACCACATCGGTAACGATATCCTTTTCAAAATGCGGCTCATAATCATAAGAAATTTCCTGCACGGCATCATCGATAAATTTACCTACTACCGCTATGTCGCTGAATTCTTCCAGCGCTCCAAGGTCGTTAAAGACCGCTCTGTCCGATATTCCCGCCCTAACCAACTCCAATCCCTCAAAGTCAACGAAGTTGCTTTCCGTTATCTCGGAAACATCGGAGTTTTCTTGCGTTGAATTGCAAGCGCTCAATACAAGGCAAGCCGCGAATACGATGATTATTGAAATAAGTTTTTTCATCATTTACGCCCCCCATTTTGCTTTTAAGCATAGTCTCATAGCCTGTATTACAATTATTATATACCAATATCGGCGTGGAACGTTGTCAAGGGAAAACGGCACGGTTTTTCTGCCGCGCCGCGTATCGCGTTTTTTATATATCGTACTTTTCCAATATCTCGTTATAAATATCTTGATTGAAGTCCTGCTCATCGTACACGCCGAGGGCGGGATCGTCCGATAACGGCATAGGAGCGTTTTCGGCGCTCGGAACGGGATAACGCGCGTCCGTATCTCCAAAACACCCATACCGATCGGCAGTATAATGCTTATGGAGAAAGAATATCCATTCATCACCCTTCTGCATCGGGGTAAGTCCGCTGTATGTTATCAACTCTCCGTCAACGATACCATAGTACTGTTCGATCCTTAGATTATCGCCAACATTCACATCGCCCATCAGAACCTTTTTGACCTCAATGGTGTTATATGAAACTATATCGGTAACAATCTCCTTTTTAAAATGATCGCTATACCCATATGTGATCTCCTGCTCCGTGTCGGCAATAAACTCTCCGACTACGGCAATATCCACATAATCCTCCAGCATATTGAGATCGTCGAACACAACTCTGTCGTATATCCCTGTTCTAACCAATTTCAGTTCTTCAAATTCAAAAGGGGACTCCATTTCTTCGGAGAAATCCGTTACAGTATCGCACGCTGTAAAAATCGAACATATTGCAAATGTGACAATAATTGAGATAAGTTTTTTCATTGTTATGCACCCCATTTCGCTTTTAAGCATGATCTCATAGCCTGTATTACAATTATTATATACCAATATCGGCGTGGAACGTTGTCAAGGGAAAACGGCGCGGTTTTTCTGCCGCGCCGCGTATCGCAGTTTTTATATATCGTACTTTTCCAGTATCTCGTTGTAGATATTCCACATGAAGTTCTGCTCGTCGTATACGCCGAGATCAGGGCAGTCCGAAAGCGGCATTGGTTCGTTTTCGGCGTTCGGGACGGGATAACGCCCGTCGCTGTCGCCCGCGCAATAATATACATCCGAATCGGAATCCTTTGTCAGGAAGAACAGCCACTCGTCGCCCTTCTGCATAGGAGTAAGATCACTGAATGTTACCAGATCGCCGTCGACGATACCGTATTCCTGAACGATTTGGAGAGTATCGCCGATATTTGCATTTCCGATTAAGACCTTTTCCACTTCAATGGTGTTTTTTGAGGTTACAAAATAAAGGATATCTTTTCCGAAAAATTCACTGTAACGATACCTTTCATTCTGTTCGGAATCGTCTATAAATTTTCCCACCACCATAAGATCAACATGCTCCTCCAACGCGGCAAGATCCTCGAAAACTCTTCTGTTGGCAAAACCGGTTCTCACCAACTTTATGTCGTCAAAGCTCTGAACATTCCCAGGAGCTTTATTGCACGCCGTCAGCGACGCGCAAGCCGCAAGCACCGTAATTATTGCTGTAATTTTTTTCATCATTATGCCCCCCATTTCGCTTTTAAGCATGACTTGTCGTGTCCGGTAATTGTTGATGACACAGCGCCGCCAAAATCCCCGGGAAGTCCTTGATTCATAATTGCCACCGGTTTGCCGTCTATCGTATGTCCGCCGAGACCGCGGCTTATGAAGGGGTGAGTCAGCTTCAGCACATGACCAACTTCGTGAACAAATGTCATTTGCGCAGCAAGTTTTGGATCAGAAGCACCGCTAAACGCACTAGAATTTGTATTCATCGTTATACTAGCATACGCCCAATCGCTGATTAAACCATCAATTGAGGTGTCCAGCGGCTTGCCGTTTGAATCATACGGAGTGGTATAACCTAAAAGATATTTTCCCAAATTATCACCATAAACATTTATTCCATCGTCAATTGTAGTTCTTCCGTTTATCACAAAGGATACGTTTACTCTCACATTGCTGCTTATCCCATTCCAATCACGAGCACTCCAATAAATGTCAGAACTTAAAAAATCTGTCTGTGCACTCCTACTGATTCTCAAGGTGAATTTTGCATCTTCATGTCCTATGTACTTTCCACCCCAATAGTCTTCTGGGTGCGCCGAAGCCGTGCTTGTCAGCATGACGGCGGTGAGCACTCCCGCGAGCATTGGTATGGCCCGTTTTTTAAGTTTCATAAAAAAAACTCCCATATAATATAATTCTAAGGAAGCATATTCCTTTAAATTATATTATATGGGAGTGGAAAATAAATGTCAATACGGTTTGCGCAACATGTAAGAATCCTGCGCAACATGTAAAATTTTTGTCATAATCAACAAATTTGACCCTTCTAAATTATCATCATGCAATCCCCGAACGAGAAGAACCGATACCGCTCCTTGATAGCGGCACGATACGCAGCGAGGGTCTTTTCCCTGCCGAGGAACGCGCTCACGAGCATTATCAGCGTACTTTCGGGCAGATGAAAATTCGTTATCAGCCCGTCGATACATTTGAACTCATAGCCCGGGTAGATGAAAATGCTCGTATCGTCGACCGCCTTGCCCGTTTGGGCGGCGCTTTCGAGAGTTCGGCATGAGGTAGTTCCGACTGCGATAACGCGACCTCCGCGCTCCTTGCAGGCGCGTATCTTCCCGGCGGTCTCGGGGGGAATCTCGTAATGCTCGGTGTGCATTTTGTGTTCGAGGATATTGTCCTCCTTGACGGGACGGAACGTCCCAAGCCCGACGTGGAGCGTCACGTATGCCGTATCGACACCCATTACGCGCGCTTTGGCGAACTCCGTCTCCGTGAAGTGAAGTCCCGCCGTGGGAGCCGCCGCCGAGCCCGTCTCGCGGCAGTATATCGTATTGTAGCGGTCTTTATCTTTCAGCTTTTCCGTGATGTACGGCGGCAGCGGCATTTGTCCAATTCTGTCCAAAATATCGTAAAAGTCGCCCTCATAGGTAAACCGAACAAGTCTGTTGCCGCCCTCGAGAGTATCGAGAACCTCCGCGGACAATCCCTCGGGAAAATCAACTATAACCCCGGGCTTTAGTCTCCGCCCGGGCTTGACCATGCTTTCCCACTCGTTAAGCCCCAGCCGCTTTAACAGCAGGAACTCGCACGGAACTCCTGTGTTCCGTTTAACTCCGTATATACGCGCGGGAAACACCTTGCTGTCGTTCATCACAAGCAGGTCGCCCTTTTGCAGGTAACCGCATACATTATAAAAGCGGTCGTGCGTTATTTCGCCGCTTTTCCTGTCGATCTTCATCAGACGCGAGCTGTCGCGCGGCTCGACCGGGGTCTGCGCTATAAGCTCCTCGGGAAGATCGTAATAAAAATCGCTCTTTAACATTGTAGCTCCATTCTTTTTTACATTTTCTTCTTATTATATCATGACAAGAATGATTTGTCAATGACCGACAGTCACAATGTGCTTTTGTCTCACATCATTGACAAAATTACAAAATGTGACAAAATAACCAAAGCTGAAGTTTGACGGTGCAATAAATTCTCCGAAAATGACACGATAACATATTGACAAAATCCGCATAATATGATACAATAACAAAGAACGTTCAATCCTTACAGTGATAACGTTTAAATCTCAATAAACATAATATTGGGAAATAAGAGCGGCACTTTGCCGCATGGTAGAGGTGCGGAGTAGATGAGTAGCGCGGCTTTGATGTCCCTCGGAGGACGCGGCGCGAAAGGCGAACCGCCGAGGAGTGTACAGTCCGTGATGTGCATATCCGGTTGTGCGTTGAACAGGCGTATGACTGTCATCGAGTATTGTGTGCCGCTGATCAGCGTTTTGACTTTACAGTAAAAACATTGAAATTACGCGCAACGCAATATTGGGAACGGCAGCGGCAACATGCCGCCGGGGTTGCTTGATGGAGTGCTATCGCAAATCGAATTTGCAGCATTAAACAGCATTGCCGGTGATTTATCATCGGTTTATTTTTTGTATACAAAGAAAGGGAACAGCTATGAAGGAACAGTTTAAAGTAGGCATTATCGGCGCGACGGGAATGGTAGGGCAGCGTTTCGCTACGCTGCTGGAGAACCACCCGTGGTTTAAGGTCGTCGCATTGGCGGCTTCTCCGCGTTCGGCGGGAAAGACGTATAAGGACGCGGTCGGCGAGCGCTGGTACATGGATACCCCCATGCCCGCGGAAATGGCGGATATTATCGTCAGCGACGCGACCGCCGATGTTGACGAGATCGCCGCAAAGGTGGATTTCGTATTTTGCGCGGTGGATATGAAAAAGGACGAGATAAAGGCTCTCGAGGAGCGCTACGCAAAGGCCGAATGTCCCGTAATGTCGAACAACTCCGCGAACCGCTTTACTCCCGACGTGCCTATGATAATCCCCGAGGTCAACGCGGATCACGCGGCTATTATCGACGCGCAGAAAAAGCGTCTCGGCACTAAGCGCGGCTTTATTTCGGTAAAGTCGAACTGCTCCATTCAGAGCTATGTTCCCGCGCTGTCGCCGCTCCGTAAATTTGGTATCACCGAGGTTCTCGCTTGTACTTATCAGGCGATATCCGGCGCGGGAAAGACATTTGAGACATGGCCCGAAATGGTCGACAACCTTATCCCGTACATCGGCGGCGAGGAGGAGAAGTCCGAGCAGGAGCCGCTGAAGGTCTGGGGTCACATCGAGGGCGGAGAGATAGTTAAATGCGACAAGCCGCAGATTACCACGCAGTGCCTGCGCGTACCCGTGTCGAACGGTCACTTTGCGGCGGTATTCGTAAGATTTGAAAATAAGCCCACGATCGAAGAGATCAAAAAGATATGGGCGGAGTACGCGGCAGAGCCGCAGGAGCTGAAGCTCCCGTCCGCGCCCAAGCAGTTCCTCAATTATTTTGAGGAGGACAATATGCCGCAGGCTAAGCTCCACCGTAATCTTGAGGGCGGTATGGCTGTTTCTATCGGCCGTCTGCGTCCCGATACGCAGTATGATTACAAGTTCGTGTGCCTGTCGCACAACACGCTCCGCGGTGCCGCGGGCGGCGCTGTCGAAATGGCGGAGCTGCTTGCCGCTAAGGGTTATCTTGATTGATTGTTTTTCATCAACGAAAGGAAATGCGTATGAATAAAACTATATTTACAGGCTGCGCTACGGCTATTGCCACTCCTATGGACGCCGACGGTTCTATCAATTATGAGGAATTCGGCAGGCTGATAGATTTTCAGATCGACAACGGTATCGACGGACTTGTTATCTGCGGAACAACGGGAGAATCGGCGACTATGACCGACGATGAACACGTCGAGGTAATTCGTTACGGTATTAAGCGCGTTAATCACCGCGTTCCCGTTATCGCGGGCGCGGGCAGCAACGACACCGCCTACGCGGTCGAGCTTTCGAAGGAAGCGGAAAAGGCGGGCGCGGACGCGCTTTTGCAGGTCACGCCGTATTACAACAAGGCTTCGCAGCGCGGACTGATCAAGCATTTCACGGCTATCGCGGACGCGGTGAGCATACCCAATATGCTGTACAATGTTCCGTCGCGCACGGGCGTCAATATCGCGGTGGACACGTACAAGGAGCTTGCAAAGCACCCGAACATCACCGCCGTAAAAGAGGCTTCGGGAAATATGGACACGGTAATGCAGCTTTCGGCGTACACCGATCTGGATATTTATTCGGGCAACGACGATGAGGCGCTGTGTTGTCTGGCGCTCGGCGGCAAGGGTCTGATCTCGGTATCGTCCAACGTCGTGCCGCGCGAAAAGCATGACGAGATTGTCCTGTTCCTCGACGGCAGGCACGACGAGGCTCTGGAGATACAGAAAAAGCTCCTCGCGCTCGACAAGGCTCTGTTTATGGACGTGAACCCCATACCCGTCAAGGAGGCGCTGAACATCATGGGCTTTAAGGCGGGCGAGTGCCGTCTGCCGCTCTGCTCTATGACCGACGAGATGATCGCGAAGCTGAGGGCGGTTATGGAACCGCTTGGATTAGTCGGCTGTGTAAAGTAATAAATAACCTGTCCACGTAGCGGCTCAACGGCGTGTTTCGAGCTATGTGGACAGTTTTTAAAAATAATAACGGAGAAATAAAAAACATGACAAAGATTGCTATCACAGGTGCTTGCGGACATATGGGCCGTGTTATCGCCGGGCTTATCGCCGAACGCGCAGACTGTTCCGTCAGCGCGGGTATTGACAAATTCGGCGACAATTACGCCGACTTC
>CAJUMS010000042.1 GCA_910587465.1 uncultured Oscillospiraceae bacterium
AGTATTACCGGGAGAAGGTGGATTTTGTCTATAGGATGATTAGATATTAGTATGAATATGCTTGGCTGCCCATGCAAGCATTTCCCGAAAGGCAGCGACCCCGCAAAGGTCATGAACGCCTATGACGACGCGTTTGCAAAGCGTGAACAGAGCGGTTACACGCCTCTTATTATCGCCGTCGACAACACTCTGCTTGAGGTTGTGGAGGAGATCGCAAAAACTCCCGAGGAGCTTAATGTCAATCGTGAAAAGCTGCTCAACTCGCCGCTGCTTGACGCGCAGAAATGGTTCACCGAGCGGCTGAAATATTGGAAGGACGAAATGGGCGAGGGATGGAATGAAACGGTCGGCGAGTTCGAATGCGAACCTGGCAACGTTTCAAAGTGCTTTTCCGGATTTATGAACTTCGGTACTCCGCGTCGGAGCGAGGAGTGTATTCTTGCGCTGATACCGACGTCCGAGCCGTGGGAGGTGTTCGCGTGGCTGCCGTTCGGCGGCTGGAACGAGTGCCCGCTGCCCGAGGAGATACTGTGGATAGCCAAATACTGGTACGAGCGTTACGGCGCTGTTCCCGCGGTAATGACGCGCGACGTTCTTGAATTCTCCGCGCGCCCGATAAAGGATAAAGACGCGGCTCTCGGGGTAGCTCTGGAGCAGTTCGCGTTTTGTCAGGATATCGTGTTTCAGGGCGTGGGTACGATAGGTAGGCTTGCGGGTGGACTTACGCAGTCATCGGTGTGGTATTTCTGGTGGGATTAAAAATGGAGGGTATTATGACGGTCGAATTCTCGTTAAATTATGATGACATCGAGTTGAAGTATGCGGTGATACTTGCGAAATACAACGGTAAATATGTCTTTGTAAAGCATAAGGAGCGCAAGACCTTTGAGCTCCCCGGCGGACACCGCGAGCCGGGGGAGAACATCGCGCAGACCGCCGCCCGCGAGCTGTACGAGGAGACGGGTGCGGTAAAGTACTCAATGCGGCAGATATGTCCGTATAAGCTCAACAATTACGGAATGTTGTTCTATGCGGAGATAACCGAGCTCGGCGAGCTTCCGCAGTCGGAGATAGAGCGTGTGCTCCTGATTGACGAGCCGCCGCATGAGCTTTTGGCATGGACATATCCCGACGTTCACCCCAAATTGTTAATGAAAATCGAAAGCGAGATAAAAATGGCAGACTTAAAAAAATTCTTCAAAAAGGGCGAGCTTATCCCCGCGATAGTTCAGGACGTGTACAGCGGCGAGGTGCTTATGCTCGCATATATGAACGAGGAGAGCATGGCAAAGACCATTGAGACGGGTTATACATGGTTCTGGAGCCGTTCACGTCAGGAGCTGTGGAATAAGGGCGCGACTTCGGGTCACGTTCAGAAGGTGGTCGAAATTTACGGCGACTGTGACGACGACACGCTGCTTGTCAAGGTAGAGCAGACGGGCGCGGCGTGCCATACGGGAAACCGTACTTGCTTTTTTAATCGGATAAAGTAACGGGAGGTCACAATGGAAATTACGGTAAGAAAACTGCAGCCCGATGACGCTGAGGCATACATGAACTTTTTTGACACCACGCCGCATGACGACCATAACCCCGAGAATACGTGCTATTGCGTAAACTGGTGCAGCGCCGACCACCGCGCCTTGGAGCGCCCCGACCGCTCACAGCGCCGCGCTATGGCGTTTGACTATGTGAAAAACGGTATTCTTCAAGGGTATGTGGCGCTTAAGGACAACAAGATAATCGGTTGGTGCAATGCGAACACAAAAGCGGACTGTCGAAATTGTGCGGGACTTCTTTTCGCTTTGCCCGATCTGCAAAAGGCGGTGTCCTCACCCAAGGAAAAGGCCAAAGCTGTTTATTGCTTTATGATCGCGGAGGAGTATCACAGACAGGGATTAGCCCGCAGGCTTTTACGGGCGGTCTGCGAGGACGCGGAAAAGGACGGCTTTGATTATGTCGAGGCTTATCCTCAAAAGGACGCGTCCGTTGAATATATGCGGTTCATGGGCTTTGACGAGCTATATAAGAGCGAGGGCTTTGAGCATTATATGGAGCTTGATGATAAATTTGTTGTCAGAAAGTATCTGTGACCGCCCTTGACAAACCGTTCCGTTTTTTGCTATAATAAGGGATATGAAAGGAAGTGAAACGGTGAGCAAAATAACCTTGCTGTTCGGCACTGGCAATCCATCAAAGCTGAACACCATGCACGAGAGTTTAGAGGGCTTGGATATTGAGCTTTTGTGTCTGCGCGATATGGAGAAAAGCCCGCCGACTGTCGATGAGAGCGGCTCAAGTCCTCTTGAAAACGCGCGGATAAAAGCATTGGCGTATTACCGCCATTACGGGATACCCGTGTTTTCGCTTGACAGCGGACTGTTCTTTGAGAACGTTCCCGACGAGCTTCAGCCCGGAGTTCACGTTCGGAACGTCGCGGGAAAGCACTTGTCGGATAACGAGATGATAGCTTATTATGCCGCGCTTGCTCACGAATATGGAGGAAAGCTCATCGCGCGTTACAAAAACGCCTTATGTCTTGTAATGTCGGAGAACGAGATATATCAGAGCATGGACGAGAGCCTTTGGGGCAAAACGTTCTACCTGACTGATATTCCGCATAAACAGATGCATCAAGAGGGCTTTCCGCTTGACCGTCTTTCCTTGGAGATAGAAAGCGGAGAATATTACTATGATTTGCCTCAAAGCGTTGAAACAAGTATGAACAACGGCTTTCGGAGATTTTTTGTAAATTTGCTAAAGGAGAACTATGTATGAGTGAAGCGTTTAAGGAGATGTACGACGTTATTGTCAACCGCCGCGATGACCCTCAGGAGGGCAGTTATACCTGCTACCTGTTCGATAAGGGACTTGACAAGATACTAAAAAAGTGCGGCGAGGAGTGTACCGAAATGGTCATCGCCGCGAAAAACCACGATAACGAGGAGTTGGCGAACGAGATAAACGATGTGCTTTATCATATGGCCGTGCTGATGGTGGAGCGTGGACTTACCGTCGAGGAGGTTGACGCTATCATGCGCGAGCGCAGCAAGAAGATTGGCAATCTCAAGCAGTTCCACGTCAGCGACCATAACACATAATGAATATAGAGAAATTTATCGACGCGTTTGGCGACGACGTGTACGCGCTCGCACTGATCGTCACCAAGAATTTTGACAGTGCCGAACGTGTTTTCACGCAGATAGCGCAGGATTGCGACACGTTCCCCGAGACCGCGGAGCTGTATGATATCGTGAAAAAGGCTTACAGGCTCTGCCGTAAAGTGCCGTCAAACGATAATGCTGAAACATTGTCCGAAATAGGCTTATCCGCGAAGCAGGAGGCTCTGATCTCGGAGGTTTTTTCGCGTCCGCAGATAGTCCGCGCTATTATTCATCTGAGCTACGAAAATGATCTTGAGCCAGACAGGGTAGCGGCGATTACCGACGTAAACGTCCGCTATGTCAATGAACAGCTCGGCGATCTCGGAGAGCTTTCGGAAAGACTGAATAAGTCATACAAGGAGCTTTGCCTAAAATTAACCGCTCCCGACAAGCTGAAAATATCCGTTATCCAAGCGGTGAACTCGGGGGAAAAGCGCCTTTTCGAGGTTCGCGGCGACGCGGCTCCGCGCCATTCGTGGACAAAAAAGCAGAAGATCGGCACCGTTATTGCCGCCGCGGTGGTAACCATACTGGCATGTATAGTTATTCCGCTGTTTCTCGCGTATCTGGAAAGCTACGAGGAGATAAACAGCTCCTACGACGAGGTGCCGCCCGAGCTTATTTTTTCCTATACGACCGAGACGGAGCATACACCGAGCGAGTGAGGTAAGCCATGAAAAAGCCCGAGATGATAATTTTTGATAACGGACATACCCTGCTGTACGAGCCCGATTGGAATACGGAGCGCGGCAACAGGGCTGTTTTCGCGCATATAGTTAAAAACCCGAACGGTGTTACGGTCGGGGAGTACGCGAAAATATGCTCGGAGGTTTTCGGGAAAATGGAGGATATCCGCAAAACGCAAAATTGTGATATCCCCGCGAGGACGGGTCATAAGATAATTGACGATCTGCTGAACATTGAGTTTTCCCTCGCCCCGACCGAACGCGAAATTGTTTTCTGGACAGCCGCTTCAAGCGGTGCTGTAATGCCGTATGCGGATAGAATGCTCGATCGTCTTAACGAAAACGGCATACGTACCGCGGTGATCAGCAATCTTGCTTGGTCGGGTGAGGCTTTGACGGAACGTCTTGACCGCCTGCTGCCCAACAACAAATTCGAGTTTGTTATCACCTCAAGCGACTATATGTACCGCAAGCCAAGCCGTGTGCTGTTTGATATCGCGCTGAATAAAGCGGGTCTTGCAGCGGATAAGGTATGGTACTGCGGCAACAGCATAACCGCCGATATTGAGGGCGCTCACGGCGCGGGAATATTCCCGGTGCTGTACGAGGGCGAGACCCCCGGCGATATAAATCCGTACAGCGGACAAAACGACGGTATCAAGGTTGATTTTGAATATCTGCATATTCACGATTGGCGGGAGCTTATCGACGTATTGGAGAAAATTCCACGATAACCGAAAAAATCTACAAAATATATTGCATTTTAATGGAAAATATGATACAATATATTTGGATTGTTAATCCTAAAACAATGATAAAGGAGTAATTTAATATGTTGGTTTCCGCTAAAGAAATGCTGAACAAGGCTCGCGACGGCATGTACGCGGTAGGTCAGTTCAACATTAACAACCTCGAATGGACAAAGTCGGTTCTTCTCACCGCGGAGGAGCTGAAGTCGCCCGTTATTCTCGGCGTATCCGAGGGCGCAGGCAAGTATATGACAGGCTACAAGACTGTTGTCGGCATGGTAAACGGTATGCTCGAAGAGCTTAAAATTACCGTTCCCGTTGCTCTTCACCTTGACCACGGCTCTTTTGAGGGCGCAAAGGCTTGCATCAACGCGGGCTTCTCGTCGATAATGTTTGACGGCTCTCACTATCCGATCGATGAGAACATCGCAAAGACCAAGGCTCTCGTTAACGCATGCGACGTTCTCGGCATTTCTATCGAGGCTGAGGTAGGCTCTATCGGCGGCGAAGAGGACGGCGTTGTCGGCATGGGCGAGTGCGCAGACCCCAAGGAGTGCAAGATGATCGCTGACCTCGGCGTTACCATGCTGGCTGCCGGTATCGGCAACATTCACGGTAAATACCCCGAGAACTGGGCGGGTCTTTCGTTTGAGACCCTTGAGGCTGTCAAGAAGGAAGTCGGCGATATGCCGCTGGTTCTTCACGGAGGAACGGGAATTCCCGCGGATATGATCAAGAAGGCTATCTCCCTCGGCGTTGCAAAGATCAACGTTAATACCGAGTGTCAGCTTTCCTTTGCGGACGCGACACGCAAGTATATTGAGGCAGGCAAGGATCAGCAGGGAAAGGGCTTCGATCCAAGAAAGCTGCTCGCTCCCGGCGCGGAGGCTATCAAGGCTACCGTCAAGGAGAAGATGGAGCTGTTCGGCTCGGTAGGTAAGGCTTAATGGGCTTTTCGGTAGGTCTATATGTAAAGAACAGCGTGGAGGCTGTGGAGCTGTACAAAGCCGTATTTGGTCTTGAGCTTGGCTATCATGTGCTGAATGACGACGGAAACTATTTCCACTCCGAGCTCAACAAGGAAGGTGTGAATGTTTGCTCCGTTGTCGAATCGGACAAGGACGTTTCCGGCGTCAACCCCGTAGAGCTTGGCTATACCTTCAGTGACCGCGTGGAGCTTGAAAAAGCGTTCAACGCGCTTAAAGAGGGCGGGACGGTCAAGCTGGACATCTGCGAGCTTCCGTGGAGCCCGTGTGCCACGTGCGTTACCGATCGCTTTGGCGTAAACTGGTATCTCACCGTGCCGGGATATCGTCCTCCGGATGACTTTACACCAGACGACTGTAAGTAAGTTTGATAATTTAAAGGGCATTGTTCGGCGTCGACAATGCCCTTTTTTGCTAAAGAGAAAAATGAATTATTTTATAAATATTTTATACACGTTTAGTTTTTATGCTATGTTTTTCATACCATCGTTCTCGGCGATAATTTGGTTTATCGTATCGTTGATAAAATACAAACGCACCGACAATAGCTCGCCCAAACTGCGCATACGTCAAAAACTCACAATAGTTTCGGGCTGTGCCGCGGGGTCGCTGTTTCTTGCGACCGCGCTGCTTATGGGGCTGTTTTTCTTTGCTTTGCGGCATATGTAAGGAGTGAAATAATGGAAATAGTGGAAGCGATCATATATTTAGCGTTGTTTGTGCTTGCTCCGACGGCGGCGGTCGTGTGGTTTGTGATATCTCTGGTGCGGTTTACGCGAACTCCCGAGAGCGATCCCAAGCGTCGTTCGCGCGGAACGATGGCGCTGATCTCGGGTATTATTATGGGGCTTGCGGTTGCGGCAGTCACGGCAGTGATAATGTTTTTGTTTATATTTTTGAGCGCAATGGTGCATATGTAAGGAGTAAATATGAAAGACAAGACATTTTACGGTATCCTGATAGCGGTCTGCGTTGTTGGAGTGATAAGCGTTATCGCGCTCGTTGCGTACACCTACTCGCTTTACAGCGACTGCTCGATAATCTCGTATATCGCGAACAGGGGGTAACGAATGAAACTTATCAAACAGATAGCTTTGATATTGTTTGTCGCGGCAATGTTCGCGGCGTTTGACATTGTCGTTTACAATATCTTTACCAAGCGCTACGTCAACGATACAAGCCCCGAAATGCAGGCAAAGTCCATTGAGCTTAGCAAATATCTGCCGTTCGACGAAAATTCGGGTATCGTCAAGATAGACAGTGCCGCAAAGCTGAGCGGCGACCTGCCCGTGATCGACGGCGCGGCGGCGCTTTATCCTGTGTTCTCGGGCTTTGTGAACGCGGTCTATCCTTCGGACAGCGTATTGTTTGACGGAGAGAACTTTGCGCCCGACAGCGCCCTGCAATTTCATAATACGCGCGGCGCATACGCGGCCATAGTGGACGGCACGGCGGACATTGTCATCTGCGCAGCTCCCTCAAAGGAACAGCTCGAATACGCCGAACAGAACGGTGTGGAGCTGGAGCTTGTGCCGATAGGCAGGGAGGCGTTCGTGTTTATCGTCAATAAGAACAATCCCGTCGACGACCTTACCGTTGAGCAGGTCAAGGATATCTATTCGGGCAATATCAAGAAGTGGTCGGAGGTCGGCGGTGAAAACCGTTACATTGATGCGCTCCAACGCAATGCGGGCAGCGGCAGTCAGACAGCGATGCTCTCGTTTATGGACGGAGTGCAAATGAAACGCAGTCTGACGGGGCTCTTCGGCAGCGCGATAGGCTTTTCGTTCCGCTACTACGTCGAAGGAATAGTCGAGAATTCCGACGTGAAAATGCTTTCGCTGAATGGTGTTTACCCAAGTCCCGAGAACATTGCCGATGAGAGCTATCCGCTCGTGAGCAGCTTCTATGCCGTATACCGCAAGGACGATACAAATCCGAATATTCCCGTGCTTATCAACTGGATACTGTCGGACGAGGGGCAGAGGATAGTTGGCGAAAGCGGTTATGCGCCGTTAAAATAACTAAAATTATTTGGGAATTGCAAAAAAATCCAATAAATTCCTTGCAAAATCTTTCCAAATGTGTTATAATAACAAGGGATTATATTATTGAGCGAAAGGAATTTTAAATGAATATAGCGGTAATAGGTCTTGGGCTTATAGGCGGTTCTATCTGCAAGGCTCTCAAGGCGAACACTTTTCATCATATAATGGGTATCGACACCGATCCCGAAACGGTGCGCAAGGCTCTCGAACAGGGCGCTGTCGACGAGGAGATAACCGAGGACAGGCTCGGCGAGGCTAACCTTACGATAGTAGCGCTTTATCCCGTGGCTATCGTTGACTTTATAAAAAAGAACGCCGACAAATTCCGCAAGGGTTCTATCGTAATGGATATATGCGGCGTCAAAGGCTATATAGTGCGAAATTGCACGCCTATACTCGACGAAAAGGGCGTTATTTTTATTGGAACGCACCCTATGGCGGGTACGGAGCATTCGGGTTTCGATTACGCGACGGTGGACTTGTTCAAAAACGCGAGCTTTATAATCACGCCCTCCGAGAATACTCCGCAGATTGCCATTGATCTGGTGTCCACTCTGGGCGCCTGCATGGGCTTCGGACAGGTCGTAATCGCCACTCCCGAGCAGCACGACAGCAACATAGCCTACACCTCGCAGCTCGCTCACGTTGTGTCAAGCGCATATGTAAAAAGCCCCTCGCTTTTCCGTGCAGACGGCTTTTCGGCAGGCAGCTTTCTCGACCTTACGCGCGTGGCGTACCTCAACGAGGAGATGTGGTCGAGCCTGTTTATGTGCAACAAGGAGGCGCTGCTGTTCGAGATAAACAACGTTATCAACGCGTTGTCCGAATACCGTGACGCTATGGTCAACGACGATATCAATGTGCTCCGCGAACTGTTAAGGGTCGGCACGGAGAGAAAAGCAAAGAGTATGGAATTTTACGGACAAGAAAGGAAGTAATATGTCGGACAGGGAAAATCGGCATATTGGATATACGGTATCGCTGTGCGGAATTATGAGCGGTCTGGCGCTTGCACTGATGTTTATTCTGGGAATGATACCGTCTTTTGAGTATATCACCCCCGCGGTCGCGGGCATACTGATATGGGTGATACGCGAAAGGCTTGGCGTGAAATACGGGCTTGTGAGCTATATCGCGGTGGGGCTGCTTTGTTTGCTCATCACGCCGAATTACGAGGTCGCGATGATGTATATTTTCCTGCTCGGATATTACCCGATAGTCAGGGAATATCTGCAGAAGATACGTCTGAAACTGCTTCGCTGGATAGCCAAGCTTGCGCTGTTTTCCGTTATGGGGGTGGGCGCGTATATGATACTGATATACCTTTTTGGAATGACGTATCTTATGGACGAGACCAATGAGTTCGGACAGTACGGTTCGCTGATAATTTACGGTATGGGGGCATTCGCGTTCATTATGTACGATATATTTCTCGGAATGTATGCGCCGTTCTATGAAAAGATTTTAAAGCCGAAAATCATGAGAAGAATGAAATAAAACAGATAATTGTTATAGAACAGGAGATTGCTTATGTCTGAAAGAATACCTCAGCGCGCGGATGTGTCCGCAGAGAACAAATGGGCTATTGAGGATATTTACACCACGGACGAGGCGTGGGAGCAGGATTACAAAAAGGCGGCTGGGTTTGCGGAAAAAATCGGGTCTTATAAGGGAGAACTGAGTACCTCCGCGGATAAGCTGCTTGAATATTTAAGGCTTGACGACGAACTGACGATCGTGTTTGACAGTCTAATAAATTACGCGCAGAGAAAGAGCGACGAGGACACGCGCGTCGCGAAGTATCAGGATATGACCAACCGCTTGGAGATGCTGTACGTACAGATCGCGGGCGCGGCGGCATTCGTTACTCCCGAGATACTTTCGATAGACGATGTCGGGTTTGAGGGATTTTTCAAGACTTGCCCCGCTCTGGAGCTGTACCGCCGTTCGTTGGAGCGTATACGCAGACAGCGTGAGCATATCCTCTCCGAGGCGGAGGAAAAGATAATGGCGCTCACGGGCGAGATGCAGGGCACTCCCGACACGATTTTTTCAATGTTCAACGATGCCGATCTGAAATTCCCCGACGCGGTGGACATCAAGGGGAACGCTCATCAGGTCACTCACGAGAGCTATGTTCCGCTTATGCAGAGTCCCGACAGGGAGCTGCGCAAATCTGCGTTCAAGTCGATGTACGAGACCTACGGGAGCTTTAAGAATACCTCGGCGGCAATGCTCTCCGCACAGGTAAAGACGCTCGTTTTCCGCGCTAGGGCGAGAAAGTATCCAAACACACTTGATGCCGCGCTTGACGGTACCGAGGTCGACACCGCGGTTTACCGCCGCCTTATCGAAGCAGTCCACGAGAATATGGAGCTTATGCACCGATATGTAAAGATACGCAAAAAGGCGCTCGGTGTTGACGAGCTTCATGCATATGATCTGTACACACCGATAGTTGGCGGGGTAGAGGACAACGTTTCGTTCGAACAGGCAAAAAAAGAGGTTTACGAGTCTCTTGCGCCTATGGGCGAAGAATACCGCGCGATATTCAAAGAGGGTATCGAAAAGCACTGGATAGATGTTTGCGAGAACGAGGGCAAGCGCAGCGGTGCGTATTCTGCGGGCGCTAAAGTACACCCGTTCGTGCTGCTGAACTATAAGAACACGTTGAATTGGGAATTCACGCTGGCTCATGAAATGGGTCACGCGATACATTCCTATCTGTCCAATAAGCACCAGCCGACGGCATATGCCGATTATGTGATATTCGTTGCGGAGGTCGCGTCAACCTGCAATGAGAGTCTGTTAATGCAGTATCTGCTCAAGAACACGACCGATAAAAAGCGCAGGGCATTCCTTATCAATTACTTTCTTGAGCAGTTTCGGACGACGCTTTACAGACAGACGATGTTCGCTGAGTTTGAGCTTATGATAAACGAAAAGGTTGAAAACGGCGAGAGTCTTACCGCCGAGAGCCTTTGCGAAATGTATCACAGGCTGAATGTCGATTACTACGGCGAGGGTCTGATAGTCGACAGCGAGCTGGATATGGAATGGTCGAGAATTCCTCATTTCTACTACAACTACTACGTCTATCAATACGCGACCGGTTTTTCGGCGGCTATCGCGCTGTCCCAGCGCATACTGAATGAAGGAGAAAGCGCGGTCAAGGACTATATCGGTTTTCTGAGCGGCGGCTGCTCCGCCGACCCGATCACGCTGCTTAAGGACGCGGGTGTGGATATGACGTCAAAGAAGGCTGTTGAGGACGCTTTAAAGCTGTTTTCGTCGCTGCTTGATGAAATGGAAGAGCTGCTTGCGTGACAATTTTGAGGAGGATGTGCTTTGGATGGCGGACAGAGAGAAATATTCAAGTGCCTTTTAGAGCGTTTAGATAATCCCGCTGCTGTTTTGGATAGCTCTCTGAACTGTATTTTCAGCAACTGCCCCGATATGCTGCCTGCCCATATTTCACTTGAAAAATTCATACAGGACGAGATACTATTTCCGCTAACCGGAGTCGTGCGGACGATGCTCGTAATGGACGGTATAACGTACTGCGCGAGGATGTGTCCGCTTGATGATGAGTTGGCGGTGTGCGAGTTGTTTAATTCGAGCGCGGTAATATGTCTGGCGGAGAATACGGATATCCGCGAACTGATAACGCCACTGTTCAACGCGGTGGAACACAACACCTCTAGGCTGTGGAAAACGCTTTTCGCGATGAGAGACTGTATTGCGAACAATGAGGACGTTTCGGGGTTCGAGATGAAGTTTTACGACCGCATCTCCGAGTTAAGCTCCGTTGTCAAAAACGTATTTGAGTATTCTTTAATGTTCGCACATTGCTCGCCAACGATAATTGACGCGGTATCGCTGACGAACGGCATTGTTAACAGGTGTAATACGATACTCGCGAAGTGCGGGAGATGTATACGGTTCGTCTGTGAGTGTGACAGACTGTTTATCACTGCTGATATGCGCCACACGATAACCGCGCTCGCGAATTCTCTTCAGAACGCGCTGCTGTTTTCGCCGCGCGACTGTGTACCTGTGCTTTCACTTGTACGGATCACCGAGGATGAGGAGAGCTTTGTTTATTTACAGCTCGTCAACGACAGCGTTCTTTTTGTTGATAAAGGTTTCGGCAATAACGATATTGATTTCAAGTATCAGCGTGTAGGCTTTGGCATCCTGATAATAAAGCGCTTTGCGGAGGAAACGGGCGGCAGCTTTTTTCTTGATGCGTCGAGAAGGACCGTAAAGCTCGGGATAAAGCTGCCCGAGGCGGACGCTTCGGCTGTGAGAGGGCTGCGCGTCGAGGAGTGCGGTTATACGTATTACGATACGGGTATTCCCGATATCGTTGATGTTAAGATGCATGAGGTAGTGAACTTTTTCACATGATGTAAAGGTCAGATTTACATAACATTCAGCGCCTTTTCACTGTTTCGTCATATTTGTATATTATAATTAAAGTGTCGAAGATGATTCGGCATGCAATGTTCATAATTTCCTCACTGTGGTAGGCGTTCTTCTCATATTCCCGTATGAAAAGAACGCCTGTTTTTTAATCATTTGTGGGATAATTCACCGCTCATGAGCGGGATAATATAAATTGGAGGGAAGATTGTGTATAAAATTCTTGTTGTTGACGATGAAGATAATATCCGTGAGGTACTTAAGGAGTATGCCGAGTTTGAGGGTCACGAAGTAGATGAGGCGTGTGACGGTATGCAGGCTATCGAGATGGTTAAGAACACCGATTACGATATCATTATAATGGACGTTATGATGCCGCGTCTTGACGGCTATTCCGCATGCAAAGAGATACGCAAGGCAAAGCAGACGCCCGTTCTTATGCTTTCGGCGAGGGGCGAGGAGTACGACAAGCTGTTCGGATTTGAGCTTGGCATTGACGATTATGTGGTAAAACCGTTTTCTCCTAAGGAGGTTATGGCGAGGGTAAACGCTATCGTAAAGCGCAACACCGCCGCGTCCGCCGCCGCAAATCTGTCCGAGGTGGAGAAGTTCGAGGGGCTGGAGATAAACTTCACCTCTCGCGACGTTTTTATTGACGGTGAAAAGGCGAATCTTACGCCGAAGGAGTACGACCTGCTGTTTTATCTGGTGCGCAACAAAAACATCGCCTTGACGAGAAACAAGCTCCTTGAGGAGGTATGGGGCTACGATTTCTTTGGCGACGACCGCACTATTGATACGCATATAAAAATGCTGCGCAACAATCTGGGACCGTACCGTAAGTATATTGTAACACTGCGCGGATTGGGATATAAATTCGAGGCGTAAGGAATGAACTTTTTTCGCAGTATAAAAATACGCGTCTGGGCGCTTTTCGAGATAGTTGTTATTACGATGTTGACGTTCACTTACATCTTCCTTATCGCGATGTTTCCGAATTTCTACGAGTGGATGAAAACCTATGAGATAAGCGAAGCGCTGGTAGAGATACGGAGCAACTGGTATAACGACGGTATCGCGGAGATAATCAATAACCAAGCCGCCGAAAAGAAGATGTATATTGAGATATACTTCCCGCAGAACGGAGCCTCGTTTAGCGTGGACAGAATCAACGCGGGTTTGCCGCTCGGTTCGCTTACGAAAAATCTGGGTTACGAGGTTGCGAAGTCGGAAAAGGGTATCGTCTACAAGCGCCTGCGCGACGAGCGCCTTGACAACACCGCGCTTATGATGGGCAGCTATATTGGAAAAGATCAGCATAACCCTGAAGCGTATATCTTTATTTGCAACTTTATTCAGCCTATCGGTACTACGGTCGCCATTTTCGTGCGGCAGTTCTTTTTCGTTGGTATTATAATGATGATACTGACTATTTTTATGTCGGCGCTGTTTTCGTATAAGATTTCCGATCCGATTATTCGTATAAACAAATCGGCTAAAGAACTCCCGCAGGGGAAATTCAACGCGGATATCGAAAAGTACGACTATGCGGAGATAAAACAGCTTGCGAGAACGCTCACGTCCGCATCCAAGGAGATCGCGAAATCCGACGACCTGCGCCGCGAGCTTATGGCGAACATCTCCCATGACCTGCGTACGCCGCTTACGATGATCAAGGCATATGCAGAAATGATACGAGATCTGTCGGGCGACAACCCCGAAAAGCGTGAACGTCACCTTAAGGTTATCATTGACGAGACAGACAGACTGTCGTCGCTTGTAACGGACATTCTCGATCTGTCAAAGCTTCAGGCTGGCGTTACCGAAATGCATCTGGAAACGTTCAACTTTACCTCAAGGCTCTCGGGAGTGATCTCGCGTTTTGATATAATGAATGAGAGCGACGGCATAATCATTGATTTACAGGCGGAGAACGATATTATGATCACCGCCGATATCACCAAGCTTGAGCAAGTGATATACAATTTGATAAATAACGCTGTTACCTACACGGGTGATGACAACACTGTCATAGTGCGTCTTGTCCGCAAGGATGGCGGGATAGTCCGTTTTGAGGTGGAGGATCATGGAGACGGAATTTCCGCGGAAAATCTGCCGTATATCTGGGACAGATACTACAAGGTCAGCGAGCGCAACAAAACGCATAAGCGCGCCAAGATGGGCAGCGGGATAGGGCTGTCTATCGTAAAAAGCGTACTCGAGCAGCATAGCTTTGCGTATGGCGCGGACAGCAGCGAAGGAAAGGGAAGTACGTTCTGGTTTGAGGCTCCCGAGTACTCCGAAAAGCCGCCCGAGCAGGCAAAGCCCGCTCATTCAAAGCGTTTCACTACCGATAAAAGCAAAAAACAATAAAATAACAGGCAAGGGCAGTATGCCTTGCCTGTTTTTGCTATATAAGTATTCCTTCGCAGTGGTCGGTCTCGTGCTGGATTATCTGTGCGGTAAAGCCGGTGAACGTCTTTATACGCGGCTTGAATTCCTCGTTAAGGTAACGTACCTTTATCTTTTTGTAGCGCGTTGTCGGTCGCGGTTCGCCGAGCAGGGAAAGACAGCCCTCCGCAGTTTTGTAAGGCTCGGACCTGCCGATTATTTCGGGGTTGAACATTACGCGGAACGCGCCGCTATCGTTGAACACGATAACGCGTTTCTTAACGCCTATCATATTTGCTGCCATTCCCACACATTCGTCCTTGTGCGCGATGATAGTATCAAGGAGGTCTTGCGCTGTCTGCCTGTCGCTCTCGTCGGCGGGGGAGGACTTCTGCGCCAAGAATATCGGGTCGTGAATAAGCTCTTTTACCATTTTACTTCTCCCTCTCAAACGGCTTGTCGGTCAGCATTTTCAGCAGAGGCAGCAGCATTCCGCCGAGACTGTTGCCGAGTATCACGAGCGGCAGATACGCGCCCGCGTTTCCCGTTCTGTTTGTGAGGAACAAATAGAACATATCGGCGATACAATGGTTAAATCCGCAGAGGATAAACACCATTACGCAGAATATTACGCCGACGGTCTTTTCTATATGACCGCCCTCGTTGCGGGAGATACGCGCATTGTCGACGGCGAGGAACATCAGCATACCGCAGAATACCGCGAGCACGAACATGCTTAAATACCCGTCGCTGAGCTTTGCGTCAACACTTGCCATTGCTTTTTCGCTGATAGTGGGGAATATTCTCGTCTGTTGCAGAAGAAACGCGTCAAGGAATGTTCCGATAGCATTGCCGATTATCGTGAACAGACACTCAAGCAGATAAGCGGGCTTGCGCAGTGGAATATACCCGACCTTGCCCGTATACAGTCCGAAACCGAACTGAACTATCGCGAACAGCCCGAGCGAGAATAGCAGCGAGCCTATATACTTGTTGTCGCAGGAAAGGCTTACGCAGCCGCCGACGCCGATAAGCATACCGCCGATAACACCGTTGGCGAGCTGTGAGACTATCCGTTTTAATGTTTCTTTAGAATTCATAAGTCAACCTCTTGAAATATTTTTATGCGGACTTTTTTTCGTCAGTATGCGTGCTGTAAGTCCGACGGCGATCTGAACGGACAGCACAATTGCCGCGAGTATTGCCAGTGCTATCCACTCGGCACTCGTGAGCGGAACGATATAGAATATCCTGGGAAACAGCCACACCGCTCCCGCAAACGCCGCGATAAGCACCGCAAGCATTGCCGCTCGCCATTTTTTGAACGGACGGCAGACATTGCCGAGTACCAGAAAGCACGCATATCCCGTTACATAAGTCGCCATTGCCGACACATCCTCGGGAGCAAATCCGAAAACGCTTTCGGCGGCGGTCAGCAGACCTATCCCGACTGCTACGGAGATACCACCGGGCGCGGCCTTCTTCATCACGTTGACGATAAATCTTCCGCGCACAAGGTTCTTGTTTGGCTCAAGCGCGAGCAGAAACGACGGAGCACCTATTGCAAGTGCGCTTATCAATGTCATCTGTATCGGCTTGAACGGGTAGCCGTATGGCAGCACCAGAAACGCCGCCGCCAATAAGAACGAGAAGATTGTCTTGACGAGAAACAGCGCTGCCGAACGTTGTATATTATTGATACACCGCCGTCCCTCCTCGACTACGAGCGGCATTGACGAGAAATCCGAGGTCAGCAGCACAAGCTGTGATACCGACCGCGCAGCGTCGCTGCCCGACTGCATCGCGACCGAGCAGTCTGCTTCCTTCAGCGCGAGAACATCGTTTACGCCGTCACCCGTCATCGCGACCTTGTGACCCGCAGCTTTCAGCGCCTTTACGAGCAGCAGCTTCTGATCGGGAGTTACTCTGCCGAATACGGAGTATTTTTCGGCGATATCGGGGATTCTTTCGTCGTCGATATTGCCCATATCGACATAGTTTTCCGCGCCGCCCAGACCCGCGCGCTTCGCGACGCTTGAGACGGTCACGGGGTCGTCGCCCGAAATGACCTTTAACGCCACCCCCTGCTGCTTGAAATAGTCCAGGGTATCGGGCGCGGACGAGCGTATCTTGTCGGATAGCATCACAAGCGCCTTTGCCGAGGTATTGCATGGGGGCGCGTTATCGCAAAGGGGTAGGGGAGACTGCGCCAGAACCAACACCCGAAAGCCCTTTGACGCGTATTCTTCACATATATCCGCGATCTGAGCATAATCGTTGCCGAGTACAAAACTCGGCGCCCCGAGAACGACCGTTCCGAGAACGTCAAACTGTGCCGCGCTCCACTTTCTTGCCGAGGAAAATGGTATCGTTTTCAGCGCCGAAACGTCCGAACCGTCTGACCAGCGCTCGCAGACCGCCCTCAGAGTGGCATTCGGATCGGGAAACGCCGACGAGAATGCGTTCAGCGCGCCGTCAACGTCGAAATCATTGTCGAGCGGGTGCACCTCTCGAACCTCCATACAGCCCTCGGTGAGCGTTCCTGTTTTGTCAAGGCACAGCACGTCCACCCGCGCGAGGGTCTCCACGCAGTACAAGTCCTGACATAACGTTTGACGCTGTCCGAGGCGGATAGCGCTGACCGCTAACGTAATGCTTGTCAGAAGCACCAAGCCTTCAGGAATCATTCCGATAAGAGCCGCGACTGTGCTCGTAACTCCCTCCTCGACAGGGAGTTTGGTAACATAGAACGCCTTGTAAAACAGTATAAGTCCAAACGGCACAATGCATACCGAAACGATCTGTATTATTTTGTTGATGGCTTTCATCATCTCGGAGGAGTGCTTTTTAACGTATTTTGCGCCGCTTGTGATTCTGCCCGAGGTCGACTGTGCGCCTACGCGGACAGCCCGCGCCGTACAGTTCCCCGAGACTATAAAGCTGCCCGAGAGTAGCTCGTCGCCTTGTTTTTTGGCTACAGGGTCGCTTTCACCCGTGATAAGGCTCTCGTCGGCTTCACATTCTCCGTCGAGGACGACAGCGTCCGCGCAGACCTGTCGACCTCTCGCCAGCAGCATAATGTCGTCGGTGACAATTTCGCTCACGGGGAGGACTTGCTCGCTGCCATCACGGATAAGGTGAGCCTTTGGCGCGGAGATTATCGACAGCCTGTCGATAACGCGCTTAGAGCGTATCTCCTGAAATATTCCGATAGCGATGTTGCTGACGATAACACCCATAAACAGCATATTCCGCCAGCTTCCGACAAACGCGACAAGCACGGCAAGAATTACGTTAATTATATTGAAAAGCGTGAAAATGTTGTCTCGAAAGATTTTGGGAACGCTTTTTGTCTTAATATCGAGACTGCCGTTGCTCTGACCGTTTTTAACGCGCTCGGAGACCTCTTCGGCAGTGAGACCTTGTATATCGTTATGTTTCATATTGCCTCCGATTGTGTATAATGAGGTTAATTTATTGTTTAACGCAGTGGCGTTGCTACGATAAATTTCAATTTACTGTATCGGTCTTTAAAATACATAATTTAATTATATCACATTTTCCCCAAAAAGACAAGTACACGACTTGATTTTTTCGGAAAAATATGCTATAATTAAAATAACGCGGTCAAGCCGCTAAACTATATGAGGTGTAAAAATGGACATTAACCGGATATTGGCAGACGAATTCAAGCTCCGTCGGGAGCAGGTCGATAACACGATAGCGCTTATTGACGACGATAAGACTATACCGTTCATCGCGCGTTACAGAAAGGAACAGACGGGCTCACTGGACGATACCGTGTTGCGCGAGCTGTCCGACAGACTTACATATTTGCGCAGTCTCGAAAAGCGCAAGGAGGAAATAATCTCCTCAATAACCGAGCAGGAGAAGATGACAGACGATATTGCAAAGGCTATCGAGGCGGCTATGACCCTTGTCGAGGTCGAGGATATCTACCGTCCGTTTAAGCCAAAGCGCAAGACTCGCGCGTCAGTCGCGCGTGAAAAGGGACTTGAAACACTCGCTGAGATGCTTATAGCGCAGGACAAAAAAACCGATCCGATTAGCGAGGCTGCCGCTTATGTTAATGAGGAAAAGGGTGTTGCGGCTGCCGAGGACGCGCTGCAGGGCGCAATGGATATAATTGCCGAGGATATTTCCGATAACGCAGTGCTGCGCAAGCGCTTAAGAGAGGTATTCTTTAAGGAGGGCACGATAAGCTCAAAGGCAGCCGCCGAGGACTCCAATGAGGTCTACAAGAACTATTTCGAGTATGCCGAGCCGGTGAATAAGATAGCGGGACACCGCATTCTTGCGCTTGACAGGGGCGAAAAGGAGGAACAGCTCAAGGTCGCGATAAAAGTTCCAGAGGGCGTTGGCGAGGGAATGTGTACCTATGAATACGTTAAGAACAACAGCAAGTGTGCGGAGTATGTCCGCACAGCCTGTGAGGACAGCTACAAGCGTCTGATATTCCCGTCAATCGAGAGGGAAGTCCGCGCGGAGCTGTCGGCGGGGGCGCAGGAGGGCGCTATCAAGGTGTTTGCGTCCAATCTTCGTCAGCTTATTATGGCGCCTCCCGTCAAGGATACGGTAACGCTCGGGCTTGATCCGGGGTACGCTCACGGCTGCAAATGCGCGGTAGTCGACAGCACGGGTAAGGTGCTCGACACAGTGATAATCCAGATAACGCGTTCCAAGGGCGAACTTGAAACGGCTAAGCGTGTTATCAAGGGAATGATCGAAAAGCACCACGTTTCCACTATCGCTATCGGCAACGGCACTGCTTCGCGCGAAACGGAGCAGTTCACCGCCGACCTGCTGAAAACGATTCCCGAAAAGGTTTCGTATATGGTAGTTTCCGAGGCGGGCGCGTCGGTTTATTCCGCGTCTAAGCTTGCCGCGGAGGAGTTTCCCGACTATGATGTTTCACTGCGTTCGGCGGTCTCTATCGCGCGCAGGCTGCAAGATCCCCTTGCGGAGCTTGTCAAGATAGATCCCAAGGCTATCGGCGTGGGGCAGTATCAGCACGATATGCCAAAGGCGCGTATGGACGAGGCGCTCAAGGGCGTTGTCGAGGACTGCGTAAACTCCGTCGGTGTTGACCTTAATACCGCGTCATACTCGCTGCTGTCCTACATTTCGGGAATCAACGCGGCGGTCGCTAAGAATATAGTCGCGTACCGCGAGGAAAACGGAGCGTTCACCGACAGGAAGCAGCTTCTCAAAGTAAAAAAGCTAGGCGCTAAGGCTTACGAGCAGTGCGCGGGATTTCTGAGAGTTCCGGGCAGTAAGAATCCGCTTGACAATACGGGAATTCACCCCGAGTCCTACGACACCGCAAAGACACTGCTCGAGAAATGCGGCATAACCTCAGAGGAGCTTGGCAAATCCGAAATGATTCGTGAAAAGGTCAAGGCGGTGGGCTTGAAGAAGATCGCCGACGAAACAGGCGCGGGAATGCCCACTCTTTCCGATATCGTCAAGGAACTTGAAAAGCCCGGACGCGACCCGCGTGACGAGTTGCCGCCGCCCCTTATGCGCAGCGGCGACATTATGGAGATAAAGGACTTAAAGCCGGGTATGGAGCTTATGGGAACTATCCGCAACGTTATCGACTTCGGCGCGTTTGTTGATATCGGTGTACACGAGGACGGACTGGTTCATATTTCACAAATATGCAACAGATACATTAAGCATCCCCTCGAGGCTGTTAAGGTCGGCGACGTTGTAAAGGTCTGGGTATTGGACGTCGACGTAAAGCGCGGACGTATCTCGCTCACTATGAAAGACCCCAACAAGGGCGACGGTAAAAAGAGGTCATAATATGAGTTTTTTGGGCAGATCGGCGGCTTTTGCCTTTATTTTGTGGGAGTTATGAGCACAAGCCGTTTGCAGAGAGCAGTACCTTTTAGATAACCGTAACGCCCTCCGAGGGGCACAAGGCTATATCGCCGTATATCTACGGTGTGAACAGCGGCGTTGACGTGAGCGCGGTTTCGGCAAAGTCGTTCCGTCTCGGCGTCAACAGACTGTCCGCGTGTAATTGGGAAAACAATATGTCCAACGCGGGTTCGGACTGGCATAACAGCTCGGATATATACCTTGTTCAGAATGCCGCCGAAGAGTTCCCAGACGTTCTCGCTGATGTGATATTCAACGCGGCATATGACGCCAGAAAGTGGAAAGTGACGTATACGCTTATTACGCTGCAAATGCTCGGGTATGTTTCCTCGGCGAAGAGCGGAGAGGTAAAGGAAGAGAACGCTGCGCCGTCGGACTATTGGATCAAGGTGGTCAACCGCAAGGGCGGAGAGTTCGTCGCGGATCCCGATCTCACCGACAACAAGGTCTATATGGATGAGTTATTGAACTATCTGATAACGAACCTCGGAAAATCGGATACCGAAACGTGTATTAAGGCATATTCTCTCGATAACGAGCCCGCGCTTTGGCAGCACACGCACAGCCTTGTTCAGCGTGAACCGCTGTTCTGCGCGAAGCTGTTTGAAAAGAGCGTCGACCTTGCGGCTGTTGTCAAGGTCATGGACGGCGTCGTCGATATCTCGGTGTACTCCTCAATTGACGGTGAGGACGAAATCACCGTCAAGATCATCGTCACAAACCGTTTGATACACGATGATACGCCCGTCAGCATTACGCTTTCCTCAGATAAAACCTACGAAAGTGCGGTGGTGTACTCGCTGTACGGAGACAGTCCGCTTGTATGTAAGCTGGACGGGGTAGGGGAGATAACGGAGAACGGTTTCACGTACACTCTCCCAGCACATTCCGTAACCGAATTTGTGATCAGCGTTCCGCAAGCAGAGCCCGAGGTCTCAGAGGTCTTGTCGGAAAGTGCTTCGGAAAGCGGAGGTAATAATGCGCTGCCGTTTGCGATAGGCGGCGTTGCGGCGGTCGGAGCTGCCGCTGCTGTAACGACGTTCGTTCGCAATAAGAAGAAAAAATGATTTAAAAAGCCTCGGTTTTCACCGAGGCTCTTTTTATATTAGTTTGTGTAATTATCTGATACCGTACTTCTCGATAATATAGTCCATATCCTTGTCGCCTCTGCCCGAGAGGTTGATAAGGATAGAGCCCTTGCCCATCTTCTCGGCGAGCTTCATCGCGTAGGCTACAGCGTGGGAGCTTTCGATAGCGGGGATAATTCCCTCAAGCCTTGACAGCGTGAAGAACGCATTTATTGTATCGTCATCGTTGATAACGTCGTACTTTACGCGATCAATGTCGTGCAGGAACGCGTGCTCGGGTCCCGATGACGGGTAGTCGAGTCCGCTTGCTACGGAGTAAACTGGCGCGGGGTCACCGTTCTCGTCCTTGAGCATAATGCTGTTAAAGCCGTGCATAATGCCCTCCGAGCCGTATGTCAAGCTTGCAGCGTGGTCGCCGAGAGCGGAGCCTCTGCCAAGCGGCTCAACGCCGTAAATATCAACAGGATCGTTCAGAAATCCCGAGAAAAAGCCCATAGCGTTTGAGCCGCCGCCAACGCAGGCAACGATAGAGTCCGGGAGTTCGCCCGTCATCTCGAGGAACTGTTCACGAGCCTCAATGCCGACAACGCTTTGAAAATCGCGAACCATCATTGGGAACGGATGCGGTCCCACTACCGAGCCTATGCAGTAAATGCAGTCCTTGTAGTCTCTGCTGTACGCCGCGAACGCCGCGTCAACAGCCTCCTTCAGCGTAGCCAGACCGTCCGTGACCTCCACGACGTTCGCGCCGAGTATCTTCATTCTTGCGACGTTGGGAGCCTGTTTCTTGATGTCGACAGCGCCCATGTAAATGTCGCACTCAAGACCGAAGTATGCCGCTGCGGTCGCAAGAGCAACACCGTGCTGACCCGCACCCGTCTCGGCGATGACTTTCTTCTTGCCCATATACTTAGCCAGCAGAGCCTCGCCCATGCAGTGGTTGAGTTTGTGAGCGCCTGTGTGGTTCAGATCCTCGCGCTTTACGTATAGCTGAACATGACCTAGCTTGCCCGAAAGTCTCTCCAGATATGAGATAGGCGTGGGGCGACCTTGGAATTCCTTGCGTATTCTTCGCAGCTCGTTAATGAACTTGCTTGACTTGCAGATTGTGAAGTACGCCTCGGTGATCTCGTCCATTGCATTCTTCAGCTCATCGGGAATATACGCGCCACCGTATTTGCCGAAATATCCGTTTTTGTCGGGATAATTCTTAAAGTAGGTATCAAAATCAATTTCTCCGTATTTCATAAAAAACCTCCGAAAATTTTTAATATATACATATTAAATTTTATCACTTCAACATTGATTTGTCAAGTGGTTATTTGAAAAAAAGGCATAAAAACGCATCCTATGAAGTTTTTTCATCAGAAGCGTGGGATATGATTTTTTAATTGATCTTTCCGACTAATCGGTAGAAGATCTCAATCTCCTGTGTTCTGCTGCCATCCTCTCCGTCTATGTCATGTGCCGATTTGTCCAGTTTGGCTTGGAGTTCCTGCTTTTTGTTTTCAAGCTGCGACCGCTCCTCTTGGTACTTCGCCGAGAGCATTGCGAAGTTGCGTTCGGTAATCTCTTCTCTCGCTCTGTCCTCGTACATCTTGGCGAACAGGTTGTCCAGCTCTTGAAGCCGCTTTTCGGTTCTCGCCAATTCTTTCTTGGCGCTCGCGTTTTCTTTTTCACGCTGCTTGTCGCCGCTTTTCAGTAACCGTTGCAGCAGCTCGCCGTCGTCCTTTTCGTGCACCTGTGATATCCAGTATTGCAGTCTGCCAATCACCACGGCATATATCACATCATATCGTATGTAGTGCTGTGAGCACTTGTCCTTTCCATTCTCGCTGTAGGTCGTGCAGAAAAAGCACTTTTTTTCCTTTCGGGTAGCCGTTGCGTTGCTGCGTATATACCGAAGTCCCCAGCCGCAGTCAGCACATTTCAGAAGTTTTGCGAAAATCTGCGTTTCTCCGTTTTTGACGGGACGCTTTGACCTCCGCACGCCCAGCAAGCCTTGCACGGCTGAATAATATATCCGCCGAGCTGCACGAGTTTCCGACGCGTATGCCGATCTTCTGCATGTCGACGTGTTCAACGGCAGCAGCGG
>CAJUMS010000043.1 GCA_910587465.1 uncultured Oscillospiraceae bacterium
GGAAAATCAGTTAGTTATGTTGAAAACTATGTTGAATATGTTAAAAAACCCTTCTATTAAAAGAAGAATTTTTTAAGTGGATAAGTTATAAGTCAGGTTGAATATCTGTTGATTTTTTGATGATAACTTTTTTATCAACTTTTTACAGTGGAATGTTGAATAAAGTAGATCATTTTATCACCTGATAAAGCAATAAATTATTGTTTAGAGCAGTACCCCTCAAGTGTTGACGAGAGTTAAATTATTTAGTTGCTTACATAAATTCCAATCTGTATTATTAAAAAAATCCCCCGCAATAACGGGGGAATACCTATTATAATATAAATCAATACAGATTATTAAGAATAATATCCGCAATCTTATACAACGGCGCCTGTACCTCAACCGCACCACAGTTGTACGCTTCCATTGGCATACCGTAAACAACGCAGGTCTCTTTGTCCTGACCGATAGTAAACGCCCCCGCCTGTCTCATTTTGAGTAAGCCTTCTGCGCCGTCTCGTCCCATTCCGGTTAGAATCGCACCGATAGCAAGCGATCCTGCTACCTCCGCGACTGAGTTAAACATTACATCGACAGATGGACAGTGACCGGACACCTTTTCTCCGGGCTTTGACGAAATATACCAACCCTGTCTGTCTTTACACAAACGCAGGTGATGTTCTCCCGCTCCGACTACTATCAATCCTCTGTGCAGACGTTCTCCGTCTACGGCTTCCTTAACCTCCATTTTACAGGAACGGTTAAGTCTCTCGGAATACAGCTTTGTAAATCCCGCAGGCATATGCTGAACGATTATAACGGGAGGAGTATCTGCGGGGAACAAACGAATTACCTGCTCCAGAGCCTCAGTTCCTCCCGTAGAAGCACCCAACGCGATAATGGCCTCGGATTTTTTTAGCTTGGCATGCTTTGACGAGGTAGTATTTTGAATTGTGGAAATCATCGTCGATTTATCATTATCGTTATTACTATAAACTCCCGAGTTTGAAATATTCTGTGCGGTATGTGTAACGGTCTTTTCTGCCATTGCCGCGACTTGAGCAATATTTGATATAGTCTTGATAGGCGTAATTCCGACAGGTTTTGCTACCGAAAAACCTGTACTCGTTGTTGGGGTCAATACTTTAGGTACGTCAATAGCAGCGCCGGGATGGTTTGACTTATACGCACGGCGTATCGCGGCACACAACTCTTCCGCAAACTTTGCCATATCATTATTGGTACGCGCCGCGGGCTTGGCAAGAAACTCGACCGCTCCCGCTTCTTTGCATGCTTCCTTGCGTTTGTCGGAACTTGAAACTACGATAGTCGAGATATAATACTGCGGCAGCAGCTTTTTCAAAAACGCTGCACCGTCCATACGCGGCATTTCAAGATCCAGTGTCATAACATCTGGCTCATACTGCAATATCATATCACGCGCAGAATAAGCGTCCCCCGCTTTTCCGACGATCTCTATCATCTCGTCTTGCTGGATATAGCGGGAAAGCACCTCTCTGAAAAGAATAGAATCATCAACGACCAACAGTTTAATTCGATCCATAAATTGCTCCTATAAGCTGTTATTTTTCGGGATGACGATATATCGCAGGCTTTATATAATCAAACTGTGTATCGGCGCGGTTAACGCTCTCGGCATGACCGATAAAGAAATAACCGCCCGGTTTTACAACATCGTAAAATCTGTTGACCAGCGCCTGTTTGGTGGGCTGATCAAAGTAGATCATAACATTACGGCAGAAAATCAGATCAAACGGTTTTGCCTTGTACTTATCCGGCATAGGGTCCATAAGGTTGAAGGTCTTGAAAATTACCTCATCTTTTATACCCTGGCAAATTTCATACTTGCCGTTGCCGAGATTGTTGAAGTAACGAGCCTTCCAGTCATTGGATAGACCCTTCATACCGTCCTCCTGATAAATTCCCGTCTTTGCTTTTCCGATAACGCTCTGCGAAATATCCGTCGCCAGTATACGCGTATCCCATTTAGCCTTTTCCGCGCCGAAATACTGGTCAATGAGCATAGCGGTGGTATAGCATTCCTCACCTGAGGAGCACGCCGCGCTCCATATTCTCAGCACATGATCCTTGCTGCAGGTCTCCACCATATACGGCAGGATAGTTTCCTTTAAGAAAGTATAATGCTCGGGTTCGCGCATAAAGAACGTATGATTGGTGGTCAGCTTATTTAATATAGTAGTGACCTCCGCGCCTGTGGTATCTTTAAGCACAGTATCAATATAATCATTATAATTTGTAAATCCGCGTTCTTTGAGCATATTTCCGAGTCTGCCCTGTACGAGAACCTTTTTTGCGGAAAGATTTATTCCGAAGTTATCGTACATAAATTTAACTAATCGTTGAAATTCGGCCTCGGTTATTTCCATGATTTAAGCCTCCTGTTCGTCAAGCAGCTTTGCAACATCAAGAATGAGTTTTGTATTGTCGCCCTCACCTCGGATCATATACTGAATAAAATCGTTGGTGTTTACATTCTTGTTCTCGGGAGCAGCCGATATATCGCCAGTGTGGATATCCTCAACGTCCGCAACGCTGTCTACGATGATACCGACAGCAATGTCGTTAAAATCGAGCGTTATAATGCAGGTATGGTTGGTATAGGGTATCTCGGGTTTTCCAAAGCGAATTCTTATATCTATTATCGGAACAACCTTGGAACGCACGTTGATTATACCTTTTATATAGTTTGGAACGTGCGGGACTTTGGTGATATGCGACACGCCGATGATCTCCGTGATATACTGGATCTCGATGCCGTAAACCTGTTCGCCGATATTAAAAGTCATTACCTTACCGAGAATACTGTTGTCGGCAGCCAGCTTTCTGTCACCCGATTGCTGTTTGGCAACTGCTTCCTTTATTACATCATTAGTCATGTAAATTTATCCTCCTTAACCGATAAGCGTGTTTGTGTCGATGATGAGCGAAATGCTTCCGTCGCCCATTATCGTACAGCCCGACAGACCCTCGCCCTTGATGTTGTAACGCGACAGGTACTTCGGGAACGGCTTTACAACAACCTGCTGTTCGCCTATGAGTTTGTCGGCGAAGATGCAGACGGACTTGTTGTTTGCCTCGACCAGAAGCAGTATTCCTTCTTGGAGATCGGTAATCTCGGTTTCTATTCCGAACTTCTCATGCATACGCAGTATCGGATAGCATACGCCTCTTATCATGATCATTTCGTTACCGCTCGTATCGCGGAGTATCTGCTCGGGCTCAACCTTGAAGCTCTCATGAATAGTCGATATCGGCACCGTGAATACCAGATCGCCGACTGTGATCTCCATACCGTCAATAATAGCCAGCGTAAGCGGTATTTTAATAATGAAGTTAGTGCCCACACCCTTCGTGGAGTCAACTATAATAGTACCGTTGCATTTTTCAACATTCGCTTTTACAACGTCCATGCCGACGCCGCGTCCGCTGAATTCGGTTACCTGTTCATTAGTTGAGAAGCCGGGCAGCAGAATAAGGTTCTGTATCTCCTTTTCAGAGTAGTCGCTCTCGGGCTTTGTCAGGAGGTTCATTCTCTTTGCCTTAGCCATGATCTTTTCAGGATCAATACCCGCTCCGTCGTCGGATATCGTTATAACTACTTCACCCGAAGCATTCTGGGCGGAAAGACGCAGAGTGCCCTTTTCGGGCTTGCCCGCATAGATTCTGTCCTGAACGTCATCCTCGATACCGTGATCCATACAGTTGCGGACAAGGTGCATGATAGGATCCTGCAAGCTGTCCACAATAGACTTGTCTACCTCGGTATCTTCGCCTTCCATCACGAATTCAACGTCCTTGTTGAGCTTTTTACGCATATCGCGTACAATTCTGTTCATCTTCTGGAACACGCCTGCAAGAGGAACCATTCGGATAGACATAACGGTATCCTGAAGCTCGCCTGTGAGCTTTTTCAAATCGCGAGCCGCCTTGTTGAAGCTCTCCAGCTCCAGACCCTCGAGGTCGGGATTGGATATAACCATAGACTCGGTGGTGATAATCTCGCCGACGATATCATGCAGCGCGTCCAGCTTTGCCAGATTTACGCTGATAAGGTTTTGCTTCTGAGCGCCGCCTGCGGCAGCTTGTTGTGCGTTTGCGTTTGCAACGGCAGCCTGTGCCTTTTCGATAGACTGATCTGTGGGCTTAGGCTTTTCGGGAGCTTTCGGAGCGGATGCGGGAGCGGACTTTTTGGTCTTGATCTCCTGAACAGGTTCCGGAGGTATTTCAGCCTTGGGAGCAGCCGCCTCGGCAGCCGTGGGCTTAGCGTCGTCACCCGAAACGATCTCATAAGACTGCACATTCAGTGCGGTTTCGATCTGCTTAAGTATAAAGTCGCGGTCGTCGTTGGTGGAAAATGTGATAAGGAATCCATGTTCAACGATCTCCTTTGAAGATTCCGCGTTTGTCTCAACGTCCTCGGGGAAGAACTCCAGGAACGAGCATTCCTCGCGGATAGTGTTTATAAGCAAGAACGCGCGCAGATTTTCCATCTGGCAGCCGTCCTCAAAGAACACGCGTACAGATATCTTGTCGCTTCCGCCTGTGGCAGCGGGCGCGGAACCCGAGTTTGCCGCGGCAGGCGCTGCGGTATCTGCGGGCGCTGCTTCTCCCGAAGCCTCAGAATTGAGTTTATCACGAGCCTTGATGAGCTTGTCGGTAAGTTCGTCAAAATTCATCTGCTCATATTCGCCGCCGATATTGTTCTGTATAGCCTCTATCTGAGCCTTGTAAGAGTCGGAAACCTGGAATACAAGGTCATAAACAAAGCTTACGTCCGTAATTACATCAGGATTTTCGCGGATGACAAAGAACATATCCTCCGCCTTATGCGCGAGCACCGAAAGATTGTCAAAGCCCATCATTGCCGAGGAGCCCTTGATCGTATGCATGATACGAAATATTTCTTTAATGTCGTCGCTCTCAAAAGCGTTTGCCTGCTCTGTACGGAGCAAAATTTCATCAAGCTGCTCCAGCAGGGAGTTAGTCTCGAAGAAATACATATCAAGCATTGCTTCCATGCCGGGTTCAATTTTTGCCATAATATCAATTCCTTTCCGAATACGCACAAGGCGTTTATTTTTAAAGAAATATATATCAAAGAATCGTTATCGGGAAAACATCTCGAAGTCCGATTCTAAAATTTTTTTTCAAAAAGCCCTTTATTATTCCGAAAAAATATGCTACAATATGATAAGAGCCAATATATTTAGGAGGGAAACCAAATGGCACAGATTCCGCAGATAAACAATCCCATAACGTCCAAGAACTATAATTACAGTCCTCGACAGCAGGACGCGAACACCGAGCCGTTTGACATTGTCAAGCTCACAGGCGTGGGAAGTGCCGGAGTAAACAGCGATTCGGCTGCAAAAAGCCGTCTCGAAATGGGCAACCGCGAGCTTATCCCGCTTCAGGTCGCCGTAGCCAAGGATCCGACTCTTGCCGTTGAAATGCTCAAGGATCTGCTCAACGTCGAGGTTTTGAATCAGGCGTTGATAACCGGTCACACCGAGCTGTACGGTAGTCTGGAAAATCTTGCCAAGGAGCTTTATGTTACTCCCGAACAGCTTGTACAGGAGATTGTAAATCAGGAGCAACAGAATACCATGTTCTCAGGCCACGAGTTTTATGACGTTCTCCGCGAGGTTGCTCAGACCACCACCGACCCGAACACTAAAGAACTTATCGGAGGTCTTCTGAAGTCACTAAACTTTGCTCAGAACAGGGACGAGATATTGGGCGCCCTGCGCGCTAACCTCAAATTCCTTTCGGAATATTATTCCCCTAACGAAAAGCTTTCCGAAAAGCTGCTCAACCTCTCCGCCGAGTGGGGAGCGGACGACGCCGAAAACTATTTCGACTACTTAAAAGGAGAAACGCTTTCAATACTCAAGGACGTAAGCGGCAGTCTGCTGAACGACGATAAGACACAGATGCTTATCCCGCTTATCACACACAACCTTTCCCGTTATAACAACAGTCCCTATATGTGCAAGGAATATTTCAATCTGCTCCTTACGCAGATATCCTCGGGAACGCTTCGCGAATCCCTCAGAAACTCCTTCAACCGCCTCTACTCGGCAATTTTTGACAAGAACCCGATGCAGGATCCGCAAAATTCCAAAACCATGGAACAGGTAGGAACAATGACTGAGGACGGAAAACAAGTCTCTACAGATAATTATACTACAAACTCATCACAAAATCAACCACTTTCGGCGAATTCAGAGGGTAAAAATTTAAGTTTTGATGAGCTTACCAATGAAATTCAGCAAAATGTCAAAAATTTAGGAGATGATTTTGTTGAAAATGCAGATAACTCAAGACCGGTTTTTGATAGTGAAGGTAACTTTATCGGTCTCCAGCCTCGTTTACCATTATACGATGAAAACGGAAACAGGATCGGATATCAGACTCAGCCGTTTCTTTTTGATGATGACGGAAATCTTTTGGAAAATTTTTCCAACGAATTGTATGACGAGTACGGAAACAAAATCGACCTGAACCATTCCCGTTACGACGAAGAGGGTAATATGATCGCCGATCAGCATGCCGAGCCTCAGCAGGAAGTTTCGGGTTGGCACAAGGCGCTCAGCGATATGATGTCCAACCGCGGCTATATGCAGGAGCTTAAAGCCTCGGGTTATAATATCGAGCATATAATGTCGAGCTATAACCGCGGCAGAATGAGCGGCACGGAAGCTCTCCAGATGATTATACAGGGATTGTTTATTCACGGTTCGGACGGAGAAAATGCACAGGCAGCCGCACAGATGAATTTGATGTTCGCCGATTTCTCAAAAATCAACACCATGCAGGAGCTTATTGACACGCTGAATTCTCTGCTCCGCGATATGCCGGATATTCCGCTCAGAGAACGTCTCTTTGGCGTATTTGTTGACATAGTTGACAAAATGGCGGTAAAGAACGAGCTTCCGCAGCACGGTGTAAGACCGCCCGTAAGTTCGACGCTCGACAATCTTACCGAGTTTATCCAGAACAACATAAACAATCCCGCGCTGAAATCACTTGACAGCTTTAACGCCGCAAATCTGCTCCAGAGTCTTCTGAATGCTCCGGGAGTGTTCACGCCGCTTGCGCATTACATTCTCCCGCTTCAGGTCGATAATACAAGAGCGTTTGGCGAGCTTTGGGTAGATAATGACGAAAACAATCCCAATAACACCCCGGGTACTCAGCGCAACTATCACCTGTTTCTGACTTTCGACGTAGAGAGTATCGGCCGCTTTGAGGTCGATATGTACGCGCTCGGAGAGGAGGTCAACCTTTCCCTGCTCTATCCGCCGCGGTTTGAAAAGGAGATTGAGCCGATGAAGGAAAGAGTAACCAAAATTATCCATGGCAGCGGCTACCAGGCGCGCACGTTCGAGACCGCTCCGCTTAAAAAGCCGCATAACCTCGTCGAGGTATTCCCCAAGATAACAGACAAGAGAACCACCCTCAACGCGAGAGTGTAATAACGGAGGAAATATATTATGCCGAAACAACAGCACCCCATGCCGCCCGCAAATAATAAACGGCTTTACGGACAAAACGCGGCAGTCGCCCTGAAATACAATCCCGATATGAATTACGCGCCCGTTGTCGTAGCCTCGGGACTTGGCGAGCTGGCGCAGAGAATAGTAAACATAGCGGACGAGGCGGGCGTTCCCGTTTACCGCGACGACAGCGTCGCCGCCCTGCTCGTAATGCTCAACGCGGGAGAAACGATCCCGAAAGAGCTTTATCAGATAGTAGCCGCGATTTATGCGGAGGTAGTCTACACCTCAAATAAAATGCGCAAATAAAATTTATCGGCTCCCAAAAACGGGAGCCGATATTTTGTTACTGCGGTATCTGCCAATCACTCTTTACTCACGCAGCTTTTTAACGTATTCGGGAACATTATCCAAAACCATATATACGTTATTGTAAACGACAAACCTTAAGCATGCGAAATCTAAAGGATTTCCGGTGATCTCATCTATGCGCAGACCGCCGTCTGTTTTTTTGAGGATCATCTGAAAATCCTCCACGAGATCCTCGTCATATCCCCAATTCTCCTTTTCACCTACCCTTGACATATCAAGCGTGATAGTTTCCTCGTCGGGATAGCCGATTGAATTTATACGCAGGAAATCATATCCGAGATACCCTCCTGCGCCCCTGTTTTGTACATAAAGATCGTCGTTTTCATTTGTGCTGAACCAATCAAGAATATTTTCCGATGTGTCCTCAATACATTTATCGGTGAGCATACTTTTCAGCTTTTCAATGAGCGCACTGTATGTTGCGATATCGGCGTTTACGATCTTACCAAAGTAACGGTCGTTTTCATTTCGGAAACCGTCCGTGCCATCTCCCGAAGTAATGCGATCCCAAGCAGGTTCAAGACCAAGATATTCTCCGTAAAACTCTCCGAAATATCCAAACAATTCTATTATTTTCTCCATTTCCGAGGAGAGTTTTAATTCTATTTCGGGATATACAACTGGCTTGACCTCGGACGGCTCGGGATGTATCGTTGTTTCGGTGCTGCTTGATACGGTAGTTGAATTACAGGAAGTTGAGCTCTCGGTCGAGCTGCTTGTGCTTTTCGGAGAGTTCTCCGAGGACGACGAGCTCCCGCCGTCCGAGCCTTCGGGATAGATAAGCTCACACCCCGTCAGCAGTGCTGCGGTAAGTAAAATCGCTATCAACGCTTTAATGTGTTCCATAATAAGACCTCTTTCAAAAATTTTAATAAAACAGAGCAAAAATATTCTTTATATATTATAAATCATTGCAGCGCAAATTGTCAACATATGTTCCACGTAAAAATTCCGCTCCCGAAAGGGAGCGGAACCGCTCTTATTTTTTCTTTACGGGAATCCATATTTCGGTGTAGTAATTTTCATCCTCGTTTCCTTTGGGATACTTTCTTGTGTCGTCATACATTTCAATGCAATATCCCGCGGCAAACTCGTAATCTTTCAATGCGGGCAGCCATTCCGAAAAAATTTTGGTATTCACGTCCTGCAAAGCGTCGGGCATTGCTCCTCTAATCGGAAACACTGCCCAGGTAAACGCTGGAACAGTCTTTGTTATAAAACCTTCCGGAATATCAACGCTTGGATTGTAGGCGTCAGCGATCATGTAGTCAAATTCGCTGTTTCCCATTGATACGTCAATGTTTACGCCGAACATTCCGCAGACATATTTGCCGTTTCCGTTTTTATAATGTTCCTGCCAGAATTTAGGAATATCCTTTTTGGCATTTTCATAGGTGAACTTTTTTAATGTTCCCATAACTATGAAACTTTCCTTTTTTACGATCCTGTAATCCATAATACAACCGCCTTCCAATGATAATTTGATTTTCAGCGGCGCGAAGGTCTTTAGCATTGTAAGATTTTTCCGCGCTGTGGAGGGCGTTATTCCGTGAAACCTGTAAAAAGCTTTCGCAAAGCTGTCCGGAGAATCGTAGCCGTATTTCACCGCCGTCTCGATAACCGCCGCGCCGCACGAAAGCTCCTCCGCGGCAAGAGCAAGTCTGCGGTTCCGTATATATTCGGTTATCGTGAAACCGCACAGCATACCGAAACCTCTCTGAAAATAAAACGGAGAGATATTGACCTGCCGCGCGATATTCTCGGCTGTCAGATCCTCGGTGATGTTTTCCTCAATATACCCTATCGCCGTGCTTATAGCCTTAGCCCATTCCATAGTATCGCCTCCCGCTGTAAACATAGTTTACCATATTCCGAAAAACATTTCCCGACTTTGCTTGCCAAGATTTGTCCTTACAATACCTTATAATAAGGGCAGATGTCCTCATAGCTGCCGTCTTTAAGCCTAAATCCTCCCTTTATAGTACCGAGTTGCATAAACCCGAGCCGCTCATACAGATGCCGCGCGTGGATATTTGTCGCGACTACCGCGTTAAACTGCAATACCCGAAACCCGTGCGCCTTACCCTGCTCCAGACAGTCCAGTACTAGCGCTTCGCCGATATGCCGACCGCGCAGCTCCGATGACACGGCGTAGCTCGCGTTGCAGATATGACCGCACCTTCCGACGTTGTTCGGATGCAGGATATACAGCCCGACGATCTTGCCGTTTTCCTCGGCAACGCCGCAATAGCTCTGCGCGGAGAAGAATTCCCGTCCCGACTGCTCGTCAAGTTCGTCCTCCTGCGGAAAGGCTATCCCCTCGCGGACAACCTCGTTCCATATCGCGGTCATTTCCGGAAAATCATTTTCCACATATTTCCTTATTATCATTGTTGTCATCTCCAAATAATCATTCTGTTTATATTATACATTATAAATAGTATATATTTCAAGTTTTTTTAAGAATTATTTCAAACCCTCTTGATTTTTTCGGATAAATATGTTAAAATATTTTTCGTGAGTTATTTGCATAACCGCATAAATTAAATACGGTGTTTTCTTTGCCTAACCACCGTTAAAAAACAAGGAGATTTTTTATGCAGAAAAAAGAGATTTTCAACGTTAAAAACATGACAAGACTTGCTCTTGTCGCGGCAATGTACGCGGTTCTTACCATCGTGATAGCGCCGCTGGCTTTCGGAGAGATACAGTTTCGTTTTTCGGAGGTGCTGGTTCTGCTGTGCTTTTACCGTAAGGACTATGCCCCCGCGCTTATTGTCGGCTGCTTTATCGCAAATTTGTTCAGTCCGATGGGGCTTATGGACATTATCTTCGGCACACTCGCAACGGCTGCCGCGGTGATCCCAATGTACTATATGAAGAACATATACCTCGCTGCGCTGCTCCCGATAGTAAGCAACGGCATTATAGTTGGAACGGAGCTTACAATAGCGTTCGGCACTCCTATCTGGCTCAATATGCTCTCGGTAGCCTTCGGAGAGCTTGTGGTTGTCGGAATAATCGGCATTATCGTTTTCAAGCTGCTTTTCGAAACGAATTCCGCCCTGCCGCGCATTATCGGCTCGACAAGAAAAAACAACAAAACAACAGTATAAAACAAAACCCGAACGGTACAAAAACGCCGCTCGGGTTTTTATTACGCGTTAAGCTCATATCTTATCGGTATCCAATATCAGCACCCGCCGCAGCTGCCTGTTCACGCGGTCGCCGTCATATCCGAAAAAGCAGATCTTCCCTTTGTTAATAAAGCTTTCGTAATATGCTCTCTCATAATCGACAACTACCACGGAGTTTCGCTTCTCGCTGTAAAACATCGGCAGCGTTTGGAGGATTGCGTCATAGTAACCGTTATGGTTGCTCCACACGGCGCAGCCGTCCGAGAAGTATACGTCCTCTATACCGAAAACAGGGCTGATCGCGAGGATATCAAACGGCTTTCCGTCCTTTATATATCCCATTACCTCATAACCGCCGTAACCGTCGTCGTTGCTTTTATAATATGAATACGCCATCTCGTCCGACGGAGACAACGAAAAAGCGTCCATATCCAATCCGTGCTCCGCAGGCTCAAACAGCGGTTCGACACAGCTTACCAGCTTTCCGTCGCCGATAAAAAACGCGGGCTTGTTCTTGTATATCGCGGGTCTGCTGGCGTTTACGCAGTATTTTTCAAGTTTCTCGGTCTCGATATCATATCTGATTATGGCGTATTCGCTGTATTTGCCCTCATACGCGCCGATCCCGTCAGCGGAGATATGCTGCTCGAAATAAACGGTGTTATCACAAATGACGGCTCTGCCGCTGAATTGATCGCTGTCAAGAATACGAATTCTCTTATCCGTCAGATTGTCGAGCTTCAGTAAATGCAGCTCGACGTCGGATAGCGATATCGCGCCATATTCGTTGATGTTCGCCGTATAGTACAGGGCATATTCCTCATTGCACGTTATAATAAACGAAGCCGTATTTTCGGTATTGTCGGCGTATATTTCAAGTATGGTGCGGTACTCTCCGTTTAGCGAATAAATTCCGTATTCCCCGCCCTTATCGGTCTGCCTTGCCACAACGAAATTATCTTTGCCAACGGGCGCAACTATATTCACGATATTCAGCTCCTCGGGAACCTCAATGATATCATACTTACCTTTGTAGACCGCCGCCCAAGCGCCCAGCATAGAGTATTGATCCCCATATTCGGTTCCCGCGCAAACGCGCAGTCTTTCATCGTCTTCTGAAATTTGCGCGGTGTATGAGCAGCCCGACAGTAAGCACACCGCCGCGAGCGTAAATAATGCAAGGATTTTTTTCATAATTTGTTCTCCCGTAATGGTAAGGTTCGGACTATTTTGGCGTTTCGGTATGCATATCGTTTTTTTCAAGATAAGCCATACCCTTTTGCGCCTGCTCGTATTCGTCGCGATGCTTTATGCGGTAGCGTTTCCCGTCCTTGACGAAATTCGCCCCCGTCTGGTGAAAGTCGAATACCACTCCGTATTTCAGACAAGCCTCGCGGATACGTCTCACCCAATCAAAATCACACGTCCGCGCGTTCTCATAGCTCTCTCCGCCGATAGATACCTGTTCTATCTGCCCGCTTTCCAGATATCGGCTGAGCTCGACATATTCCAGTATCGGCGAAATAAAAAGAACTCTGTGCTTTATCTTCGCATTCAATAAAAACGGTATGCGCTTGTCCGCCATAGCCTGATTTTCACAGCTTACCGCTATGACAACGTTGTCCCATCCCTCGCCCCAATCCTCGGGAACGCACTCGCTGAACCGTGCTATCCGTTTCGTCGGTATAAGAAAAATAACGTCGCTGCGCTTTCGTATCATATCCCATGCCTCGCCGCGCCACTCGTCCGCTTCCTCGATAAAGAAATCCGAGGTAAAGCACGAGCCGAGCGTCGTACCCGACGGCACCTTGTATTCTCCGTGCCGATCCTTTTTCAGCGGAAGATCGAAATTCGTCTTGTTCCTTTTGACCTCGCTTGAGTTTTTATCGCGGAAGGAGTCCTGATAGTAAACATAACAGTTCATACAGCCGGGGCTGCACTTGTGACAGCCGTGCCAAGGGTTCCATAGCATATTATTCTCCAATTATCACATGCGGCTTGTCCCACAGAACAAGCCGCAAAAATTATCGTCATTCGAGCATACTTTCCGCTTTGGAGACTAGTCCGTCAACGTGCTCATTGATTTGGGCGACCTCGGTCATGGCGGCGCTTATGTCGTTGCCCTTGCCCATAGTCGCGGAGATATTGTCGCGGACGTCGTTCATCATCTTCTGTATTTCGACCATCTTTTTGTTGATATTATCGACGATATCGTTTACCGTCTGAATATCTCCGAATACGAGCGCGTTGCTCTTTTCGGCTTCTGCGACAGCCTCCTGCGAATGGTTGGCAAGCTTGCCGACCTCTTGCGCTACCACCGCAAATCCCTTGCCCGCATCACCCGCGCGAGCCGCCTCTATGCTTGCGTTTATTGAGAGTATATTGATCTGCCGCGCAATATCGCTGATATCGCGTGTTGTTTCGGAGAATCCCGCAACGCTGCCGTTTATTGATTCCATCGCGGTGTTGATCTCCTCGCTCTGACGGCGGAGATCGTCGAGGATATCCGACAGTCCGAGTATCTGGTTATGGTTTGTGCTGTTCAGCTCGGAGATATCTCCCACAGCTTCCTTGACCTCGCCGATATTCTGCGTAAGCTGCGAAACGACCTGATTAAGCTCATTAGTTACCTCGCCGATAGCGGTGTTGGTCTCTTCTATGTGATTGCGGTGAATATCCGCCTCATGCTGCATATACTGTGCGCAGCTCGTTATCGCCGAAACGCCCTTGATGATAGCCTCCGCCATTTTCCTACAAGTCGGGAAACCACAGGAGTGGCAGTTGTAGTTGCGTTCCGTTTCGGTGGTCTTGCCCATTTTCGTGAGCATATCCTCGATTTGACTTTCGGTAACATTGATCTGTTTAATATCCTCGGGAGTGTACTTCCGAATGAAATCGGACAATCGGAGCTGCTTGTCGAACTGCAAAAACTGCTTGTCGCGGTGCTTGCGGTCAAACTTTACGCGTTTTGTGCGGTTGTACTTCTCAATACCGTTCATAATTCCGCTCATACGGTAGATCGACATCTCCATTCCGATAGCGGGACCGCTGCCGCAGCCGTTGTCACAGGACAGCACATCGAATACGTCGGGCAAGTCGCGCGCGCCGACAGTATGGTACATATCGAGGTTGCGATAGACCGTCGCCGTGCCCTCCGAGGTGATAACATTGAGGTTGGGGTTCTCCAGCTCAAGACAAGCCTTAAGCCCGCCGGGACGCGGATACACAGCACCCATGCTCCCCTGAATACCCGAGAATTCGAAATTGGAGCGCACCTTTCTCAGCGAGTCGAAATTCGTGCCGTTCTTTTTCAGAAGCTCGCCGAGACGTTCAAAAGTGACGTTATAATCCACAAGTCCCGTTTCGCGGAACTCGTCCATTTTCGCGATACACGGCGACAGCGCTGCGATTTTGGCGTTCTCGCCAAGGTACTTTTTCAGATATATCGCAGTACAAAGCATGGGCGAATGTACGGGCGACAGACTTTTCAGCGCCTCATGACAAAACTTCTTTATGTAGTTGACAATAGCGGGACACGGTGCGGAAATAAGCTTTGTTTTCGGGTGCTGTTCAAGATAACGTATATGTCCCCAAGTACAGATATCCGCACCGAACGAAACGTCGAAAATTTTATCCACACCGTTCTTCTTCAGTATATCAAGAACATTTCTCCAGCAGCCGTCAAACGATACCTTGACCGCGGGCGCGCAGATAGCTATTATCTTCTGTCCGCTCTTGAGATCAGCCCAGAAACGATTCGTATCGTCCTCATAGCTTCGTGCGTTGTGATTGCATATCTTAACGCACGCGCCGCAGCGTATGCACTTATCGGGGTTGATGTTAAAGCGCACGTTTCCGTTTTCGTCGTGTTCAACGGTATTCGCCTCGATAGACGGGCAAACTCTTATGCAGTTGTTGCAGGCAACACATTTTGTGCTGTCGAAAGTAATCATTGTAATTCTCCTAAAAATCGCCTAAAACTAACCGCACAGATAAAGGCTGTCTATCCGTGCGGTGATGTTTTGTGAAAATGCTGTTATTTTGCGTACTCTATCATTCTGCTTTCGCGAATGAGATTTACCTTGATCTGACCCGGGTACTCCATTTCGTCCTCGATACGTTTTGCGATATCGCGCGCGAGCACCTTCATATCGTCATCGGTGATATGTTCGGGCTTTACCATAATGCGAACCTCGCGACCCGCCTGAATAGCAAACGATTTGTCTACGCCGCTGTACGAGTTGCATATCTCTTCAAGCTTTTCAAGGCGCTTAATGTAGTTTTCGTAGTTTTCGGAACGCGCCGCGGGACGTGCCGCGCTGATAGCGTCTGCCGCCTGAACCAGACACGCGATAACGGTGCGGCATTCCACATCGCCGTGGTGAGCCTCGATAGCGTGAATGACCTCGGGATTTTCCTTGTATTTCTTACATACGTCAACACCTATCTGAACGTGAGAGCCCTCGATCTCGTGGTCAAGCGACTTTCCTATATCGTGCAGAAGACCCGCGCGTCTCGCCAGAGCCGCGTCAACGCCTAGCTCGCTTGCCATGATGCCCGCCAGATGAGCGACCTCGATAGAGTGGTTGAGAACATTCTGTCTGAACGAAGTCCTATACTTCAATCTACCGATAAGCCGTACCAGCTCGTGGTTAAGACCGTTGACGTTGGTTTCGAGGACGGCTCTCTCACCTTCCTGCTTAATGCGGAGCTCGACCTCCTTACGCGCCTTTTCGACTGTTTCCTCGATCCTCGCCGGGTGTATACGACCATCTTGAATAAGTCTCTCCAGAGCAATACGCGCGATCTCACGGCGCACATGATCGAAACAAGACAGCGTGATAGCCTCGGGAGTATCGTCGATGATAAGATCGACGCCGGTAAGCGTTTCGAGAGCACGGATATTACGGCCCTCGCGCCCGATAATGCGTCCTTTCATCTCGTCGTTCGGGATAGCCACGACCGACACAGCCGTCTCGGAAACGGTATCCGCCGCCAGTCTCGCGATAGCGAGCGAGATGTATTCTCTTGCCTTTTCGTCACACTCATCCTTGAGCTTCTGCTCGTAACCGCTGATTTTCAACGCCTTTTCGTGGTTCAGCTCGCTGTCGAGCATTTCAAGCAAGTGTTCCTTCGCCTGATCCTGAGTAAAACCCGATATCCTCTCGAGGATATCCATCTGTCCCGCTTTGAGCTGCTCAGCCTCGGCGATCTTTTCGTCGGCTTTCTTATGCTTCTGGTGAAGCTGCTCCTCAAGCTTCTCCATTTTGTCGGTTTTCTTGTCAAGGTTCTCTTCCTTCTGAGCTATCCTGCGCTCCGAACGTGAAACCTCTCCCCTGCGTTCCTTGAGTTCCTTTTCCGTTTCGCTTTTCATCCGCTGGATATCTTTCTCGGCGTTTGAGCGCATTGCGTAAATTTCATCCTTTGCCTCGACAAGCGCGGATTTTTTCAGCGATTCGGCTTTCTCTCCTGCCTCTTCGACAATTCTTGCCGCTTCCTTTTCAGCTGACTCAAACTGTGCTTCGGCGGTTTTTATGCGGTTTTTTATGCCTGCCCGAAAGCAGAAGTATCCGCTTACGACTACACCGAGTATCAGCGATGAGACCATGCCAATTATTGCGACGTACAATTCCATTTGTCGTTTTCCCCTCCTTATTTAAACTCGCGCGCCCGCGGCGCACGGCAATAATTCGGCGGAAAATTATACAATTCTTGATGACAACTGTAAACCGGGCGAGCAAAGCTCTCCCGATATCTGTCATTCTACCCCCTAATGATGTTCAACGATATATTTCTGTGAACGGCGGAAAATATATATGGGAAAATTCGCCAAGCGAATCCGTTAAAGCCGCCGCCCGATAAAATAAAGCGCATACGCGCAAACTAAAGATAAGGATGTAAAATTAAGGATAAATATCCGTAAATCGTACATTTCCCGCCACAACGTTATATAAAAATAGCATCATAAACGTCAAAGCAATTTTCAAAGCTTCCAGCCTTAAAAAGAGCCTATTTATATTTTACAACAAAATGACTAAATTGTCAAGTGAAATAGTCAAATTATTTCGGCATTTTTTTTAAATTTTATCTGTAATGTTGAAAAAAGGAAATAGTTGTTCGGGATAGTCAAAAAAATCCACGAAAACTTCTTGATTTTCCCATTGGAATATGTTAAAATATATATGTATATTTTTTTGCAGCAACAAGCAATAATTTTTTATCAACATCAATAAAAAGGAAAGGTTAAGAATGTCAGAAAGATTTCAACATCAGTATCTCCTCGCGGACCTCGCGAAAGAGATATCAAAGGTGATAAAAGGCAAGGATGACGCGCTTCTTATAATATTGACGGGACTTCTCGCGCAGGGTCACGTTCTTATCGAGGACGTTCCCGGCGTCGGAAAGACAACGCTTGCAATGGCGCTCGGAAAGGCTTCGGGATTGTCGTTCAGACGCGCGCAGTTCACTCCCGACGTTATGGCGTCGGATATCACCGGCTTTACAATGTTCAACAAAGAAGAAAACCGCTTTGAATACCGCTCGGGTCTGGTAATGACGAATATCCTGCTTGCGGACGAGATAAACCGTACCTCGCCGAAAACGCAGTCGGCTCTTCTCGAGGCAATGGAGGAAAAACGCGTGACTGTAGACGGCATGGTTCATGAGCTTCCGTACCCGTTTATGGTAATCGCGACGCAGAACTCGCAGGGCTACGTCGGAACGTTCCCGCTGCCCGAGGCACAGCTTGACCGCTTTATGATGAAGATAAGTATGGGATATCCCACTATCGAGGAGGAAAAGCAGATAATGCTGGATCGTCTTTCGGGCAATCCCGTAAACGAGATAGAAAACGTGATGAGTATAGATCAGGTTGCGGACTGCATAGAGGATATCGGTGAGATCAACTTTGCCGAGAGTCTTTGCCGATATGTCGCGGAGCTTACCGCCGCGACGCGCAATCACCCTGCCGTAGCCCTTGGCGCGAGCCCGAGAGCTTCCGTCGCGATAATGCAGGCGTCGCGCGCGTTCGCGTATCTGCGCGGACGAGATTACGTTATCCCCGAGGACATCGTGCGGCTGATGATCCCCGTTTTCGAGCACAGGATAGTCCTTCGTCAGGAGACCCGCGTAAACAGACGATCCGTGCGTTCGGTTCTCGAGGACGTGGTAAGCTCGGTAACGCCGCCCGTAAGACGGAGCTGATCATGGCAAGAAATCGGGTTTTATATGTTCTTACTGCAGTAGGGTGCGTTATCTTTTCAATGGCGTACACCAGCAAGATATCGGCGGTGCTGTTGTTCGCGGTGCTGCTCTATCCCGTAGCCGCGGCTGTTTTCGCGTTAGTGCTCCTGCTCGGCGTAAAGGCCGAGTTTACAACAAAGCGCATAGTCACGGATAAAAACGAGCCGTTTGACATTTCAATAACATTGAAAAACAGATCTATCCTTCCCGGAGTGCCCGTTGAGGTGTATTGTCATATTCCCGACCGCGAGGTCGGACTTTTCGCCGATAAAAGAGTGTTCGCGTCCATCTCTCCGTTAGGTCAGGCGCGTTTGTCGATAGGCTGCGTGCATAAGTACAGGGGGAGCTTTACCTGCCGCATACACTCGCTGTCGTTTGTCGACCCTTTAAGGATAATACGTCTCACGAAAAAGCAGAAGCACACCATGTCAATGGTATTCCTCCCGAGAAAGCTCAAGCTCGCGGATATACTGTCGACCTCCGCGGGAGAGCAGAGTTTTTCCCCTAAGAAGCCGATAACCTCCGAGCGCGAGGATTTTTCTCACGTCCGCGGCTACCGTGAGGGCGATATTATGCAGCTTGTTCACTGGAAGCTCACTGCAAAGCAGGATGAGCTGATGATAAAGCAGTTTGACAGCGTAAACGACGTTCACGCGGCGGTGCTTTGCGACTTCAACGTCTACCCCGGAGAGTGCAACATAATGCTGCGCTCGGATACGGTCATAGAGACGGCGCTCGCGTTCGTCCGCGAGGCGGTCAACAAGGGCATATACTGCTCGGTGGAGACAGGCGAGCTTTCGCTGCACGATTCCGTGTCCGTATACGACGACCCTACGTTCAACAGATTCTTCGAACTGATGTCGGTCATTCCCGCAAAGATTGACGTTGCGGATTTCATATACACTATCGATAATGTTGACCTTGAAAGCACCTCCGCTGTTATAATGATAACGACCGAGCTTTCGGAGGAACTGCTTGCGAGGGCAAAAGCGGCGGCACAGCATACGGCGGTTTTCTACGCGTATATCAACCTTTCATTGAGAGAATTGCCACGCGATTTCAGCGAGGATCAGCTTGTGTTTCTGAATATCCGCCGCGCTGGTGAAAGAGGACTGCACGCCGCGGCCGAACACATAAACGACGGCTGAACGCCGTAAAAATACAAGAAAGAGGTAATCATATGGATATCAAAGCAAAAATTGACGAGGTCGTAAATAAGGTAAAGAACGACAAGGGCTTTGCCGAAAAATTCCAGAAGGAGCCGATAAAGGCTGTTGAGGAGGTACTCGGAGTAGACCTCCCCGACGACGCTATCAAAAATATCATCGACGGCGTAAAAGCCAAGATCAATATCGAAGACATAAAGGGCAAGATCGGCGGACTGTTTGGTGGAAACAAGTAAATAAAAAGCGAGCGGACCGCCCCGATTTGTGTATACAGATCGGGGCGGCTTTTATATTGTTTTCGCAAGATTTTTGACCGTTTTCTTTTTCCTTTTCGCGTATTCTACGGTTTGATACGCGCCGCCGCTGTCATGCTCAATACAGCAGATGATCATATCGGAGCGGTCGACCATTAAACGATTGCGGACTTGAAAAGCGCCTTTGAAGTGACTGTCCAAAGATCGTTGGCATATTTCGATCTCGTTGTAGTATTCTTCAAACGCGGCAGTATTTTTGCGGTATTCCTTTGTCATATACGGCAGCACGAGTACAAGGCTGCTGTTTCCGTAATCAAGTTCTTTTTGTGTTCGCCTTACAGCGGACGCCGCCATTATGTCAAAATCTCCGTTTCGTCCCACAAGAAATTCAACGTATTCCTTTGACCTTATCAGCGTTCTGATCTCCTCAACAAGAGAGTTATCGACATCAAGCGGATTTGAAATCTGCCGATGACCGAAAAAGCTTACAGTATAAATGTTCATAGCTCCTCCAATTGACTTGAAGAAATATTTTATTGATTGTAATACAATATAAATTGTATCACATCTAATTCAAAAAGTCAATCTGCTATGATAAAATATTTAAGAGGGGGGAGTGCTATGAAAGAGGCGTACTATGGGCTATATAAGAGAATAGGTCTTAAAATCAGCTATTACCGTAAGCTGCGCGGACTTACGCAGGAACAGCTTGCCGAAAAGATAGACAAGAACACAGCTTTTATCGGCGCGGTAGAAGCGCCAAACGTCAACCGCACGGTTTCCCTTGACACGTTGTTTGATATTGCTGATGTTTTGGATGTACCGCCTTATAAATTCCTTCTTGATGACGAGTGAGGCTGAGAATGATAGTATTTGATCCGTTTTGGGAAACTATGAAACAAAAAGGCATATCCACTTATACCCCTATAAATAAATATAATATCAGCAGCAGTACTACTATACACCGCCTGCGTCATAATCTGGGTGTTACCACACAGCTATTGGACAATTTATGCAGAATATTCGATTGTGAAATTGAGGATATAGTGAAATATGAAAAATAAGCTCCCGTCGAAAAACGGGAGCTTTAAATTATTCAACCTGTAACAACACTCCGGAATATTTCGGCAGCGTAAATTTAGTAAGCCCAAATTTACAATTATCGGGAGTGTCCCCGCCGAATTTATTCCAGTCGGTATGGAGCAGCAGCTTTGACTTTTCGTAACCCTCGACAGAGTACTCCTTTTCGGCGTCGCTGAGATTGAACACCGCTACAAGCGTTTCCTTGGAGCTTTTGCGCTCGATAGCGTAGATACAGTTTGCGGTGTTGTCGCAGTCTATCCAGCGGAAACCATCGTTTTGGTAGTCCTGCTCGTAGAACGCCGAGTGGGTGAGATAGAGCTTGTTGAGCATTTTCATAAACACGTTGAAGCTGTCGTGATTGGGATACTTGAGGATATCCCAATCCTGCTCGCGGCTCTCGTCCCATTCGCGTAGCTGCCCAATCTCGCCGCCCATAAAGTTGAGCTTCTTGCCGGGGTGCATATACATATACAAATATAGCGCCTTGCCCTGCGGGAATTTGTCGTCGTACTGACCATTCATCTTCTGTAATATGGTGGCCTTTCCGTGAACGTTCTCGTCGTGCGAGAACGGCAGGATATAGCTTTCGTTATAATAGTACATCATTGAGAACGTCAGCTTGTGATAGTTATCCGAACGGTATTCGGGAGCGGTGCGGAAGAAGTTCAGCGTATCGTTCATAAAGCCCATATCCCACTTGTAGTCATAGCCGAGACCGCCCCAATCTACGGGCTTTGTGACGTTCGGGAAGTTGGTGGAGTCCTCGGCAAACAAAAGCGCATGAGGAATACGCTCTTTTATGCCTTTATTCATGGTCTTGATGAAGTCGACGCCATTTCCGTTTACGCCGCGCGCCTCCTCGCCCTGCCAGTAGATAATGCGGCTGATGGCGTCCATACGTATGCCGTCAAAGTGGAACTCTTTAAGCCAGTAGTATGCGCAGGATTGCAGAAAGCTCCTGACCTCTCCGCGGGAATGCATAAAGTTGCAGCTTCCCCACTCGCTCACTCCGACCGCGTTGTTCGGGTACTCGTAAAGCGCCGTTCCGTCGTAATTTTTCAGACCGTAGCCGTCGACGGCAAAGTGTACTGGAACAAAATCCATTATCACGCCGATATTGTTTTGGTGGAGCTTGTCGATAAGCTCCATAAGCTGAGCCGCGGTACCGTAACGCGCGGTCGGGCTGAAAAATCCCGTGTTCTGATATCCCCACGATTCGTCGCAGGGGTGCTCCGAGAGCGGCAGGAACTCTATGTAATTGTAGCCTGTCTCCTTGACGTAGGAGATAAGCCTTTCGGCGATCTCGTCGTAGCGATACCACGAATTGTCCTCTTTTCTGCACCACGAACCGAGGTGCATTTCATATATATTCAGCGGCTTGTCGCGGCAGTCGGAGCGCACGGTGAGCCATTTACCGTCGTTGAACGTATACACGTTCAGGTCACGCAGCACGGACTTGTAATCGGGACGAAGCTCCATTCCAAACCCGTAGATATCACAGTGATCAGTATATCCGCCCGAGCGGTTATAGATACGGTGAAAGTACTTCTCACCGTCTTTTCCGTGATCGACATACACCTCGAAGAAGTTGCCGTCATTTATGCGGTTCATTTCATACTCTGTCCAGTCTGTAAATTCTCCGAGCAGGGTAACTCTTGCGGCGCTAGGCGCGAACACTCGGAATATCCAGCCCTCGCCCGCGCGGTGTGCGCCGAGGTATTCATACGCGTCAAAGACCTTACCCGTATAAAAGCCGTAAAGATCCATATAATTTCCTCCATGTTATTGACTGCTGTCGATTATTGTGCTATAATCATTATAACAAAGTAATTTCAGTCAATCAATCGGCGCTTTTAGTCTGCGGTAAATTATTAGACTGTTGTCGAAAATTATCTATTTTTAGGAGGAATTATGGATCTGAGGGTCAAGAAAACAAAAAACAGTATTATCAACGCGTTCTTGAAATTACGCGCTAAGAAATCGCTCGAACGTATTACCGTAAAGGAGTTGTCCGACCTCGCCGAGATCAACAAGGCGACGTTCTATCTGCATTATAAAGATATCTACGATCTGTCCGAGACGCTTGAAAACGAGCTTTTCGAGCGGGTATTCAACAATATTGAGCACCCGAACTCCGCGCTCTCCGACCCCAAGTTGTTTATACGTGAGCTTGTCGAGGGGTTTATTTCCAACAAGTCGCTTATTGATATTATTTTCGGTAAAGACCGCCGCAATATTCTTGCGGACAAATTCGAGGCGGAGGTGCGGAAATTTATTTTCGAGCAGTATCCGCAGTATAAAGATGTTCCCGAGCTTAACATCACGCTTACCTATATTATAAAGGGCGGCTATTATGCCTATGTCGAGAACTCCGAATATGATACGGATAAAGTGATAACCGCTATCGGAAAAATTGCGGAGGGTATAGTGGCGAAATTAAAGTAAATTTTGATATAAGGCAACACCGCACAAACCTGTTGCAAATTGGTGAAAAATAAGGTATAATAAA
>CAJUMS010000044.1 GCA_910587465.1 uncultured Oscillospiraceae bacterium
TCTCCGTGCAGTATGGGCTGTTCTGAATTGTTGCTTTGATCATTTTGATACCTCCGTTATCCCATCTTCAAACCAATATCTTCGCTGGGTTCGTCGACCGAGGTGATGTTAACGTACTCACCGATTATGCCGAGTGCTTCCTCATAGCTGCCGCTGTTGAAAACCTTTTCCGACATTTCGGTCGCTTCCGTCGACATACCGTTTCTTTTCAGAGTTTTCGCCGCGATTCCAACCAAATGGAATATGTTCCCATCCTCCCCGATCAGTGGGCAGTCGGGTTTTGTGCGCTTATTTTCGTTGCTCATATTGATTCCTCCAAATTTATATTTCAAGCCCGTCAAGGCTTGGTGACCGATTATATTTCCGAATTACGTCGGAAAACAAAAAAGGCGCCCGTAAATTACCTCTCATTTTATACGAGAAGCAATTTACAGGCGCTCATGCTTGTATGTTTATTATATGTGCAATCTGCACAGTTTCAACCGCAAAAATTTTGTTGCGAAAAGGGTTCAAATCCCGTCTGCATCTTTTTGGTAACAACCCTGTATAACAAAAAAGACCCGTGAGTGATTCCTCGAAATTGTGAAATCATTCACAGGTCTTTTCGTCAAAATGTCCAAATTCCGCCAAGAAAATTTTGTAGGGGAGGGTTCAAGTCCACTTTCGTGTCGAAAATATCTGTGGACCGCGAATCCTGTTTTTTACAAGATTTATGCCCACAAATGGCTTTGTACCGCCGTTTGTGGGCATAAAATCTTTTTAGTAACATTTAGTTGGTCGAGGCGACGGGATTCGAACCCCCGACCCTCTGGTTCGTAGCTACGGATAAAACTTCTTATATTGTTGCGTGGTTTTTAATATTGGGCTATATAATGCAGTTTATCAATACTGTTTGTTTTGTCTCTTTTAGTGATTTTTAGCCTTTTTTCGTAACTTTGTTGAACAAATGTTGAACAAACTCCCTCAAGATAAGCCGCTCGAATTTAAGATCAAGCGGCTTGTCGGTTATGAGATTTTGCTTTGTTTCTTTGGCGGTTCATCTAATATCACATCGGCAATGCAGTTTGCGGCAGCTTCGTCTGCTTTGCGCATGATATGCCCGTACTTGTCAGTCGTGGTACTGACCTTGCTATGACCTAATCGGCGGCTAATGCTGATACTGTCAACGCCGTTAAAATACAGAACGCTAACCATAGTGTGGCGGAACGCGTGAGGATTGATGTGCGGAAGATCGTAACGCTTGGAGAAGTCGGTGCAGTAACTTGTCAAGCTGGTGGGGTTCATCGGGGAGCCGCTCTCTTGAGTGAACACAAAGCTCGTGTTCTGCCATTTGTCACCATATAGTGCTTGCTGCTCCAGCTGCCAACGCCTATACTCTTTCAAAAGCTCCATAGTCTGGGCGGGCAGCTTTATGTAACGCTGTGAATTAACGGTTTTCGGAGTGTCTTCGTATATCCCCCGATCGGACGTGTACAACAGATTATTGCAGATATAGATCTGATTGTTATTCCAGTCAACATAGTTCCATTTCAAGCCGAGAATTTCCCCGCGCCGCGCTCCGGTTATCAGTAGCAGATGAACAGCCGTTTGCCACTTTATCGGCTCTAGCTCCAGACAGTCACGTATTCGCTTTATATCCTCAACATCAAAGTAATTCGCCTCTTTGGCTATGGCTTTAGGCGGTGTAGCTTTTGTAGCCGGATTGTACGGAATCAGCAGCTCCTTTTCAGCCTGTGCGAAAACAACGGAGATAAAGCGATGATGTTCCAGAATGGTCTTGTTGGAGAGCGGCTGCATATTCTTTTGTACGTCGAACAACACGGCGGTACTCTCGCCCAAAGCCGCCGCGATCGCGTCCGCTTTATCGGTTGCTATGTTTTTGCCGTGTACAGCGTTGGCAAAGGTATTTGTAGCTACTCCCGCTTTTTGAGCAATGTCTTTGTGAGTAACGCCAAGCAGCTTTAATTGAGCGGCTAGTGCCGTGCCGCCGTTCGGTACCGTTTTTGCGACCGCTACTCCGGCACTCTCACGCAAGCCGCATTTAGATAGCTGTGCATACAGTTCATTGAGGTGCTGAGGGCGTATATCGTTCAGCTTTAAGTGTCCGATACCTTGATTTATCCGCTCAGCTAGCTTGCGGTATGAGTAGATCGTGTTATGCTTTACACCGTTACGCTCTTTCAATTGAATGACATATTCGGCATACTCCGCGAATGTCTGCTTATTGTCGAGATTATAGCCCTGCTTACATTGCTCCTCAAACATAACAACAAAACGCTTGAGTTCTTTTTCAATTTGTTTCTCGGTCATTCCCGTTTTCGGCTTGTACGAGGTTATATAGGGTTTCAATTGTTTCCCGTGATTGTCATAACCGCGAAATACGCGTATAGTGTATGAAGTGACCTCGCCCTTTTTATTGCGGCGTGGGGTGATGTTAGCCATTGTTTTCATCTCCTTCTTGCTGTTCGTTGTCATAGTAGTAATAATAAAAGAAGTTATTTTGGCACTTATTGTGGTTTAGTTTTAAATTTTTTATAAATTCCAGTAATTTTAGCAATGTTATGTTTTCAAAGTCTTTATCCGAACTGTTTAATACGATTGGTTTTTTGTCCGCTTCACCCGAACTATCTTCAATCGTCATTTTTACTCGCGTCCTTGAAGAATGCCTGTATGCTGTTAAGAATTTCAAAAAGCTTTTACTCTCAGCAGAACAGAAAAGCGCATTTATTGTGTCAAAAAGTGCATCGGTTGTATCGGCTGATTTTTTATCGTTTTCGCCTTTGAGTTTAATCTTATGAAAAAACTCGATAGTTTCAGGAGCAAGACCGGTATATTTTATTACAGCTGATATGGTGGGTTCAATAGGTCTTGGAGCATTTTCACACAAAAGATAATCTGTAGAAACATTAAAAAACTCCGCAATAATAGGAACTGTTTTAAGAGGCGGACAAGTCTTTCCTAAACACCACTGCCCAACCGATTGCCGTGTGATGCTTTCTCCGCTTTTGCTCTGAACATATTCAGCAAGAGCCTTTTGCGTTTTCCCTTGTTCATCTAATAGAAGCCTCAATTTAGATGAAAAGACGGAGTATTCTTTTTGCGGCTCATTTCTATTTATGTTATTTTCCATTTTAATTTCCTCACATTCTTGAGAAAGTAAAAATTTCTCATAAATTTTTTTAGAAAAAAGCCCTTGACTTTTCTCTTCTTTCGTGGTACAATATTATTGTAGCAAAAAAAACTTTCCCTGTCAAGGGGAAAGAAGAGAAAATTTTACATGGGAGGTGAAATAATGGGTACCAAAAAAATTGATGTTAGCAAGCTCCCAGAGCACGAACGGGCAATTATTGAAGCACGTCGGGCATACAAAAAAGCCTGGCGAGCGGCTAATAAAGATAAGGTGGCAGAGTATGAGCGGAGGTTTTTTGAAAAGAAACTCCAACAGCAAAGCAACAGTTTATAAGCAGAGCCGCCCGACTGTTGGCGCAGTCGAGCGGCTGAAAAGGAAATGCCGCTAAGTTGTTGGCGCAGCTCAGCGGCATTGGAAAGTAATACCCGGTCAGATTATGGGATTACTATGCCCTTTTTATTATAACATTTTTTATTCAAAGAGTCAAGGCTTTTTGAAGAAAGGATAGAGTTTTATGAGAAAGCAGATTAGTTTGCCGTGTTTACGGCGTGTAACATTTATACCTTTAGCTACTCCGTTCGAAACAATAATCAGCTGTTTTACTGGTGACGAGGCAGACGAGGTGTATAATGAGGAATACTTTTGGTATTTAATGAGCAGTGCGGCAAACAGAGAGTCCAACATTGAAATTGGTGCCAGCCCCGAACTTGCTCGCCAGATCAATGCATACTTTGGCCAGCCCGTGGCACATTCTGATATACTGGATTGAGGTGATATGATGGATAATTTACATATTCCGACCATGCGCACTATTGCCGAAACAGCGGAACTGTTTCATTTGCCTATTCATTTTGTTCGGCAGAAGGTGAATGCTGGAGAAGTCGTTGCGGTTCGTGCGGGCAGGAAGTTCCTTGTTAATGTTGAGAAATTTTCCGAGTTTCTTAACGGTGAGCTTTCGCCTATGCCGCTCCGTCTGGCGGAAAAACAAGGCGAAAGTGCCGCATATTCGGCGAAGATAACTCCCATACCGCGCGATCTTTGAAATCTATTTAAAACCCGCTTATTCTTTAAAGCGGGTTTTATACTCGGAGTATTGTGAGCGGCTTACACTCCTAAATTCCGTTTAAATGTTCTGCAAGATTTTTTAATTTAAATTGCTAAAATTAAATATTTTTTTAAAAAATTCGGCGTTATATCGCCGTTGACGGGCTTGTAATGAGTATTGATAACTCTGCCGTTTTTGACTTTCAAGGTAGGTGAAGCAACATTTTGAAACACACATTTATTCGCGAAAAATCTCTCTGCCGAAATAACTGTCGGTATAAAGAGGTTGAATTATTTGAGTACTCGGAGGAGGAAAAAGAGGCAGCGAGAAAACCTCGCCGGAACAGGTTCAGAACTTCTCCGCCCAAGATCAAGGACATGAACGACGAGTATTCCAGGAGATATTTTCGCTGGCTGTTTCACAACAATTTCCGCGCGGGAGATTACATTGTGACACTAACATTCGCCAACCCTACAAACAAAGAGCAGTCTCAAAAGGATTTTGCCAATTATAGAAAACGCTTGAAACGGCTGTATGCTAAGCTCGGGCTTGATTTGAAGTACCTTTATGTTTACGAGGGTAGGAGCAAGGGAACGCGCCCGCACTTTCATGTTGTCATAAACAGCGGTGCGGGTATCAACCGCGATGATATCGAGCGGCTATGGAAACTCGGACTAACGCAGACGAAACTGCTTCAGCCAGATGACGGCGGAGAGCTTTGCGAGGCGCTATGTGAGTACATCTCAAAGGAGTTCAAGAGAGCGCCCAAGTTCGAGCGCTCTTGGAACTGCTCTGCTAATCTGCTCCGCCCGGATACCGTCACCGACGATAATAGTGTATCAAAAAAGCGCATGCGTAAAATACAAGACGCGTCGCGAAATGACGAGATAAAGGAGCTTGTCGAGCGGCTATATATCGGTTGGACATTGGTAAGCAGTTATATCGGCACTAACGAGATCACAGGCAGACCGTTCGCACGGTTTCGGCTGGTACGAAAACAGCAACAGCACAAGCGCTCATCACGACGTGTTGACAACCGCCGAGCTGCTTGCCGCATGTCCGGGACTGAATGTCGGCTTGTGATCTAAGCCGCTCGACGTTTTGCAATCAATTGCAAAATGCCTGTGGAGTATGGTTAGCAAGCCATAGAAAGAACCGTATTCTTTCGGCTCACAGGACTATTTCTGCAAAAATAGTCCTAGTAAGTTACATCTATTCTTCAGAATAGACTGCCTTTTCAAGGTTGCGGTATTACCCCTCGGAGAGCGCAAAGACTTTGGATACGAGCGAGGAACGAGAGAAGTGTCAAAAGTAACTTTGCGTTGTTACCGTCAAGGTGCTGTGTGCTACGGCTGACAGATATATGCAAGGTTTCGCAAAAAAGGTACTGCGACGGGCGGCGGGGTATGCGTGCGGGCTCGCTGACCCCAACTTGCGCGCAGTAACAGGGTGAAAAATGGGGGTATTAAACTAAACTCAAAAGCGAAAAGTCGCTTGACCGTTCCGTGGCTCTTACCAAAGCACGCGAGCGGCTGACAGCGTTAAGATTGCGCTGTATGCGATTTTTGTTATCGCTTACGGTAAACCGCCTAACAGCATTACACGCGAACATGAACGCACTACGGCGCTCGTATCGCACGGCATGCGAAATGAGTGACACTCAATGCAGATGTAGCCGCTCTGATCGCGCACGTTCCTCGCGCGGATATATCCGTGTTATGGCATACAGTTCATGTAGCGCGCTAGCGGTTCATCTAGTGATGATGTTACCGCTTGACTGTTCCGCGGTTCATATCAAAGCACGCGAGCGGCTGACAGCGCTAAGATTGCGCTGTATGCGATTTTTGTTATCGCTTACGGTAAATATCTCCCTACAGCACTACACGCGAATATGAACGCGCTACGGCGCTCGTATAGCACAGTATGCGATATGAGTGATACTCAATGCAGATGTAGCCGCTCTAATCGCGCCGCTGCTCTTACTTGAAGGTACGAGCGGCTAGACGTGCAGCACTCTCGAGGGGGCAGGGGGCTGTTGAGATCTCCGGTGCCTAAGTTCCCGTACAACGGACGTAACCTTTCACGTGCACAAACGAGAAATCAAAGGGGGTATTAACCCCCCGTGCACGATCCTAGCTGCTCGAAACCCCCAATTTAGCTTTGTTAAGCCGTTGTTTGATTTTTTGTGAGGCTTGTTCACGAGAAAAAAACGGTGTTTTTTCGGCTTTTTTTAGACCAAAAACAGGCGTTTTTTGACCGAAAAAGGCTCATTTTTGACCAAAAAAGATGCTTTTTTAACTAAAAATGGCACATTTTACAGTGTTTTAGCAGCGTTTTTGAAGATTTTTAGAGCTATTTCAAAGGTTTTTCGTTCGTTTTGTTATTCATTTTGTGAGAAAAAGCCGCTCGAATGTGTCAAATCGAACGGCTTATGGGATTATGCTATTCAATACCCAATTCTTTCTTTAAAGCCTTAACAAGTACTTCGGAAAGGTCAATCCCTAATTTATCAGCTTTAACTGCAATCCAATACGGCAACTTAACCTCAACGGTTACAAATTCTTCATTCTTCACTTCTGTCATAGAACCACCATAATCACTTAGCACCATTCTGCTCAAGCGGCACAACTGCGAGAGTCTTACCAAGAGAATTCAGCACCTTCAAAACCGTGTCAAGTTGTGGACTTGTAATGCCACGCTCCATTCTGGCGATAACGGGCTGTTTTACGCCGCTCATCTCCTCAAGCTTCTTTTGACTTATGCCGCGCTCATTCCGTGCCTTGATAAGTTCCCCAATAAGAGCAACACGAAGATCACTAGCGGCAATCTCTTCTGGAGTGAAAAGCTCCTTTTCTACTTCTTCCCAGCTCTGACCGATAGCGGGATTGTTTTCAAAATCAATCATACTTAACACCTCTTTTCAAAAGATCGTCGTATTCACGTTTTGCCTTTTCAATTTCGCGAGAGGGAGTTTTCTGTGTTTGCTTCATAAATTGATGAAGCAGAACAAAACCGCCGTCCTTCTGCCAAGCAACAAATAAAATTCTGTCGCGTAATGGACGAAGTTCCCATATATCACCGTCCAAATGCTTTATATAAGGCTCTCCCAATTGCAAGCCGTATATACTTAATGCTTTTACATAATCTCGTATTTTACCAAGCTTTATTCGACTGTCCTTGTCGTTCTGACGCGCCAATTCAAGCAAATATTCTACTAGAGGTTGATTTCCGTTATTGTCCTTGTAGAAATGTATCTTGTACAATATCATTCCCCCTTTATCTATATTATACTCAAAAGTTATTGATTTGTCAAGTACTTTTAAGTTATTTTTGTATGTTTTAGAAAATTATAGCCGCTCCCGAGTGCGAGAGCGGCTAGTGTTATTCTTGGTTGTCCTCTGGTGTATCCTCGACGTATTCCATCAGATCGCCCGGCTGGCACTCCAGAATGTGGCACAGTTTTGCAATAGAACGGTGGTCTAACCCTCCAGTACCGTTTTTTATTGCTGTTAGCGTTCCTTGACCGATAATATTTTCTTTCCTTATGCGATATGAAGTATAGCCCTTTTCGGTCAATAGCGCAAGTAGTTTGTCATACTTAATCGGCATTATATCACCCTCTTTCACACTTCCTATTATATCACAGTTTTAGCACTATTTCAAGTGATAAAATTAACAATATATATCACGGAAGTTTGTGCATATTGTCTATTGAATATCACGGACTTTTGTGCTATAATATAAACAGAGCAAAGGAAAGCGAGGTGAGGAAAATGCCACCGTTCCCGAACGAATACGACCCCGACAACACGGACGCAAAGGAGCTGACCGAATACGCGGCGCAGCTCCTCGACGAAATCAACGAAAGGAAGTAAGCACTATGAACATCAAGTCAAAGGTTATGACGATAGCGAACGCGCTCGTCAAGCAGGGAGTAAGCCGCTCGGCGGCTATGGTTCGCGCGTGGATCACCGTTAAGCTCCGCAGAATGGAAGTGCGGGCGGTAGGTGTAACGCACGGCAACCGTCAGAAGCTGCTGGAGCGGCTGACGCGGTACAGCGCCGAAGATATCACCGTAACGCTCCGGCGCGAGAAGAACAACACACACGATCACAATGCTATTCAGATCGTGGCGGGGGTACGTTCCAAAGGCTCGGCGGTTATCGGCTACATCAACCGCGAATTGGCAGCCGCTCTCGCTCCGCTGCTCGATAAAGGCGCAACGATTGCAAGCCGCTTCAATGTCGTTGTCGGCGGCGAGCGCGGTTACAATTACGGCTTAGCATTGGAAATCACGGTATAAAGAAAGCCCTTGCAACAGCGAATTGCAAAGGCTCTCGGCGAAGATGTGGCAAACCACACTCCCAGCAAGTACAGTTTACCACATTTCGCCGAATTTGTCAAGACAGAAAGGAAAATAATTGTATGAATTTTGAATTTGACCTTGAAAGCGCGGTAAACGTGCTTGATACAGCAAGCGATCTTTTGCTGATATATACGGATTTCTACGAAGCCGAATGTCCGACCGAAGAAAAAATCAAAGACATTTCACCAATGGACGCGCTTGCTTTTACCAGTAGCTATGCAGAACGTTCCCGGACATACTTCTGCTTGATTGATAATGCTCGCGATAAGATACGCACACTTATAACACAGATGAATGAGGCTATAAACGCTTACCTCATTATCCAAAACAACAGCTTATCCGAAAGCAACGCAGCATACAACGAGACTATGGAAAAATACAAGCACCTTGACGAGGATACACAAAGGTTTATTCTTGATATGGTTGAGCGGCTTGGTAAGACAGAGGGGTAAAATGGATATCATTCAAAAAGTAATACACAGTATCAGGAACTCAATAGGCAAAATATTTACGTCTCATCACAAAACGCCCGTCAGAAGTATGTACAATGCTGGCAGCGCAGCGCCAACTAATGAATATGAACATCTCACTCCATTAGAGCAAAGCATTATGTCCGGGTTCGAGCAGCTTAACGAGGCTGAAAAGCTTGATATTTTAATTTTCGCGGCTCAAATAGCAGCAAGTAATAAACAAAACACAAATGAAAAGGTAGGGAAACAAGGGAACAATGACAATAATCTACAAGAAGATATCTTGCAATTCGCAATGATGTTTGAACAGCTTGATGATGAACATAAAAAGTTTATGCTTGATTTTTTAAGGGCATTAAACGAAGATGAACCCGGCACATGCACGGCGGAAATCATAGAATAGAGCAACATTGTTTATAAGAGCGGTGACAAACCGCTCTTTTCGTGTTTTGCAAGCGATTGCAAAAAAGGTACTGCGACGGATGGCGGGGTATGCGTGCGGGCTCGCTGACCCCAACTTGCGCGCAGTAACAGGGTGAAAAATGGGGGTATTAAACTAAACTCAAAAGCGAAAAGTCGCTTGACCGTTCCGTGGCTCTTACCAAAGCACGCGAGCGGCTGACAGCGTTCACATTGCGCTGCATGCGATTTTTGTTTTCGCTTACGGAAAAACACTATCCGCAAATATGGACGCGCTACGGCGCTCGTATCGTGCCGTATGCGATATGAGCAATACTCAAGTACAGATGTAGCCGCTCCGATCGCACCGCTGATCTCCTATAATCTCCAGAGCACTTGAAATTGTTACTACAACATGGTATAATAAAGAAAAAGCCCCGCACGCGCGGAGCAAAACAAAATATTCCTCAATTCCATTATATCACTCAGTTCGTGCTTTGTCAACCATTCGGGGGTTACTATGGATAATGAGGAACTTGTAACGGCAATTCGGAACGGCGCCGATCGCCAAAACAATATGGAGCAGCTGTATTTGCAGAATAAGGGTATCATGTTAAAGACTGCTCGAAGATACGCGGCATTTGCCGACGTTGACGATCTAATGCAAGAGGCATACTTCGCGCTTGATAATGCTGTGAATACGTATGATATTACGTGCAGTGCAAAATTCACGACACATCTTTCTTACCACTTGAAGGGTGCTTTTTTCCGCTTTGTCGGACAAAACACGGGCGTGCATATGTCCGTGCGGGATTTTGAGCGGCTTACCAAATACAAGCGCATTGCGGCGCATGGGCTTACTGACACGGAGATGTGCGCCGCTCTGAATATCAGTCAACAGCAGCTGTATGTGCTGAGAAGAATGTACTCGGAGATCTCTTGTTTAAGCCTTGATGAGTGCTATGGCAATACGGACGATCAAGAAATGTGCTTGCAGGACATTATCCCGAGTGGTGAGAATGTCGAGGAAAACTGTATTGACAATATAGCCAAGCAGGGAGCCGCCCGGGAACTATGGTGCGAAGTGGAATGTCTTGGCGGTAAGCATGCACAAATAATAAAGGCTCGTTACAAGTACCTGCATACTCGCAGCGTAGCCGCAGAGAATATCGGTGTAAGCTTCAACGAGGCGCGAGTACTCGAGAGAAAAGCGATCGCGGCATTGCGCAAGCGGCGGAAACTCCTTGAGCTGGCTGAAGTGTACGACTGTTTGAATTACCGCGGAACGGGGTTGACAGCGTTCAGATCACTGCAGATGTCCAATGTTGAGTATATCACGCTGAAAAAGCTCGAGGCCGAGGAGCGATTAAAAGACTTGGGGTGAGCGGCTTGCAATCGTGTCTTATCTTTCAATGTCGTTCAGTAGCTTTTTGTAACATTGTTGAACAAAAGTTGAACAAAATCTCTTTTTCGCCTATTAAATTTTAGTAATTCGAATACAAGAAAAGCCGCTCAACCCTATTGGTTAAGCGGCTTCTGTGTGGCACGCCAGGAGGGATTCGAACCCCCGACCCTCTGGTTCGTAGCCAGATACTCTATCCAGCTGAGCTACTGGCGCATACTGTTGCTAGGTATTCCCAACAACAATAATAATTATAGCACTTTTTTAATGATTTGTCAAGAGTTTTTTTAAAAAAAACCAAAAGCAAAACTTATTTCACAAATTCATAAAATTTGCGCAATATCATTTCGAGCTCTATTCGTTTGGGAAAACGCCCTTGATTGTGTCGGGGAGGTCGTTCCATTGGATTTCCTCCCACTCCGTGACGCCGCGCATTGGCAGTATCTCCAACTTTAGGAGAGCTCCTTCTCGTAGTTGACGGGATGTCATAAACTCGACTGTTTTCTTTTTGCCGCTTCTGCTGACGGCGGGAAGAGAGTAGGAATATTTCATGTCATGATCGTCAACGTTTCTGACATTTGAGTTGTCAATGCGTGTGTAGAAGCTGTTATCTCCGACACCCACACCTACAAACACAACAACTGCCCAAGCTACCGTAAGCAGAACAAATACGGTTCCTGTAATAATGATTGCTTTTTTCATAATTTCACCCTTTTTGTAGTTTAATGTAAGTAGTTTTAAGAAAATCTTGTTTCATGTTTTCGTGAAACGCCGTCCCGACATAGCATGACTTTGATTAAGCGACGTCATGCTGCTGCCATCACCTCCTCGGCGCGGGCGGCTGTGATCACACCATTGCGCTCCATGCTGTCGAGCACCATTCCAAGACGCTGACGAGCAAGCTCGGGCGACTCGTCGGGGGAGTACGCCGAGGGCGCGTTCGGCAGTCCCGCGAGCATGGCGCACTCATGCTCGGAAAGCTCCGAGGGCACTTTGCCAAAGTAACCGCGAGAGGCGGCAGTGATGCCGTAGTAGTCGCTGCCAAAGTAGATAGTGTTCACATATAGCTCGAATATCTCGTCCTTTGACAGCGTATGCTCCAGCTCAAATGCCGCAAAGACCTCGGCGAACTTACGCTCGATCTTCTTCTCCTGCGTAAACCAAAGGTTTTTGGCGAGCTGCTGAGTGATCGTGGAGCCGCCCTGTTCAAACGACAGCGATTTGATATCGTACAGCAGCGCCCGCGCTATCGACTTCAAGTTGATACCGTTGTGTGTGCGGAACTTCCTGTCCTCGACCGAGATGACCGCGTCTATGTAGAAATCGGGCAGCTCGGATATTCTCGCGAAACCGTCCGCCGACTGCAATTGCGTAACAAGAGCGTCGATAGGGTGCTCGGATTTGGCATTGTTCCACATTATCGCGCCTTTTATCGCGAAAAACGCGATCACCGCCACGCAAAGAGCCGCAACGATACCGGCAATACTAAAAATCGTTCTTATAATTTTCTTTTTTGTTTTCATGATTACCCCTCGCGATCAGCCCCGCTGCCTTGCCGCCCATTCTCGTGACGAACCATACGATAACGAATACGATCACGGCGGGAATTGCGGCAAGCGCAAGTATTATTCCGAATGTTTTGTGTGTAGCCTTTTCAAGTTTTTGCTTCATTGCTGAGCCCTCCCGTATAATGTTTAATTTTGTTATTTGTAAATTTCGCTTGTTTTTGCGAATTTTAGAACGTAGTTTTTGAACAGCGGCTCGTCTTTAAATCTTCCGAGCGCATTTTCGTTCTTGAATTTGATATATCCGTCAACGCCTGTCACAATAAGGCTTTCGTTTTCAAACGATGTCATGTTCTCCGTCGTACATACATAAAACACAGGCGCGTCGTCAAATGCCGGCAACGCCGTTATACCAGAATCCGTCCTCGGGAACGTTCTTGTAAACGCCGCCGGATTTCCAATCGTCCGGTATATCCTTGCCATAATACTCAGTTTCAGCAAGCATTACGCCGTCCTCGCGCTGGACCGCTTTGTACCAATTAAACATATCCGCGCGGAACTTGTCAAAATCTTCCTCAAAGAAAAACTCTTTAAGCGCGTAATATTCGGGAACATCCACTCTGTTCAGCAGTATCGCCGCAAGCAATCCCGCCGCGATAAAGACTGTTCCGGCAAATGCCGCAAGGATCACTTTTGCTTTCATGATCCACCTACTTCCCGTTACCGCTGACTATACCCAGATAACTGCGCGAGGTGATCTTGTAAAACAGCACATACATCAGCGCGAACACCACAAAGCTGCCGACAGTCATTATCGCGAACAATCCCGTATCTGTCATATCGAACAGCCGCAGCATCCGCGAAAGTATCGGAAACGCGAACGCCATGTGCATACCCGCCGCCGCAAGCGGAAGAAAGAATACCGTAAGCACCTGAGAGTTTATCGCGGACTTGACCTCGCTGCGGCTCATTCCCACCTTTTGCAGTATCTCAAACCTCGCCGCGTCCTCAAAGCCCTCGCTTATCTGCTTATAGTACATTATCAGCGCCGCCGAGAGGATAAATACGCCGCCCATCAAAATGCCGAGGAAGAACAGTCCGCTGTAAATGCCGTAGTAGCTGTCACGAAGTGTCGCACGCGTGTCGATATCTATCGATACATCGTATTCCTGCGATATCACACCCGTGACGTCATATGTGTTGAGCATATCGCAGACGCGCTGTATTTCAAGCAGATCGCTCTCGCTGTCGGAAATATTGAAGTTATATGTTATATAAAGAGAGCGCCCGACCGACGACAGCTGATATTGGAAAATATCGTTCAGCACCGAAATGTCCTTGACGAAGAAGTATACGGGCACTTCAATTGTCGAGTATAGCTCCTCCTCGTCAAACTTCAGTTTCTGGTCTATCGGGATAATGTTGAATTCTCCGACGTCGCCGATAGTGATCTTGCCCATATGCTTGACGTGATCGGTCAGCGGCTCGTATACCGCGATATCCCTCTCGCCAAGTGTAATGCCAAGCTCACCTACCTCGTCGAATTCCCCGATAAGATAGAAGTTTCCAGAGACATAATAATTCGATTCCTCGGTATCTCCGTCGGGGTCTGGAAGCGGTACGCCCATATGATTGCGCAGCATATCGGTGCCCAATCCCAGACGGTGCTGTATATACTCGTCGTGCGGAGCACTCGGAAATCCGTAGTCCTTGACGGCTTTATTTATCGTCTCATAGAGTTTATCAAAGTCTTTAACGTCCTCATGAATGTAAGAGGTCGTCATTATGTCATATGGGTACTTCCGCTCAACAAAGCCGTTGACGCCGATAAACAATGAGGTTGTAGACGAGATAGTAACTAATACCATAGTTGCCAGAATGCAGATAGAAGCCAGTCCCGCGCCGTTTCTTCGCATACGGTAAGCCATTTGCGAAATTGAAACAAAGTGATTGGTTTTATAGTAATATTTCTTGTTTTTTTGCAGTATCCTGCACATTACCACGCTGCCCGCTATAAACAGCAGATATGTCGCGATGATGACCATTATTACCGCGAACATAAACGCTACCAGAGCCACGTCGGGACGCTCGATCGTCACCGCCATATAGTAGGCGATTCCGAGCAGTATCAGTCCGATGACCGCTCCCGGGATATTTGTACGCGGAGGGCGTTCGCCCGTGTTCTCGGAGTGGAGCAGCTCAACGGGACGCGAGAAGAAAAGCTGACGCAGCGAGTTCATAAGTATCGCTGCGAACACGATAGCGAACCAGATCACCGCTCCGATTATCGACGGGATATCCACCGTGAACGTATACACCAGCTGCTCGGCAAGCATCCGAGTAGCCAGCAGCTCCGCGAGCTTGGAAAACAGTATTCCGAACCCCAGCCCCGCGACTATTGAGACTGCGTACATCAGCAGCGTCTCCCATATCAGTATCCGCGCTATCTGTAATTTTCCGAGCCCGAGGATATTGTACAATCCGAATTCGCGTTTGCGCCTTTTAATAAGGAAGGAGTTGGTATAGAACAGGAATATAGCCGAGAATATCGCCATTACGATAATACCGATAGCAAGTATCTGGCTCATTCCGGCACCGCCCCTCATTTCCGAGAGCAGAGGATTTCCCGCGAGAAAGCCGATGATATAGAAGATCATGACCATAAGCGACGAGGTGAGGATATACGGCGCGTATGCTCTGCCGTTCTTCTTTATCCCGACAAACGCGAGCCGCGAGTAGAGGGTAGTCATACCGCCTCGCCTCCCGAAGCCATTACCGTAAGAGCGTCCGAAATTTTACGGTACATCTGATCGGCAGTGCCGTTTCCGCGGTATATCTGGTGGAACACCGTGCCGTCTCGGATAAACAGTACTCTTCTCGCGTGTGACGCGGCTTTTACCGAGTGTGTTACCATAAGGATAGTCTGTCCCCGCGCGTTAATGCCGCCGAACAGCTTTAAAAGCTCATCGCTTGCCTTGGAGTCGAGCGCGCCCGTAGGCTCGTCGGCAAGGAGTATCTTTGGGGCGGTGATGATAGCTCGCGCAACCGCGGTACGCTGCTTCTGACCGCCCGAGATCTCATATGGGAACTTCGTTAGAAGTGCGGAGATACCGAGCGCATTTGCGGTGGGTATGAGCGTCTCTTCCATATCGCGGTACTTCATTCCGCGCAGCACAAGCGGCAGCAGTATATTATCCTTGACAGAGAATGTGTCGAGCAGATTGAAATCCTGGAACACAAACCCCAGATTATCGCGCCGAAATGCCGACATCTCCCCTTCTCTTATCTTCGTGAGGTCGTTGCCGTCGAGGATAACGCTGCCCGCGGTAGGTCTGTCAAGCGCGGCGAGTATATTCAGCAGTGTGGTCTTGCCTGAACCGCTCTCGCCCATTATCGCGATAAACTCACCCTCCTCCGCAGAGAACGAGACATTTTTTAGCGCTTCGACCTTGTTTCCACCGAAACGCTGTACATAGGTCTTTTTAATATTGTTGACTTCAAGCAGTGCCATAATATTGTAAAACTCCTTATTTAAATAGGAGAGCAGAGGAGGGCGGTTTTTAGGATAATGTGCTGTGTATGCGGCTTAGGTTTTATGCACCCTCCGTTCTGTTCTCTGTTTACTATTATAGCACAGTCAAAAATAATTCGCTATTGATTTATCTTACATTTTTCTTACATTTTTGTAAGATTGGGCGTGGGAACTTATGTTCTGTATTCATTATAACACAGTTAAGCTTTTTGGCAAACATTATGTAGGATAAATCGGAATTTATGCTAGCAAGGTGTTGCTCAAGTCGCGGATCGCTTTTTTCTGCCATCAGCGGAAAAAAGTGATTTATCAGTAATTTTGCCAACAATAATTTACTTTATAACCTTTTCGTAATATTGCCCAAAAAACAAACAAAAAATTTGTACAAAACACCGCCCTTGTAAGCTGGCAAAAATGTGTTATAATTAACTCATAAGCAAAAACAAATCAGCCTTGCACGGCTGTAAATTTAATACGGAGGTCACAATTATGAACTACGGTCATTTCGACGAACAAAACAAGGAGTACGTTATCACGCGTCCCGATACGCCCTCAGCTTGGGCGAACTACCTCGGCTCGCCAGAGTATGGCGCAATCATCTCAAATAACGCTGGCGGTTACAGCTTCGAGAAGAGCGGTGCCAACGGGCGTATTATCCGTTACCGCTTCAACGGCGTTGCCAACGATCAGCCGGGACGTTACATCTACATCAAGGACAACGAGAGCGGCGAATACTGGAGCGGCTCGTGGTCTCCCGTCTGCAAGCCCCTCGACGAGTACAAGAGCGAATGCCGCCATGGCACCGCGTATACCATCATCTCCTCGGAGTACAAGAAGATCAAGTCCGAGGTATCTTACTACGTTCCGCAGGGTCAGACCTACGAGGTATGGGCGGCTAAGATCACAAACACCGACAGCAAACCCCGCAAGCTTTCCGTTACGGGCTACTGTGAATTTGTAAACGATAACAACTACGAGCAGGACCAGGTAAACCTCCAGTATACCCTGTTCATCACGCATACCTATTTTAAGGGCAACTTCGTGCTCCAGCGGCAGAACGAGCTTCAAGGCGGCAATTCGCGTTTTCTCGGAGTGGCTAAGGCTGACGTTTCCGCATATTGCGGCGACCGCGACGCATTCGTTGGTTCGTACAGAGGCTACGCTAACCCCAAGGGCATTAAAGAGGGGCTGAAAGGCGATCTCAACTACTGCGGCAACTCCTGCGGTGCGCTCCAGAGCGATATCGTTCTACAGCCCGGCGAGACCAAGGAGCTGACCTACATTCTCGGTCAGAAGGACGAGAACACCGCAAAGGAGCTTATCTCGAAATACGAAAAGGACGGCGTTGTTGAAAAGGAGCTTGACGATCTGAAAAACTACTGGCACGGTAAGCTTGACAATCTCCAGGTCAACACTCCCGATCCCAACTTCAACAATATGGTTAACACTTGGAACGCGTACAACTGCTTTATTACGTTTATCTGGTCGCGTGCGGCTTCGTTCCAGTACTGCGGTCTGAGAAACGGTTTCGGTTATCGCGACACCGTTCAGGATATTCAGGGAATTATTCACCTCGCGCCGGAAATGGCTAAGGAGCAGATAGTGTTTATGCTGTCCGCTCAGGTTACGAACGGCGCAGGTCTGCCGCTCGTTAAGTACACTCACAACGCGGGTCACGAAAATACTCCCGACGATCCCGAATACGTTAAGGAAACGGGGCACCCGTCCTACCGCGCAGACGACGCGCTTTGGCTGTTCCCGACCGTAGCGAAGTACGTCGGCGAAAGCGGCAACACCGCGTTCCTCGATGAGGAGATCTTCTACGCGAACGACGGCGAAAAGGGGACGGTTTACGACCACCTCAAGAGAGCTATCTCGTTCTCGATGAACAACCTCGGCAACCACGGAATGCCCGCGGGTCTGCATGCCGACTGGAACGACTGTCTGCGTCTCGGCAAAAAGGGCGAATCTACGTTTGTAGCGTTTCAGCTCGTTTACGCTATCAAGATACTTCGCGGCTACGCAGTCGAGAAGAACGATACCGAGTATGTGAAGTACCTTGACGATATAAACGCAAAGCTCACCGATATCCTCAATGCCTGCTGGAATGAGGACAGATTTATTCGCGGATACAAGGAGGACGGCGAGATCATTGGCAAACGCACCGATCCCGAGGCTTCCATGTGGCTCAACCCACAGTCTTGGGCAGTCATCTCCGGCTTTGCTACAAAGGAGCAGGCCGAGGCGGCGCTCAACAGTGTTGAGCGTGAATTAAACACGCCCTACGGCGCAATGGTAATGTATCCGCCCTATGACAAGCATGCGTTTGACGGAGCGCTTATGCACTGCTTTAACAAGTGCATCAAAGAGAACGGCGGTATCTTCTCGCAGCCACAGGGCTGGCTTATCCTTGCCGAAGCTAAGCTCGGGCGCGGCGATATGGCGTACAAGTACTGGACTGAAGCAGCTCCCGCGACCTACAACGACGTTGCCGAAAAGCGCGAGTTGGAGCCGTATGTTTACGGTCAGTTCGTTGACGGAAAGGACAGCCCGTTTGCGGGCAAGGCGCACGTTCATTGGCTGACAGGTACGGCGTCCACCGTTATGGTGGGCACGACCGAGGGTATTCTCGGACTGAACCCGAACACAAAGGGTCTGGTTATTGATCCGTCTATCCCGTCGGCATGGAAGGAGTTCACGATGAAGAAAAACTTCCGCGGTCATCGGCTGAACATTACGGTCAAGAACCCCAATGGCTCGCAGCACGGCGTTAAGTCCGTAACGGTAAACGGTGAGAAGCTCCCCGAAAACCTCATCACAGAGAGTGTTCTCAAGGACGTGAACGAAGTAATTATTGAGATGTAATTTATAGATGATGGAATAAAAAAGCACCTGTGAAGACAATACCTGATATAATCTGATATAATCCCCATAGAACAGACAGTTGAAAAAACAAAAAAGTCTGAACTATGGGGGTATTTTTTATAAAATTAACATATTTGCAGCGATTTGAAGCGGCGTTAAAGTATAAAGCTGAGAAGGAGCTGCTTTATAATTGCTTTCGTTTCTTGCTCCTGTCGGCAATCGCATCCTCTCAGTTCCCTCAATTTTTTTAGGAATGTGTTCTCCATTTCCCATTCCTTTATTTTTGTTTCAAGCATTTTATTTTCAGCACGAAGTTTTTCTTTGTTTGTCATTTCGCTTCTCGGCTTTGTTCTGCCTCGATTGTCGGCAAGACCGTCTATACCGTTTACAGCTATTTGGCGCAAGCTGGAAAGCTCCGAACAGGACAAGCAGGGCGCTGAGCACTGGGTAAAGCTAATATGAAAGTATACCGACCTTACGAAACTTACCGCACCGCTTCTGAATGAGTTGATTGATAAAATAGTCGTTCATGAGGGAGTCAAGGATGACAGCGGAAACCGAACACAAGATGTTGACATTTAATACAGATTCGTGGGAATGATCGATTGACCGTACACATTATGCCCTATCGGGCGAAGAACAAGCGAGAGCATTGCTGCGGAAAAACTGCCGAATTTGAAGCGTTGGAAACGGCAGAACCATTTAATAGCAGAGGTTGATTAGCAGCGGGACTTTATTAAATCACCGCAGTTCAGCTTTCATTATTATCCATACTCGGGAATAAAAGTTGTTGACATATTTTAAAATTGTGTTATAATATAAGAAGAATGAAAATCTTAGAAAATCTTGTTGATGGAGCGTAATATTATGGAAGAACTTATAGAACAATATCATATCGCCAAAAAGTGGCGAAAAGAAATGTTTTTTGCGATGATCGCAATGTTGGCGCTTATGGTCGTGATCTTCGCTGTCGGATTTGTCATCAGCGAGCTTTTACCGCTGTTTCTGATATTCGGAGGAGTAGTGGGTGCGCTTGGCGTTCTAGTAAATATCCTATCGGCGAATACGTTAAAAAAGGCGGCAAAAATAATTGGAGACTATCTAACGTCTCAGGGGAAGACCGAAGAGGAAATAAACACCATTCTGGAGGGCTCAGAAAAATGACGGGCAGAAAATTCTGGCAGATACTGAAAAAATTTGATTGGGATAACGCGAGCGATGATGACGAAGTAATGCAGCCTGCTCTTGATTATCTGGCGTCGCTGGAGGACGAGGAGATATTCGCGTTTGAGGAGCTGATGGCAGAGCACTTGTATGCGCTCGATACCCGCGAGCTCGCCGAAAAGCTGTACGCCGAGGACGAATATATATCCGACGATATGTTCCTGTATCAGCGCTGCGTCGCGCTTATAAACGGTCAGAGCTACTATAACGGAATATTGAACGGAAAAATTCAGCCCGGGCCCGATCTTGAATTCGAGGCGATACTGTATCTTCCAAGCCGCGCGTGGGCGAAAAAGCATAACGCCGATCCCGACGATTATCCTTATATTACCAAGACAAGCTATGAGACGGGCAGCAACGCGGAGAAGTGGAAAAAATGACTAAAGACGCATATATTGAATTCTGTAAAAATTTGGTGGGAGCGGACACCGATCAACCTTTTAACGAGGATTTTGAGTCAACCGTCGCGCGGCATTTCGATACCAAAAAATGGTTTGCGCTGGTTATGGAATATCAGGGAAAAACCGTGGTAAACTTAAAGTGTGATCCAATGGAATCGGATTTTTTAAGGAGCGTTTTTAAGGGAGTTATTCCCGCGTACCATATGAACAAAGTACATTGGAATACGGTTTTTCTTGAATCAGACGTTCCCGATAAGGAAATCGAGCGCATGACGCTGACCAGCTTTGAGCTTACGGATAAAAAGAAACGAATGCCGAAAAAATCGTCAAAAAAGTCTCCCAAAAATCCCCTCTAATAAACGATTTTCCTTTGTGAATACTATGTTTGCGCGGAGCTTTCCGCGTAATTCAGAACAAAGGAGAACACACTATGATAAAGAGAATTTCTGCAGCTGCGGCGGCTGCGGTGTGCTTTGCAGCGCTTTCGTCCGCGGCTTCGGCAAGAGGCGTGGGTTCGGCGATAGGCGGCGCGGTAAATGGCGCAGTCAACGCAGGTGAGGATATAGTAAACGGTGCGGCTAACGCGGGACGTGATATTGTAAACGGCATTACCGGCAGAACCGGCAACGATAACACGACTGGCAGCGACACCTCGGGCGATACTACAACAAGCGGCGATAATACGACCGGCGGTACCACCGACAGTACGACCACGGACAGCACCACGCCGGACAATTCTACCACCGACAGCACTTCCTCGGATATAACAAGCAGCGAAAACTCAAGCGACAATTCAAGCAACATCTCGAGTGATTCTGACAGTAACACATCAGGCAACATTTCCGGCGGCACAAACAGCGGAAACGCAAACAACCCGACTACGGGTGTTTCGTTCGGTTTCGCGGCTGCGGCAGCAGTAATGGCGGCGCTTGGCGTTACTATCACTGCGGTTCGCAGAGACGACTAAAAGATCATTCTGCGCTCTTGATGACGGAAACGCTGTTGAGAGCGCATTAAAAAAACGGCGGATATTTATTATCTGCTATTTTTGCAGCAATCGGATATACAGGCGGGATTTTCCTGTCGAAATATGCCGTTTTGTTATACAGCAGAAATAAGGGAGATATCCCGACATATTGATGAGACGGCTAAAACTTTCCATAAGGTTTAGTTGGATCATCAATATTTTATAGGAGGAAAATATTATGAAGTTAGAAAAAATTCTGACAGCGCTTATCGCATGTGCGTGCGCTATGACTGCTGTCACGGTATCGGCGTTCGCTACTTCAGATGACAGCGGCTCCGACGCGGGTACCTCCGCGGACGGCTCCGTTTCCGACAGCAGCGACAGCGACAACAGCGATCTCGTTGACGATGAGAAACCTGCATATGTGTACACCTGGCAGGTACCCGCGTCGGAAAACGCCGACTCGGGCTGGGTATCCCAGAACATTACCCAGACAGACCTTATCGGAACTATCAAGCCTGCCGACATTGATGCGATTGTCATCAAGGGAGCTGACGCTGACGACGAAATCGGTGCGGGCTTCAACACCACGCTTTCCGGCACAAAGGCAGAGGGCTATTACCAGACCAACGACGATGACGAAAACTGGCCGTCCAACACCGTAACTATAAAGGGCAGCGCGGTCGATTGGGATAACTACTATTTCCAGCTTTTCTCCAACCGCGGAGAAGCAACTACCGTCACCGTATCGGTCTACACGAGTGCGGACGACAACAGCGACAGTAACAGCACTCCGTCCGACAGCGAAAGCGACAGCAACACAAGCAGCGATAGCGTAAGTGACAGCAACAGCGGCGGCCTCGTTTCGGACAGCAACACTTCGAACAGCGGTTCGAACACCAACAAGAACCCGGGCACGGGCGTTGCAATGACTTTTGTTCCTGCAATTATTGCGGGCGCGGTAGTTATCGCGGCTAAGAAGAGAAAGTAACCGCTTTTTCGTCGCGTTCTCCGTTCTTTACGGAGAGCGCGGTTACATATCAAATTCACAGATTTGCCAAAACTTGAGTGTTAATATTTATCACTTGTTGTGCAAAGTGCTAAAAAGTTATTCCCGAAGTCATGCAAAAGCAGTGCAAAATCACACTTGAAAAAAATGTCGGAATATAGTAAAATATACTATGGGGAAAGGATCAAGCTTGTAGGGGAATTGCAGCTTTGATCCATAAAAACAGCAATTTTGGATCTGGAGGATTTGGAATGAAATTGAAAACTGTTTTGGCGGCGCTTGCTGCGGTTGCCACTGTTTCAGCTGTGTCCGTGTGCGGATTTGCAGCTACCGAGAGCGGAGAGATGACTCCCGCGCCCGAGGCTGCGGAAACAACGGGCAATAACCCCGACACAGGTGTTGAAGGCGTTGCTGCTTTTGCGGGCGCTATCGCGCTTTCGGGTGCGGCTATCGTTATCTCGCGCAAGAGAGACTGATAGTATTTATTACAGACTAATGGACCGCTTGGCGTTTGCTGTGCGGTTCATTCTGTAACGGTCCATTTTTGTTAAAGTTTTTATAGCATTGTAGTAACATCAAATGACAAACAACTTCATTAACCGGGTCAAGGCGGTATTGGTTCTGATCGCCGCTGCCAACAACGATATGACAGCAGCATCGTCAAGCGTTGCCGTTATCGAAGACCAGATTGCGAAAAGGCACGAAGGGAACGAACGTCTGACCGCCGAAAATCGGGAAAATCTGAAGCGTTTCGCAAAACTCGCACGCGCACTGGATATGAGCGACGTTTCCAATAAAATGCCGATGCTGAACGGTTCGTCGGGATGGTCTCCGGTGTTCCACCTGTATTTTGATACTAATCTCTAACCAAGATATAGACAACCGAGAGAAAATATGATATAATA
>CAJUMS010000045.1 GCA_910587465.1 uncultured Oscillospiraceae bacterium
GAAAATTAGATGAAATCTTCACTTTACCCCTTGACTTTTATTTGCAGGTCTTATTTGAAAAGCCCCGCAATTTCGGCGAGCCACGCTCCGCTCACTTCACCCCATTACGCTGCACTTATTTTACAACGCCTTTAATATGCGGCTGAATTCATGTGCCTTCGGTCACATTATCATTGCTATTGCCGTCTTTATCGCTTGTTTCCTCTATTTTACAGTCGATTATCCGCGTTCCGTATTTCATCGGCTTGCAGACCGACGTAAAGTAATTTGGGAACTCCTTCGCGGCATTGACTGCCGACTGTTCGTCTTTAAACACTCCAAACACCGCCGAACCGCTCCCCGTAAGGCACGCGCCCTCTGCGCCGAGAGACTTCAGCTTTTCGATAATGCCGTCTATTTTCTCGTTCTCGTACAGAACCCCGAACACGTTGTACATTGCCTTAGGAAAACCGTCTCCCGACTTCAGAAAACGTTTCATCGCATTTCTCTGCGGCAACGGATCCTCATCATAAATAACATATGCGCCGTGAGTATCGCACAAAAAATCGGGCATTACCACCAGATACACTCGCTCGGGCAGCTCGACCTCGTTACGGATATCGTCGCCTACGCCGCGGCACAGCTTAGTCCCGCCGACCACGCAAAACGGAACGTCCGCTCCCGTCCGCGCCGCGACCTTTAACAGCTGTGATCGGCTCAGCGGCTCGCCCATGAGCTTGTTCAAGCCCACTATGACTGCCGCCGCGTCCGCGCTGCCGCCGCCCATTCCCGCCGCGCACGGCACCCGCTTTTCGATAAATATCTCGCTTGCGGGATATCTTCTCGCGGCTGTATAGAAGTAATTTGCCGCCTTAAAGCATATGTTTTTCTTACCGTCGGGTATCCTCGGGTCGGAGCATCCAACCGTCGACGCGCCCACCTTATCGCTCATCCTTATCGTTACGATATCGCAAAGGTCTATACTTTGCATGACCGTTTCCAATAAATGATATCCGTCGTTGCGCTTTCCCGTGATATCAAGATACAAATTCAGCTTTGCGTATGCACAGAGGGAAATCTCGTTCATCTGTTTAACTCCTGTCGGCAATGCTTTTAATTTTTAAGCTCTTCAAGGAACTCGCGAATTCTCGCCATCGCGGTTGTAAGGTGCGTTACCGAATATGCGTAAGAAACGCGCACAAAACCCTCGCCGCTCTCGCCGAATGCCGACCCGGGTACCACAGCTACCTTCTTTTCGTACACCAGCCGCTCGCAGAACTCCGCACTCGTCATTCCGGTCGACTTTATGCACGGGAACACGTAAAACGCACCCTCGGGCTCAAAGCAATCCAAGCCCATATCATTGAAGTCTTTGACTACCAACCGCCGCCGCATATCGTACTCCTCGACCATATGCTCCACGTCCGCGGCGCACTTCTCCATAGCGACTATCGCCGCGTACTGGCTTACCGTCGGGCTTGACATTATGCAGTACTGGTGCAGCTTAAGCATCTGCTTTATTATTGGCTGAGGACCTGCGACATATCCAAGCCGCCAGCCCGTCATTGCGTATGCCTTTGAAAATCCGCTGATAACGAGCGTCCTCTCGCGCATTCCCTCAATTTCGGCAATGGAGACGTGCTTTATGCCGTTATAGGTCATCTCAGCGTAAATTTCGTCGCTCGCCACCACGATATTCGTGCCGCGCAATACCTCCGCGATAGCCTCCAAGTCCTCGCGGCGCATTACAGCGCCCGTAGGATTGTTTGGGTACGGCAGAACAAGCAGCTTTGTTTTCGGGGTTATCTTCTCCTTTAACGCTGCCGCTGTCAGACGGAACTTATCCTCGGCTTTAGTAACGATAGACACAGCCGTTCCGCCCATCATCGACACTATCGGCGAATAGCACACAAAGCTCGGCTCGGGAACGAGGACTTCATCGCCCGGCTCGATCATAGCGCGCACCGCGAGGTCGATAGCCTCCGAGCCGCCTACGGTAATAATGACCTCCTTTTCGGGATCATATTCCGTATGTATGAAATTATTCAAATATTTGCAGACCGTTTTCCGCAGCTCCATAAGTCCGCTGTTGGCGGTATACGCGGTCTTGCCTTTTTCGAGGATATTTATAGCCTCCTTACGCGCAGCCCACGGAGTCTTGAAATCAGGTTCGCCGATAGACAGCGAGATAACGCCCTCGACATGCTGCGCGATATCGAAAAACTTGCGTATTCCCGACGGCTGAATATCCCGAATCTTCTTCGGGATCAACATATCATAGTCCATCACGGGGAAACCAGCCCCCTGTCGTCAAAATTATCCTCGTTGAAAATGTGACCTTTTTCCTTATAACGACGCAGAATGAAGTGTGTAGTCGTAGACAAAACGCCGTCCAGAACGGCAAGACGCTCCGAAACGAACAGCGCGACGTTGCGCAGGCTCGTTCCGCTTATCGTTACGGAAAGATCGTTCGCTCCCGACAACAGGAACACGCTGTCCACTTCCTCGTATGCCATAATGGTATGCGCGAGGTCGTCGAAACCGCAGTCCTTTACGGGTGTAATCTTAAGCTCGATTATCGCGGTCACTCCGTTCTCATCGGCCTTTTCCTCGTCGATTATCGCGGAGTAGCCCATAATGATGCCTTCGCGCTCCAGACGGGATATCTCATCGGAGACCGCACTCTCGCTCTCGCCGAGCATTACGCCAAGCTCGGCATTTGAGAGCCGTGCGTCCTGACGCAGTAAGTCAAGTAATTTATTAGTGTTCATCTTGTCCTCCTTATTTGAAAGGTAAAAGCTCGCACCGTTCGATTGCGGCTTTTTACGGTTTCGCGCATAGCGCGAAATTGAATTGCCATTAGGGCAATTCAAAGCAAAAACGCAAGGGGTCGTCGGCTGAAAGCCGACGATTAGGACTTTTGCCCCTACGACGACGAAACGTTGCAGCTTGTTACACTTATATTCTTATAAATTTCGGCTCGCGCTTTTCAAACACGCAGACCTCGTTAAATCCCAGTTCCCTCAAAAGCTCGTAACAGCGCGGAATATCTGCGGCTACGTCGCATACCATATGCGCGTCGGAGCCTACCGTTATCAGCTTTCCGCCGAGTTCGCGGTAGCGCTTTATAAAAGCCGCGCCCGCCATAGGTCCACCGAGACCGCGGCGGTATCCCGAGGAATTGACCTCAAGCGCAATATCCTTTTTAACGATCATTTCCAGTATCTTGTCGATTATCGGCTTATACTCCGAGAAAACCGCGTCGCAGCGTTTGTCCTTTTCCGCGACCAATCCCGAGGACGTTTCAATATTCACGAACCGCATAAGGAACGTCATATGCGCGAGCGTGCAGAACCGTCCCCACTCTACGAGACCGAGCATTTCGTCAAAATACTCTTTCAGAACGCGCTTTCGGTCAAATTCCGTATCGGGTATTCTGCTCATATGCTCGTAATGCGCTGTCCTGTGAACCGAGCCTATCACAAAATCGTAGTCATGCCCGGTGAGTATCTTCTCGGCGGTCGGCAGGTCGTACAGCGGCTGACCTATCTCCGCGCCGTAGTATACCCTCATCTTCCCGCCGAACTCCGACTTCAGCCGCTCAAACGTCGGCTTTGACCTTTCGATAGCCACCCAATAATCCCACTCGCCGTCACCGAACTCGTCAAGCTCGATATGATCTGTCAGTGCGAAATGCTTTACACCCAGCTCACAGGCTCGCGCCGCCATATCCATAGGCTCCTCGGCGCTGTCGGGTGACAGGTTGGAGTGGGTATGGATATCTATTAACGTTTCTTCTTCCATATTTTGTTATCTGCCTTTCTCGCTTTAAAAGACAAAAGCTCATACCTGCAACGGTAACTCCTCTGCGCCGACCGCCGCGTTGCTTTTGCTTTATTCTACACTTTATTGCCGATACCCGAAAAAATATACATAAATCGGCTCCGGCATTTCTCTACTTTTATTATTTTATCACAAAATTTCAAATTTGTCTAGGAATAGATTTACTTTTTTGAATTTTTTTAGTATAATAGAGAAGAAGATATAAAAAAACAACGGTTGCGGGGCAAATTTTTAGACATTTTGACCGCAGAACAGGAGGAATTATGAGAGCAGTAGTTGCCGTTATCGGTAAGGATACAGTCGGAATTCTCGCAAAGGTGAGCGGGATATGCGCCGAATACAAAGCAAATGTCATGGACGTGACCCAGACCATCATGCAGGACTTGTTCGCCATGACCATGATGATCGAGATATCACAGCTTACGATAGATTACATCGACTTTGCCGAGAAGCTCAAGAACGCAGGCACCGAAATGGGCTTGCAGATACACGTTATGCACGAGGACATTTTCAACTCTATGCACAAAATTTAAAAGGGAGAATTATACACAATGCTTAATACTGGCGATATTTTAGAGACCATAAAGATGATACAGGAGGAAAACCTCGATATCCGCACAACGACAATGGGTATCTCGCTCCTCGACTGTATTGACAGCGACGCCGACCGCGCCTGCGATAAAATATACGAGAAGATGATGCGCAAAGCGGAAAATCTCGTCAAAACGGGCGAGGATATTGAAAAGGAGTATGGTATCCCGATAATCAACAAGCGCATTTCCGTCACACCGATCGCTATCGTCTCCGCCGCGTCGGGCGAGCCCGTAAAGTACGCCAAGACCCTCCAGCGCGTTGCCGAGGGCACGGGCGTAAACTATATAGGCGGCTACTCCGCACTTGTACACAAGGGCTTTTCCGCTGGCGACAAGGAGCTTATCGAGTCTATTCCCGAGGCGCTTGCCGAGACCACCAACGTCTGCTCCTCCGTCAACGTCGGCTCGACCAAGGCGGGTATCAATATGGACGCGGTGGCTATGATGGGCAAAATTATCCGCGAGGCAAGCGAAAAGACCAAGGACGACCACTGCTTTGGCGCGGCTAAGATCGTCGTGTTCTGCAACGCTCCCGAGGACAACCCCTTTATGGCGGGCGCGTTTCATGGCGTGGGCGAGTACGACTGCGAGATAAACGTCGGCGTTTCAGGTCCCGGAGTAGTCCGCGCGGCGCTTGAAAAACACCCCGATGCGAACATCAGCGAGATCGCGGATGTTATCAAAAAGACCGCGTTCAAGATCACGCGTATGGGTCAGCTTGTCGGCACGGAGGCTTCAAAGCGGCTGGGCGTGCCGTTCGGTATAGTTGATCTGTCGCTCGCTCCCACACCGGCGGTCGGCGATTCCGTGGCGCATATTCTCGAGGAGATAGGTCTTGAAAGCTGCGGCGCTCACGGCACAACCGCGTGTCTGGCAATGCTCAACGATGCTGTGAAAAAGGGCGGCGTAATGGCTTCGTCGCACGTCGGAGGGCTTTCTGGTGCGTTTATTCCCGTCTCCGAAGACGCGGGAATGATCGACGCCGTGAACCGCGGCTCGCTGTCGCTTGAGAAGCTCGAAGCTATGACAGCGGTCTGCTCGGTAGGACTGGATATGATCGTAGTTCCAGGAGACACCTCCGCGGACACTATCTCTGCGATAATCGCAGACGAGGCGGCTATCGGCATGGTGAACTCCAAAACCACTGCGGTGCGTGTTATCCCCGCTATCGGCATGAAGGAGGGCGACACACTTGAATTCGGCGGCTTGTTCGGCAGCGGTCCCGTTATGCCCGTAAGCGGTTTCAGTTCTTCTAAATTCATTTCGCGCGGCGGACGTATCCCCGCTCCGCTCCAGAGTTTGAAAAACTGACGCTATGAAAAAACGTTTTACGATATTTACGGTACTGTCCATAGTTTCGGCGGTGTTCACGATAATTTTTACGTCGTGTTTTTGCAGCTTGACCGCGGTCAATACGCAATTTGCCGAGAATGTTGACGAAATGATCGTCGACGGAACGGACTTCACACCCGTACTCAAAACAGGCGCGTTCTTCCTTGATCTTTTCATGAACAGTATGCTGCCCATGATAATGTATATTCTGTTCTTTATTGTGATAACATTGCTTAATATCGCGCTGTTTGGGTTTTACAGAATATTCGGTCTGCGAGGAGAGCTTAACATGAGCGGCGGTGAGCTCGGTCTTATCCGTAGAGCGTACATTATCTTCTCGATGCTTTCCGCGGTAATAACGCTTGTGATCGCGCTGTGCTGTATCTTATTCGGCACAATGACTGCAAACTGCCTTTTCGCGCTGCTGTTCTGCTGGCAGTACCCTCTGTTCGTGTGGGCGTTCTGCTTGAGAAAGCTGAAAAGATCTCTTTCCGCTGAGATATCCGCATAATTATTATCGGGCTGCGCGCGTTGACCGTACAGCCCGATTTATTTTCTCAGATTTTTTCAGCCAATTCCGCTGCTTGCTTACAGCCGTTGGTCTTTTCAATATCACCTGTATTCAGCACGCCGGGAACCAGTACCTCGCCGACCATATTCCATTTAATTAGTTCGGCGGAGCGTTCAATAGGCATACGCACACCGTCCATAACCGTCATATCGTTTTCCTCGCAGCAAGCGATCAACGCGCACTCTTTACCCGCAATATCCTTGCCGCCTACAACCATGGAAAACAGATGGTCTATAACACCCTTGATCTGCGCGGGGATAGAGTACCAATAAACAGGCATTGTGAATACGACCGCGTCGGCTTCAAGTATTGCGGGCGCAATAGAATTGAAGTCGTCGTCAAAGGTGCAGGCTTTTCCCGTGGAATAGCAGGTTTCACACGCACGGCAGCCACCGATCTTCATCATGGCTGCGTCAAAGCGCGTAACGGTGTGACCATTAGTCTCCGCCGCCTTTATGAAAGCCTCCGTCATAGCGAAACTGTTTCCGTTTTTGCGCGGACTTCCCGTTATCACAACTACTTTCTTACCCATAAAATACCTCCTTAACGTTTTTGGGATTGACTTATCTCCCGTGTTATGCTATAATTATATCATAAACATAATTCTATTACAAGTACGCACATTTAGGTAATGTACTTACCCGAAGGAGAGTGTAAAATGGGTATTGAATGTATTAGTAGCGCAAAGCTGGAGGACACTGGCTTTAACTATACGATGTCGCTTATCCAAGGGAAATACAAGATGTTTATCCTGTATACGCTGATGGAATACGGCATAGTCCGCTTCAACGAAATGAAAAGATATATCGGCGGTATTTCCTATAAAACGCTCAGCGCTACCCTGAAGGAGCTGGAGACGGACGGGTTGGTCTGCCGCAAGGAATACCCGCAGGTTCCGCCAAAGGTGGAGTACAGTCTTACCGAGCGCGGCAAGTCACTGATACCGATACTGGATAAGCTGTGCAGCTGGGGAGACGAGCATAGACAAGACCAAAAATAACTTTCGGGCGGTGTCAAAACCTTTTGACACCGCTTTTTAGCGTAATGTCAAAGCCGTTTGATAGACATAAAATGAAAACCGTGATATAGTGGAAGTGAAAGGAGGACCAACCCGATGGAGATAGGAAAAAAGCTGAGAGATGCAAGAGCGACATGCGGTCTGACACAGGAGCAAGCAGCCGATAAACTGTATGTGACGCGGCAGACAGTGTCAAACTGGGAGAACGAAAAAACCTACCCCGATATCGTAAGCATAGTCAGAATATCCGAACTGTACGATATCAGTTTAGACGAGCTTCTCAAAGGAGATGATGAAATGATGAAACATTTAGAGGAAACAACAAACGTCGTAAATAACGGCAAACGCCTGTTCGCGGCGGTCATACTGAACATTGTCGTAATGGTCACTATGTTTACCGCAGCTCTGTTCCTGCCGGACAAAACGTACATTACAGCATGCGTATTCTGTCTTGCATTGATAAGTACTGCTTTTTTGGTGTATGAGATAGTCAAGAAAATATGAGGTGAATTATGGGTATATACATTAATGCGGCAGGCGTGGCGGTTTCTCTGGTAGGCGGCATATTCTCAACGTATCAATTATACAAGCTGGTAAAGACCGACGCGGCTTGCAGAGGGATAAAAAATCCCAGTCTTTGGGGAACTCTCGCGGCAAGCGGAAACAATCAGTCGGGAATAATCCTGTATCTTATTTGCAGGAGGCGCTATCCGATAATAAGCGTTACCGACGAGCAGCGAACATTTATGAAAAATTCTCCGTGGGGCTGGTATTCCTTGTTATCGGAGTGGCTGCCTGCGTCTGGGGAACGGTTCTTCTGTAATAAAAAGCCTGTGTCATGAGACCTACCCTCACCGACACGGGCTATATTTTTGATAATGTAACTTTTTAATAATGCCGCTTGTGTAAGCAAAATGACCGCTTATTGAAAAAAAGTGGAAAAATTTTATGGTATAAGGTAAACTTGAAGCATGGGGAGGTGAGAGGCAAATGCGTGTGGAGATAAAGATTGACGACGAATACACGGAGTCTAAGATTATAATACTGTCGGACAAAAGATTGGCGCGCCTATCGAAATTACGATTAACCATATAATCACAGTCGCGATCTCGCTTGTCAGAAACGACGGCAGTTTTTACCCCATTGTGCCGTTGCTGATAGAGCAATGCGGCAGCGAAATAAATGCTGTTACCCTTCAAACCGTATGCATGCTGCTCTATGGGGCGGTATGTCGGCGATATGGGAAAAGGAAAGAGTCTGTTGCGAACGACGATCACACACCTGATTGTCTGCTCCGCGGCAACCTTCCCCGCCGCGTATTCTCTGCAGTGGATGCCGCATAACGCCGCAGGTATACTCGGATATTTCGGATTATTCCTCGCCATCTATGTGGTAATATGGATATCGCAGTATTTGACAATAAACCGGCGTATCGGACAGATAAACGGCAAGGTACGCAGACAGAAATAGACAGTAAAAAAGTCCAAGCTATCCGCTTGGACTTTTTAAATGCTTATTGACATTCGGGCAGCGAAGTTATGCACTTTCTCGGGCAAGCCGCCGCGCACGTTCCACAACCCGTACACTTCGAATAATCGATAGTAGCATGGTTGTCGGAAACGGTGATAGCACCCTCTGGGCACTTCTTCTCGCATATCTTGCAGCCGATACAGCTGTTCTTGCAGATATCCTTCGCGACCTTTCCGATGTCCTTGGAGGAACACCGCACGTCGACCTTCTGCTTTGCGGGGTGGATAACGATAAGGTGATTTGGACACGCCGCCACGCACTTTCCACAAGCAACACACTTTGCGGGATTGACAACAGCAACGCCGTTGATTATAGAGATAGCGTTTTCGGGGCAAACCGCGACACAGTCACCGTAGCCGTCGCAACCGGTGCGGCAGTTGCCCTTGCCGTTATAGAAGCGCTCGGTAGCCGCGCAGGACGGCGTTCCGATAAAGCTGTAACGTTCCTCTGTCGCGCCCTTGCAGCCGTTGCAGCGCACAAACGCAACCTCCTTTTCGCTCACTAGCGCCTCCTGACCCATTATCGCCGCTATCTTCTCGGCAGCGGCAGCTCCGCCGGGCTTGCACTTGTTGTTGGGAGCCTCGCCCGCCGCGACCGCCTTTGCATAACCCTCGCAGCCCGAATAGCCGCACGCGCCGCAGTTTGCGTTCGGGAGAGCCTCGGCGATCTTCGCTACCGTCTCGTCCGTCTCGACCGCCAGGAACTTCGAACCGAGCAGCAGCAGTCCGCCCGCCGCCGCACCGATCACCGCAAAAATAATTACGGGAAGAACATAAGTCATAAATATCTCCATTATGCACCTCCGAAAAGTCCGTCAACCAATCCGCCAAAGCCGACAAACGATAAGGACACGATAGACGCCGCCACAAGGGTTATCGGCATACCCGCAAACGCCTTGGGAACGCTGCAGCGCTCAAGACGTCCGCGGACTCCCGAAAAGATCAGCATGGCGATCATAAAGCCGAGACCAGCACCGAGCGCATTGATAATGCTCTCAAGGAAGTTGTAGCCCTCGTCAATATTCAGCAGCGTAACGCCGAGAACCGCGCAGTTTGTTGTGATAAGCGGCAGATACACGCCCAGCGACTTATACAGCGCGGGAATGTATTTTTTCAGCACCATTTCAATCATCTGCACGAACAGCGCAATAATGAGGATAAACAGTATCGTGTTCAGGTATTCCAAATGCATCGGAACAAGGAACATATGATACAGCGGATACGTCGCGGCAGTCGCACAAACCATTACCGCCGTTACCGCGCAGCCCATTCCGAGCGATCCGCTAGAGGTCTTGGAAACGCCGAGAAACGGGCATATACCGAGGAACTTCGACAACACGAAGTTATCCGTCAGAATACCCGTGAGGAGAATTATCATCATACTTTTTGCAAGCTCCATTACTTATTCTCCTCCTTTTCCGTATTTTCAACAGAATTTTCCGCCTTTGCGACGCTAATGCAGCTGTCTCTGTTAGGGCAAGCCGCACAGCCCGTGGCCTCGGGGGGCTTGCGGTTGGCAATCTTGTTCACAAGGGCGATAACGCAGCCGAGCACGAAAAAACCTCCCGCGGGCAGCACGAATATCGTCATTGGCTTGATCGCCTCCTGTGCCGCCTCGGGGATAAGCTCTATGCCGAACCATGTTCCCGAGCCGAATATCTCACGTATCGAGCCTACCGCCAGCAGCGCCAGCGTAAAGCCGATGCCCATTCCCACGCCGTCAAGAGCGGACGCGGCTATGTTATTCTTAGACGCGAACATCTCCGCGCGACCCAGAATGATACAGTTTACCGTAATAAGCGGCAGATAAATTCCCAGCGCGTCATAAACCGCGGGAACGGACGCCTGCAATATCAGGCTGATAAGCGTTACAAAGCCCGCAATAACAACGATATACGATGGCAGGCGAACCTGTTTGGGGATAAACTTTTTCAGCAGAGAAATTACAACGTTGGAGCAGACAAGCACAAACGTCGCCGCCGCGCCCATTCCGATAGCGTTGCTCGCCATGGTAGTGATAGCTAAGGTCGGGCACATTCCGAGCAACGTTACCAGCGTCGGGTTTTCCTTGATCAGTCCCTTGGTAAATTCCTTTAAATAGCTCACTGTGCCTCACCTCCTACTGTTTTAAACGCTTCAAGCGCAATATTTACCGCATTCGCAACGCCCTTTGACGAGAACGTCGCCGACGTTACCGCCTGAACCTCGCCAGCGGCTGACGGCGCGGTCTTAACGATAGTTGCCTTGTCCGAAATTCCTTTGAAATTATCGAGAAATTTCGGATCGTTGGTGTTCGTACCGAGACCCGGAGTTTCCTCGCCGACGGATACTATCGCTACTCCCGCGACCACTCCGTCCTTAACTCCAACCATAATGTCAAAGCCTTTCTTGTAACCCTTTACAAGACACTCGAACGCCAAACTGCCGTCGCTCTTTTTCCTGATGACCTTTGCTATATCAAGACCCGCATCGGTCAGCTTTTTGCCGATCTCGGTCGGTACGTTTTCGTTATTTTCGTTCTTGATAACAAGCGGTACGATCTCGTAATCGTCCTTTGTGCCGCCGTAAATAGCCGTTACGGCAGCCGCCTGCTTATCCGTGAGGATATTCGTGGTATCGACGTAGGTAAGATTATAAACCACTATGATAAGCCCAGAAATAATTGCCGCGATAAGCGCGAGCACATAAACGGGTTTGAGTTTTTCCATCATTGCTTACCCTCCTTTTTCGGCTTAACGGCACCGAGTGCTCTCGGAGCTGTATATCTGTCGATAAGAGGAGTAAGGCAGTTCATTGCCAAAATGGAGAATGAAACACCCTCGGGCATTGACGCATATTGACGTATCGCGAATGTGATAAGTCCGCACCCCACACCGAATATTATTTTGCCCTTTGTTGTCAGCGGAGTTGTCGCGTAGTCGGTCGCCATAAAGAACGCGCCCAGAACCAGACCGCCCGACATCAGCTGATACAGCATAAAGTTCAAGTCGCAGCCACCGTAGAAGAACGACAGCACCGCCACCGTGCCGATGAAGCATATCGGCGTAGCGGGACGTATCAGCCCGATAAACATCAGGTACAGACCGCCAAGAAGCAGCGCCGCGATACAGGTCTCGCCCAGACAACCCGCACGGAAGCCGAAGAACATATCCGGCATCGACGGGAGCGTCTCCGCAGCAAGCGGCGTAGCAGACACAGTCGCGTCCACGCCCTCTTTCCACGAGAACGGCGCGGTCCACTTGGTCATTGCGCCCGCGAACGACATCATAAGCACTATTCTCGCGGTTATCGCGGGGTTCGCGAAGTTCTGACCGATGCCGCCGAACAGGCACTTCACGATAACGATAGCCACGAAGCAGCCGATTATCGCCATATAAACGGGAAGGTCAACGGGCAGATTGAACGCTAACAGCATACCCGTAACCACCGCCGAAAGGTCGGAAATGGTATCCTCGCGCTTTGTTATCTTGTTGAACAGAAACTCCAGCAGCACGCACGACGTGCAGCAGATGACCGTCAGCAGCAACGCCTTAATTCCGAATATGTATGTGGACATAACGAGCGCGGGGCAAAGCGCGATAATTACGTTCAGCATTATCTTCTGCGTAGTCCACGCGCTGCGTATATGCGGCGACGACTCAACAAACAATTTATTCATTTACCCCACCTCACTTTCCTTGTTGTTTCGCTTTGCTCTGCCGCAGGAAATCCTTGGCGAGCTGATTTTTCTCGGCCAGCTGACGCTTCGCGGGGCAGACGAAGCTGCACGCGCCGCAGTTCATGCAGAGATTTATCTTGAGCTTTTCCAGCGCCTCCGCGTCGCGAGCGTCATACGCGCTCTCAAGCTCGGTCGGCATAAGGTTGACCGAGCAGGCTCTCACGCAGCGTCCGCAGCGGATACACGCGCTCTGCTTGTGCTCCTTTGTGCCGCCGAACAGCAGCACCGCATTGTTGGTCTTGCCGAGCGGAGTATCGGGATCAAACGCGCACGCGCCCATCATCGGTCCGCCGAGGACTATCCTGTCGGGCTGCTTGCGCACGTCAGCAAAGCCGACAACCGAGTGCAGGAGCGTTCCCACGGGGATAAAAAAGTTCGCGGGGGAGTTCACGATATCGCCGTCTACGGTGATGCGGCGCTTGACAAGCGGCACACCCGTCTTGACATAGCCGTAAATAAATCCCGCCGTCGATACGTTCATGACCATACAGCCAACATCCGACGGCAGCTTGCCCTCGCCGACGATACGACCTGTAAGCGTATGTACGAGCACCTTCTCCGCGCCCTGCGGATACGCGCTCGGCAACCTCTGCACGGAAATATTCGGGTAACGTATCGCAAGCTTTTCGAGCTTAGCGATAGCCTCCGGCTTGTCTGCCTCGATACCGATTATCGCTTTCGGTATCTCCAGCTTAGTCATTACAAGATCAATACCCGCGAGAACGTTGTCGGAATTCTCGATAAGCTCGCGATAGTCGCTCGTGATATACGGCTCACATTCCGCTCCGTTCAGCAGCAGATAATCAATCTTGACCTTGCTGCGGTCATATGCCAGCTTTACGTGCGTGGGAAATCCCGCTCCACCCAAGCCAACGGCTCCACTCTCGCGAACTGCCTTAATAAACTCCTCGCGCGTGTCGACCTTCGGCGGCTTGATATCGGGGGACATTTCGTTCTTATTGTCGTTCGCGATAACGACCGTTTTACACAGCCGCCCTCCGACGTTCATAACGTCCTTTATCTCCTTGACAATCCCGCTCACCGAAGCGTGAACAGGCGCGGACATAAACGCCTCCGTATCGCCGATCTTCTGCCCGATCTTAACGTTGTCTCCCACCGCCACACAGGGCTCGCAGGGGGCGCCTATATGCTGCAGCATACTGATAGCCACTATCTCGGGCATGGGGATCTTTCTGGTCAATTGCTCCGCAGAGCCGCTGAAATGCGGCAGTCTGACGGAATGCAGTTTACTCAAAATTCACCAATCCTTTCTTACATTTTTCATAGTTAAAAAATTCACACTCTCAGTAGCAGTCTTAAACCGCCGTTCGGCTAAGCACGAGCGACGGTTTAAGACTTGACTATAATAAACATTACATCTGAACGTCACCGATATTATTGAGACGCTTAGGAGTTAATCCGCCGGACATCAAGTCCTTTTCCGCGCCTACTCTCATACGGTTGATCTCCTCGGTAGGCTTGATCTCGGTAACGATCTCTTCGTTGTCCTCCTCGGGAACCTCAAGCACCGCGCTGATCTCCGCCGCAGGCTCCTCGACAGGCTTTTCTAACTTAGCAGCCGCCTCCTTTATTGCGGCCTCACGCGTAGCGGGAGACGCGTTGTCCTCGAACCACTTGGCCGCCATCAGCGGACTGAGCACTATGTCAAGCACCTCGGGAGCGCCGTCGTATACGGTCTCGGGAACGTTGGTATCACCGGGCTCAACGATATCGTAAGTTACCTGCCTGCGGAACTTGATACGGCAGTACAGGAACTCGGGCGGTATACTGTCGATCTCCGCGATCTCCTCCAGCCACAGGAACGGTGTCATACCGCCGATGCTCACGTCGTCGATAAGCCAGCCCGAAGCGGCAGCCGCGTCATTCCGGCAGAGATACAGCGAGAAGTTGAACTTCTGCTCCTTTTCGCCGTTCATAAGCCCTATCGTAAACTTCTTGACAACAAAGCTGTTCAGTACGCCCGTCTCATATCCGCAGCACGGGCAGACGCCGCCGTAGCCGTACAGCTTTGCGTTTATGTCGCGGGCGAAATAGTTGCGGTAAGCCTTTTGATTGCCCTTCTCATACGGCGCGATCATACGCACCTGTTCAAGCATATAATCGAACTCCTTGCGGCTGATTTCGGGAACGGGCTTATAGTAGTAAGGCAACTGATCGAGCAACACTAAGTTCGGCTCCTCCGTGCCAGAATACAGCGCAGCAAGACGGTTCTTATTCTTACCCGTGAGCAGAAATTCCGCAAAGCTCGCGTACTGCGGCTTGGACATACCGTCGCGCAGGATAACGATCTTGACGCTGTTAGTCATATCCTCCGCCTCGATCGGTGCGGACAGATCAACGATCTTCTTCAGCTTATTATCCTTATCCAACAGCGCGATCTTATCCATCCCAAGGTCGCACACACATACCTTAGCCATGATCTGCTCGACAGCGTCTGCGTTGCGCGCGTCGGGAAGTACCGACAGAACGTCCTGAGTATCGAAGTTAAACCGTCCCGCGGAACACGGAAAATCAAATACACGGTTGTTGAGCAGACCGCTCTCGATAAGCGCGTAAACGTCGCCGACTATATCCAACAGCTCCGCGTTGGTGATGTTCGGCGGGATCATAAACTGCTTTCCGTAAACGGAAAAACGGTAGCGCTTGTTGATATCGAGCGCCAGCGTTACTTCGCCGCCTTGACTCTTAATCTCCTGAAGAAACTGAATAGTGTCCTTACCGTTAGTAAAGGAGTTGACCATAAGCGTGATGACCTGATTGAATATCTGATGATTTTCAAACCTCATCTCATGAGCCGCCAAGGTATCGTATGCCTTTTTAAGGTTGCCTATGTTGATCTTAGAGATCTCAAACTGAACGTTCGCCGTACCCGACGTGATGACGAACTGGAAGTATTTCATCGAAATGCGGTAATTCTCGCCGAACATCTCGTCAATAACCGCAAACGCGTCCGCCAGTGCGTTCTCATCGGCAACGGAGCCGTTTACTATGCTCTCGTTAAGCTTGAGGCTTATAATGCTCCTAAAGCTTGCCGCAAGCTCATAATCCTTTATCTTGTGACCGCCGTCGGAGGATATAAAGTATTGGTTTCCGTCCTGATAGAACGAATAGAGGTACTCTTTGCCGCCCTCATCCGTTCCCGGGACCACCCAGTCATACCGCGCGACGAGAACATGGTTGTCGTCCTTACCGTACCAGTTGTTCATCTGCTCGATATCCTGCTCGAGAGCCTTTGCAGCGCTGCCGTCCTCGTGCTCCTCTTTTGAGACGCCGCCGCGCTCGGTGAAGAAGCCGTTCTTGCGCAGACTTTCAAACAGCACGGGCTCGGGCGAGTGCGGGAACAGCACGGAAACGCTGTCGCCGAATTTCTCGCGCAGACCCTTTACTATACCGCTGTTGTTTACATAGTTGTAGAAGAACTCGAAAACATACTGTTTCGGGCGGAGCATATAGCGGTCGGGAACATCCTGCCGCGGGGCAAGCTCCAGCACGAACAGCTTTTTGTAATCCTCCGCAACGGAGAGGATACCCTGCTCGATCTTGCCCGAGCACTCCTCGAGCGAATCGTATTTGATACCCGAACGGTTGTTTGTGATGTACTTATTGGGCACGGAAACGAAGAATGCGGAAAGCTGCTCATCAACGAAATCCACGCTGTTCGCGCGCACAAAGCCCGTCAGCTCGTAGGTGGAGAAGTAGTTGTACTTGCTCATCAGCACCTTAGCCGCGTCGCGCTTGGCTCCCGAAATAGCGTAGGGTATAAGGTAAGTGAACCCGTCTCGCTCGGCATGCAGAAAATCCGCCACACTCTTGCCATTTTCAAATAACCTTACCTTCGGAATATCGTTTTCGGTTTTCCTGTAAAGCTGTATTTTGTAAACTACCTCAGGCTTGCCGTAATTGATGATAGCAATATTGAACGTTCTTGTCGTGCATTCCTCTTCATCGACAGACTTCAGATTTTTCTTTCTGATAAATGCGAAGCAAAGGTCTACCATATTGATATAAACGCCCTTTTTCGAGGTAAGCGTCGTCAGATTCTCATGCAGCGCCTCCTGCTCGTTCTCGGGCAGCGCAAATACAATTTCGGTGTGATTGAAATGCTGTCCGTTAAGCTCCAGCTCTCGCACCTTAAGCGTACCGTCGTCGTTAACGACGCGCAGCGAATAATCGTTAGAGCGCATCTTAAACCAGTCGACGTTCGCGAAAACGCTCTTAGCGCCGAGACCGAAACGACCTTCGCGCTTTTTATCGCCATCATTGCGCCCTACGGAAAGGTAGTAGAACACCTGCGCCAAAGTAAATCCCGTCTCGTTGTAGGTGAGCTTTACCTGACCCTCGTCGAGGAACTCGATCATAACCTTGATATCGGGCGACTCGTAATCGCACCCGAACACGTTCTGCAAAAGCTCGCGTATAATGGACTCTCTGGGATAGTCCTTGGCGATACCGTTTACGTTTATAGCGCCTCTGCCGGCATACATATTGTTGAAATAGTCCTTGAAGGGATCGCTGTCGACCGCGCCCGATTTCAGTTTCTGCTGAATATCGTCGATGACCGACTTCATACCCTCCTTGTCGCCCGCTGTATTTCGCTCAAAAAAATCGCCGAGCAGCTTTTCCACTGTTTCATAGCTCTCGCTCATTATCTACGCCTCGTTTCTCCGCGCTTTTATAATCATCGGATCGGCTCCGCACGGTGGAGCCATAAATAACAAATCAAATACCGTCGTTATATATCTTGATATAATCCTTAAAGGAGCGATCGGAATCTTGCTCCTTTGCCCTGTATTTCCATATTCCGTACAGCACCGGATATTGTATGCAGTCGTTGAGAGAAACTATCTCCTGTTTGATCTTGAGGTGGAAATCACTGCCCTTATGCAGTTCGTCTATTTGCGCCTTCGCATCGGAAAGACCCTTTAGCGCATCAAGAGCAAACGGCTGATTGGAGTAGCTGTCGTTAGTGAACGAATCCGACATCGCGCCGCATTCGGGAGCCTTCGCGAGTTTTCCGTCGCGCACGATACACAAACCGCTCAGCGCGTTTACCGACGCCGCTATATCATCGGTGGAGGAGTTCTCGCTCAGTCCGAACAGCTTATACATTCTGTCAAGCATATTCTCCGCGAATTCCGCGAGCTGCCTGCTGTTAGAAATAGCCTGTGTCTCGGGGATAGCGTATTCGCACTTTACCTTTTTGATAAGATCGAGACAGTTGTCTATCTCCTTAGCAACGCCGCGTATATACTTGAGGTCGCCGATAAGATTGTTCAGGCAGTCTGCTTTTCCGGAAACGTCAAGCAGGATATTTCTTGTGGGGATTTTTCCGCAGAAGCCGTCCTCAAGCTGCAGATACAGCACCTTTTCAAGTGCGCAGGTATCGAACAGGTTATTCTTATCGCGGAAGATGACAAATTTTCTCTCCGCCTCCTTGACGCTGCCGTGTCTTGTCATTCTTCTTTCGAGCAGTGCGGGAGACAGCGGGAGTTCGTAGTTGATAATGCAGTCGATACCGTTCATTCCATCGCCTACCGTGCCGAGATTGTCCGTGCCGATCAATATTCTCGGATAATTGCCCTCGATGTTCACCGAAAGGTTTCTCTCTATATCATCCGGTCTTGACAGCTCGTCGCGCGCCACCCTCACATCTGCGCCGTACATGCAGGTAAGCGACTTGCGCAGATACTCCGACGTTTCTTTATCGCAGCAGTAAATCATCACTCTGCCATTTTCCTCGTCGAGATAATTGAGCAGACTGTCAAGCTTTTTATCGAATGTTCTCAAATCCTCGACGTCCGAACGAGTATACGAGGATTTTATGTAAGCTCGACGCTCTTTTTCAAATTTCTCACAATCGTAAGCCGCGAAAACATTGCCGCCGAAACGGTATGTAGGCAATCCCGAACGCAGGTCTACACGTCTCCGGAGATTTACCATAGTGTCCTCCTCGAAGCCGTAGTCGATAAACGTCACCCTGCGCGCAAACTTATCGGAATATACGGGTACATCGAAATATCTCATGACCGCTGACTCTTCGTCAAGCCGCGACGCTCCCGCGTCAAAGTCTATCTCATCCGCCTTCTCGGTCTTTTCGCTGTCGGACAGCACGCTCTTTATGAGCGAGATAAGCTCCGCCTTGTCTTCGTCCGTCTTTGCCGGAAACGGCGTATTGATAAGCAGTCTGTCGCTGCACCATACGAGGTTCTCACGGTACTTCTTATAATCGGGAACACCGCTGTTAAGTTCATCATCGATAATTATCAGATCCCACAAAAAGCTCTTGTCGGCCTTCTTTTTGAGAACATTGTCCCCGAAAAGCGTCTCGGAGGACATCATATACAGTCCCGCGCCGAACTTGTTAAAGAACAGCAAAGAATTCGGAGCACCCGTAATAATTTTGAAATCCGCGCCAAGCCCTGTCACCATCACCCTGTACCAGCTGTACAGCTCGCTTTTTGATGTAACAATAAGGATATTCGGGTTCTCCTTTTCCGCAAGCACGTCGTAAATGCAGAGTCCCGCCTTGGTGTATTTCTCCGAGCCGAACTCTCCGCAGTTCACCGCAAAGCTGAACCTGCGCAGCTTTTCCGCTGCCGCAAGATTAGCGGCCGATAAGTTTAACCCCGCCAGTGGCATCCATTTAAAATTACTCAATATACCGCACCTCCAAAATTATATTTATAACGATTTCAAAACGCAAATATACTTTAATAAAAATCCTATAACTTAATTATACACCAAATGCTTAATTATTACAAGTCCGACAATACACATAATTATATAGAAAAAGAAAGGGGCGTTTTTGTGAATGTTGCACAAAAGTAATCGTTATCATAATATTTAAGCTTAATTATGTAAGATTTAAAGCGGTGTTATGGTGCGTTGGGCAAATTGAATGGCAAATATAAAGAAATAAAAAGAGAAATTTCAAGTTGCACAAACTTTTTTTAAAAAATTTGTGAATTTTTCACAAAGTAAAAAATAACCATTGAAATAATGCGGAAAATGAGTTACAATATAGATACCATAAGTATCAAACAAATTCTGTAAAGGTGATTTTATTTATGTTCAGAGCCGTGCTCTCAAAAAAGGACTTATCCAAACAGGACGAATATTATGCATGCGTGCGCGATCTTCTTGACAACAGATCGGTACTCAGCCTGAGCGAGTTCAGGCATCACTGCGGTACGACACGGTTTCAGCACTCGCTGAACGTGTCATACTACAATTTCCTGCTCTGCCGCTTCTTCCGCCTGAACGCAAAATCGGCGGCGCGCGCGGGACTGCTTCACGATCTGTTTTTCTACAACCGCAAGACCCATCAAAAGGTTGCGAACTCTCACCCAGCCGAGCACGCGAACATCGCGTTTTACAACGCGTCACAGATGTTCCCGCTGAACGAGCTTGAGAGCGATATGATAATCAACCATATGTGGCCGATGACGAAGACCCTCCCGCGCCACCGCGAAACCTTTATGATAACGCTTGTTGACAAGTTCTGCGCGGTAGCCGAGGTAATGACCTACGCTATGCGGAAAACGGGATCAAAGGTAAGGCTCGCCGAAAGCTTTGCTCTGATGATGATCTTGAGACTTACATTAAGATTATAAAAAACACGAATAAAATGGGGCTATGCGCGGCACAGCCCCATTTTTTTATATCATTAACTTGAATTTGTTATAGAATTTAAAGGTTTCATCACCGTTTCCGTTCGTGATCTTATCGACCTTGAATCCGCCGTCCGACCGCACAACAAGTGTAAACGACAGCATTTCTCCGTCGGGTTGTCCGCAAAATTCCGTCATATCCTTAAACACCCGCACCGTTATCACACCGTTGTCCTCCTCACAGCAGCGGACATACAGCGGTATTGCCATTCCGTCATCGCCGAGCGTTACCGTCAAGCCGCCCTCGAGACACGTCCTGTAAACCGCGCCGTTCTCCTCCCATAACTTGTCGATACTGCTGTTCACTCCGTCCTTGGCGTAATCAAAGCGATCTATAAAACCGTCGGTGAAGTATTGGCGGCGCAGCGCGTTGTATTTGTCAATAGTGTTCACGGCAGTGCCCGTATACTTTATAAGCCTGTCATTGTTGAGGTTGCCCGCCGTCGTCACGGAAAATCCCTCGGGGTTCATTCCCCTGCTGTCAGCGAATATCCTCGCGCACTCGTATTCCGTGCCGCCGAACATATCAAGCGCAGTCTTGCACTCATAATTACTGTTGAAGAACAGCAGGTTCATTTTCGCGTAAGTATCGAAAAGCTCTGTCACGATCGCCGTCTGCTCATCGTTCAGTTCTATTGACTGTGTATTCTCCTCGATAATCAAAGACATATCGGTGGCTTTGTCAACGAAAGTGTCAATGCTGTGTTCTTTTTCGGTTGTCGAGATACCGGTGCTTTCTTCTTTAGTCAGCGAGACTGTACTGTCGCTGATATCGGAAACCTTGAGCGCACCTCCCGCTGAAACGCTGCAACCTGTCACAGCTGTCGCCAAAGCAATCAAAACGATAACCAAGATAAGCTTTTTCATCACACATCCCCCTTTATGTATTTATCTCTCTATCAATATTATATCACATTCCGAAAAAATTTCAACATTTATTACAGTATTGTAATTATTTGTAACCCTTTTGTAACATTCCGCGATTTATTATACATTGTTCGGATATGCTCTTGCAAAAGCAGGAAAATTGTGGTATAATATAATATGATAGATAAGAATAGGAGGATCAGGTTATGATAGTTCAACCCAAGGTAAGAGGCTTTATCTGTACCACCGCCCACCCCGTGGGCTGCGAGGCTGCGGTAAAGCAACAGATAGATTACGTTAAGTCCAAAGGCAGGCTGAGCGGCGCGAAAAAGGTGCTCGTTATCGGCTCGTCGATGGGCTATGGACTTGCATCGCGGATATCAGCGGCGTTTGGTTGCGGCGCGGCTACTCTCGGCGTGATGTTTGACAAGGAGGGCGGAGGAAACAAGACAGGCACTGCGGGCTGGTACAATACCAAGGCGTTTGAGAAATTCGCCGCCGAGGAGGGCTTGTACGCAAAATCCGTCAACGGCGACGCTTACTCAGACGAGTGCAAAAAGGAGGTCATAGACCTTATCAATTCCGATCTCGGCAAGGTGGATATGGTCGTGTACTCGCTCGCCGCTCCGAGAAGAACGGTAGGCGAGACCGTCTACAAAAGCGTTCTCAAGACCACGGGCGCACCTTACACCAACAAGACTATCGACCTGCGCAACAACACTGTTTCCGAGATCACTATAGAGCCCGCCACCGACGAGGAGATCGAGGCTACCGTAAAGGTAATGGGCGGCGAGGACTGGGAGGCGTGGATAAACGCGCTCAAAGCTGCGGACGCTCTTGAGGACAATGCGGTAACACTCGCGTACTCCTATATTGGTCCCAAGCTAACCCACCCGATGTACTACGAGGGATCTATCGGCAGAGCGAAGGCTCACCTGCTGGCGACCGCGAAGAAGATCACCGAAAACGGCATTAAAGCGTATGTCTCGGTAAACAAGGCGCTTGTAACACAGTCGTCGTCGGCTATTCCGATAGTGCCACTGTATATTTCCATTCTATATAAGATAATGAAAGCGCACGGCAATCACGAGGGATGTATTGAGCAGATGTACAGGCTGTTCGCCAAGCTCTGCAATAACGAGCTGAACCTTGACGGCGACGGTCGGATACGTATGGACGACTGGGAAATGCAGCCCGAGATACAGTCGGAGGTCACAAAAGCGTGGGAAACGCTTACCGCCGACAACTTCAAGGAGCTAACAGATATCGACGGCTACTGGAAGGACTTTTACGAGATGTTCGGGTTCGGTATCGACGGCGTGGATTACGACGCGGACGTTGAGGTGTAAATCATAACCACGCGTGAAACGCGTGGTTTGCACTGGCGCTTCAAGCGCCTGG
>CAJUMS010000046.1 GCA_910587465.1 uncultured Oscillospiraceae bacterium
AAATATCTGAGCTATCTGCTTGCAATTTGCTCTGTCAATCGTCTTGCCCAAACACGCGCAGAAACGGCTCAAATTTCGATCCGAATCTGCTTGGCGTGGAGTTACTCTACTCTGCTGAAAACCTTGCTCAAACCGGCGGAAATCCGCCCAAACAGCCGTCACTATTTCAAGGCAGTGCCGTCACTTCCGCAACAGCCGTCACTGTCTGTAATTCGCATAGGTAAAGCATTTGCAAGACATGGAGTGACGGCAGTGACGGCTAATTCCACCCATAGTAAACTGCCGTCACTGCTGTCACTTTTATGATTGTATTTCAGAACTATAAACCGCTGACCGCACGAACGTTTTATTTCAAAGGTCACCCCAAAGCTTTTCAGCTCTATGCCGTGCTGAACAAGATTTTGCGTAATCTTATTGGACGGAATTTCAACACCGAATTGCATTTTTAACTCTCCGACAAGCATAGTAGCCGATCCTTTGAAATATTTTTTCTCCAACATAAAATCATGGATCATGAACGAAAAAGTATCGCGCGGCTTAGGAATTATTTTCTCCTCGGCAATCCAGCGGGAGCCTTCACGTTTCAAATGTAGTTCCAGATTTTCTATGTCACGTCCTACGCAATACAGAACCGCCTCGCCGCTTCCGCGCTGCTTTTCGATCATCACCATGCTGCCGTCAACACAACCATTGATTCCTGTCGTTCCGGATATCATGTTGAACGGATCGTTGTCGCGGCATTTTCGAGTATGATGGACTAACAAAATCGCAATCCGCAGCTTATCCGCGAGGTTTTTCAAAACCGAAAGTTCCTTGTAATCGGAAGCGTAACTTGTATCGTCGCCCGAACGGATTTTCTGTAAGGTATCGATGATAATAATTTTTAAATCCGAGTGCTGTGACTTGAATGTTTCAATCTGCTTTTCCAGAACGCCGCCGAGCGTTCCTGCCATAATAGCAAAGTGGAGATTTTCATTCGGTTCGCTTGTGAGTTCAAATAAACGGTTTTGGATTCGTGTGTAGCTATCCTCCAAGCAGAGGTAGAGTGTTGTGCCGCGTTTTGTTTCCCGTCCGAGTAATTTTTCTCCTTTCGCAATACTGAGAGCCATGTCCAGCGCCAGCCATGACTTCCCGACCTTTGGCGCTCCCGCCAAAATGAACAGTCCTGTCGAGATTATTCCGTCAACGCAGAATTCGATTGGCTTGAGTGGTGTGGTCATAAGTTGTTCGCAGTTTACTGTTTTGAGTTCGTTCAATAACTTGTCCTCCTGTCAAATAAATTTTCCGAAAACAAAATCCCGCCGAATAACGACGGGATTGCCCTCTATATACCTACCGACACGAGAAATACTTTTTATTCACTCGCTGATAAGAAATTTTTAAATTTTGTTACTTTTCGTGAAATTGTACTTTGAGAAACACCAAGTTTTTGTGCAATTTCACGTTGGTTATATCCTGCGGACAGCAAATCTATAATCTTCTTCTCTTGCTCCGAAGCGCTTTCACGAAGTTTTTCAATCAGAATGTGAACATCTGCTGTCAATTCGATGTCAATATCTTCCGCTGCGTCGTTTCCCTCCTCAACATATTCGTCAAGTGAACCAACCTTGATCGGGGAACGGGAATGATAGTATTTTTTATAGTGATCCATTCTTGGATAATTCAGTGCTTTGTTCGGATTGAAGTCCTCGTCGCACGACATTTTTTTAGCTGTTTCGGCAAGACTTCCGATATCCAGCGTCTGCATGAGAGCGTTGACAGTGTTATGTAAAGCCTCGTTTGCCAGATCCTCGCTGAACAGAACATCATCATCCTCTATCGCGATAACCATCTGCGGGAAGATAAAATCTTCCATAATATTTTCAAGCGTCTTGTCGTTGTTGCAAATCTTTACGACCTGATCCGCAACAATACGCTGCATTCTGCCTCTGATCAATTCGGGCGGGAAATCCTTAGAGTAGCAGTCCTGCGTGTGATTCAGCCCAAGCGACTTTGTGATTTCCTGCCACTCGGCGTTTATGTGTTTAAGAACCACATTATACAGTTCCAACTCATCTTCGGTATATTCCGACGGGTCTTTCACAGGCATTGTCGAGAAATCGTTCTCGTGAAAGAATTCACGTAGGCTCTCTAAGGTTATAGGTTTATCGCTGTTTAAAATATCTTTCATTTTTTCCTTTCTTTTTTCGGATTTTCGCTACATAATGCTGTGAGGGAATAAAATAAAACCGCCGAAAAAGGCTTAACCATCGCACTCTCTGTGATTTGTTAATCATAATCCGAGCGAAATGTACACTTTTTAATCACTTTCTTGAACCTCGGCGGGCTTTGCCCGTCGGCGTTTGTGGGCTTATGCCGCCCTCGACGGCATAAGCCCTTTTTCCTGCTTCTTAATCATACGTCCAGTTTCCTCAGAATTGACTAATTTTCTTTCTTAAAACAAAGTTCGATATAATCCAGAAAGTTATCTCAACAATGTTATTTCAGCAGTTTGTTTAAGTCAATGGGATATTTCATTGCATACAGTTCTTTTAAAATATCTAATCTATAATCAGACTTATCCGTGTATACTACACCTTGCATATCAGACGGAAGCTCGACTCCTTGTTCAGCTACAATAATCACATTCTTCCTACCTAGTCTTCCTATAAAATATCCAGCTTCAAAGACAACATTTTGTCTTGCACGGAGATTGACAATATAATTACCGTTTTCGTCTTTATGAGCTTTTTCACATCCAACATCATCATTGGTAAAAAGACAAATTGCAACGCCTACATTGCTATAATTCTCTATCTTTTCAATTATGGTTCTTCCTAAATTAGATTGTTCGCTTAAAATTATTGCTTCAATATGTTGCTTTTCAATAAGTCGAGCCACTTCATTTTTTAAAGCACTATCGTGTCCGTGAACGATAAAAATTTTTGTCCTATCTGGTTTCATATTGTCATATACAGATGTGGTTGAAGCAATTTCATCATCCTCCATTTCTTGGAGATAGGTTTCAAAAATTGCCTTTGATGAAAGTAATCCATTAACGCAAGCATCAATGAATTTACTCTCAGGCGTCCTATTTGAAAATGATGAAAGAGTAAAGTGAGTTTTAATGAATTTTTGAAATTCAAAACTTTCCTTCCCATATTTATTCATCAAAAACCGCTCAGTTTTAGCTTTCCAGGCTTTAAATTCTGGCTCTGAACAATAAATGCGCCTTGCAGCTAATTGTTCTGCCTCATTACACAAAGCTTTTAACTTATCATAATCGCTCATATACAATACCTCCTATATTCTCACGCACAATGAAATTTAATTTTTCAATCCTAAAACGGATATTCGTTAGAGCTATCTTCATCACCTGTTAATTCAGCAGACGGTTCAATATGCAGTGTCTTCTTATATTCTTCTATCAAATATGTATTCAATGCTGCAGCAATGTTAATCGCAAGCTTAGCAAAAGACTTTTCAATTACAACTTGAGATTCTCCTGCACCGTGGTCACATGAAGAATTGTTTCGGATATATGGCAATGCCATCATCACATTATTTCGGAATCCCTCAGGATTAATTGTAGCGGGAAGTTTAGGGTTTACTGATGAAATAAACTCAGTTGTTAGTTCTTTAGCATTTCCTTTTGTAACTCCAATGATTACTTTCAGTACACTTTCATAACTTTTTTCTGCGTTTGATATAGCTTCGGAAAAAAGACACTTTTCAAAAAAATCACACGACTTCATTAATTCGTCATAAGCAGATTTAAATTTCGGTTCACATTCCTTTAGATTTTGCATTAATGAGATTGCTTTAACTTTTAAGTCCAACTCAAATTGTCCAGAATCAATTTTAATCATTCTTCCGTCATGTAGTAACCAAGGTATATTGTCTTGTTCAAAAACTGCATTGATTTCAGACTGAAAAGCTATTTTCTCGTTTTTAGAAAGTTCAGCATACTGCAATTCAATCACATCAAAAAGGTGGGGAGTAAATTGAGCTGATAAAGGTCTATAATTAGAATGATCAAAAATATTATCTATTGTGTTAATATATGGATAACCTTTTGCTTCATTGAACGCATTAATTGCCTTTTCTAAGGCTGTCGTCTTAACATCAAAATTACTGTATCTGTCTGGATACTCAATTTGAGGTTCGGCAAACCGATACATAACGGTCACAAGGGAATCTTTTACCTTGGAATCAATATTTCCACAAATGCGATCAACAAATTGACCTTTGTTTTCCTCTATAAGGTCTGAATATCGCTCTGAAAACAGCATAACTATACCCCCGTTTATTTATCATTAAAATGTTACTTCTATATCATTTTGAATTAACCAAACCGTAACCAACCCGCTTGCGGATATTGTTGTATTGCATCACCCAAGGATTGCGTGACCTGTTTTTTTAGTTCGTCCTCACACCTGAAATAGCTTGGAGTATGCTTGGTAGAGATTTCATTTTTGAAATTTTCAAGTAATTTTTGATTTTGAGCCAAATCATTATTAGGAAGTTTATCAATACCATTATAAATAAATGGAATAACTATCATCCCTTTATTAATTGCGTAATTATACTCCATCATCGTGAAGCTGGTGCTGGTTGCGGTATCCTGAATACTGCCAAACCGTTGCCCGATAATAAGAATATAGTAATCAGAGCAATCAATTACATTTTTAATATATTCTGTCGGGTTTGCATGACTTGCCTTAAAATCTTCCATTCCGGCAGGAATTTGATTTGCAAAAATAACAGCGCCTGAAGCAGCGGCACGATAAGGGATTAAATCCTTGTATGTAGAACTTATGAAAACTTGATATTTCTTGGTTTGACAAATTTCAATCTGATTTTTTAATCCCCGCAAAACACCCTCAAGTTTATTAGCCCTAAATAAAAAATTCTCTGATGAGCTTACAATACCAATAAAATTCTTATATATTTCATTGTCTTTGGACATCAGTGATAATAGTAAACCATCCATTTGGTATATGGCTCGGTCATATATAGTAAATACTGTTGCATTTCTGAACATACTGATCAGATCATCAATAATATTGAATAAATCATCCTTCTTCATATATACACCCTCCAATTGGCACTTTATCATAATCAGACAAATTTCTTTCTTCTATGCCTGCGTTACTCGCCTATTTCTCAGCGTGTTTGTCAAACGATTATTAACAGTGTATGGCTGTTTTTGTCGAGAATTGGAATATGAACATCACTACATCAGTTCAATCAAATGTTGCGCCCCTTACGAATTCTGTGTGTCACACAACGGAGCATAACTCCGTGTAATAATATGGTGCTTTTCTGCAGAATGTATCTGGCGATGTCCGTAAGATATTCAGGAATCTACATTTTCAATACCTCATATATTGGGACACACCCCATGTATTCTCAACGTTTTCACAAAGTTTAATGCCTGGATATCCATAGTAATCAGATTAAAAAAACTTAGATTCGACGCTTGTTATTCTTTTAAAGCATTAAGCAATTGTGCTTTTGCATTATCATTTGCTAATATCGATCGCTCCAAACATTCAATTGACTCTATAACAGATTTGCCGATCCTATCGATAATAGAACCATCTTTGGGAACAGGAATAGGAATTTCTGCTATAACATCGGGCTCTAAATGCTCCTGATTTGTACCATAAGCGTTTTTCAGCATTAAACTTTGCCCCAGTTCACTTTGCAAAAACTCATAAAGGTATCCTCTTAACGATAAATCATCAACAACAATGCGTATTAAATTATTGGTTGCGACGTGACCATCATGCTGCTGCAAAGCGTAGGTAACTCTTCCCAATGTTCCTGAGTCGGATACAAGGATATATCCCTTATAAATTGTCAACGCTTCGAGTTGCTTTTTTACCTGTGGGCTTGCCTTTGAACTATCAAGATATTTGACATTATCACAATTCAGTTGAGTTAAAGCTGTTCCCGTAAAATATTTCCTTATATTCGGACCAGATTTTACTCCCAAATCAGCATAAGGACGCTTAAATCGCGGTCCATTATATACATTTGCCAAATCTCCCAAACGATGGATTTCAAAATCGTCGCCCTCACCCAATGTAATAACTCTCTTAAAAGCCGCATTGTGCTGGGGCAAGTAATGAACGGGGTTAAGAGAAAGGGTGTCCGTATCTAAATCAGAAAAAGCTATTGTATATCTGAATTCACTTTCCACAAGTGATCCTGTTTTAAAAGCCTGATAACTTTCTGCGATTTCCGACAAATCCTCATCCAATATGTGCTGTCCATTTTTAATAATCGGACTGCCATCAGAGTCCTTTTTAAAAATCGCTTCACCTCTACTTGTTTGTCCGACTTTGTTTGAAATAGCCATAAATATTCTATAATCAGTCGGAATTTTCTTTGCTTTCTGCAGGAAGATTACAGAAGCCTTAGAACCACAAAAAGGTTCAAAAGTGTCCTCATGTAGGTTAATAACTGCAAGAATTTTTGCTTTTTTACATATTGTTTTGCGTACAGCAAAGGCTTCACGATTATCAAGTTGCCCCTTTGCCATGACAATACCTATTATACCATCATCTTTAACCCATTCAAGGCATTTTTCAAGGAAAAGCAATTCTGGTGCAATACCCTGACGGTCATTTAACTTATCTGAATAATCTATATCACCATTATCAGATATTTCCCACTGAAACCCAACTCTATATTGAGATAATATGCCTGGTTCTTTTACACGCAAGTCGTGTCCCGAACCAAACGGAGGATTGGTGAGAATTATATCAGGTTTCCCTAACCCGCAAATTTCATTAAAATGAGCTGATAACTTTGAAACATCATCTAAACTGTTTGCGTGTTCAATTCCACCATGACCGTCCTTGCCTAACAGCATATTTGCCTTTGCAATTTTTACCAACTTGGGTGAAATATCAACGCCAAACAGTTGATGGACAACATTCCTTTTTAGCACCTCTTTTGAATTTGCGGAACGTGATGAATTATCAATACAATCAAAAATGTAGTTCATTGCTGTTAATATGAAGCCCCCACTACCGCAGGCTGGATCAAGAATAATATCTTTTTCTGTCGGTGCAGCCATTTTTACCATCATATTCACGACAAGTCTGTTAGTAAAATATTGACCTCTCTCACCTTTAAGATGCGAAGCCACATATATTTCGTAAGCCGTGCCAATTACATCGTGTGGGGAATCCATAAAAGAATACTGTTGTAATTGTGAAATTACAACTGCTAGTTGAGCATTGGATGCTGTAATTTCCTCGTTAGGCGAAAACACATCTTTATATCTATCTCTGACAGCACAAAAAAGTTTTCGAACCCTTGTGCAGGCAGCATCTCTTGTACTATCTTTAGCAAATTCCTCTGGGGTGATATGGAAATCGCACTCGTCCCTTGAACTTGCCTCGTCCTCAATTTTAGACAAAATAATGCGTACCATATCAAGTGCGATATCTTCGGAATCTATGCCTGAGCGATAGATCGCATTATGACATCTACGAAATGCCAATTTCAAGTCAACTGGAACTATCAAATCGCTCTTCTTATATTTTCCAATGCTGTCCCATGCTTGCTGATATTTAGGGACACCCAACCAATCAATTAAATTTCCCGACTTATCCTTACGGTAAAAAATTATCTTGTTTCCGTTTGTCCAAAAACCGCCTTGTGCAGATGATGCGCTCATATAGGAAATTAATTGTCCGTCTGTGTCTGAAACAGTGGGAGCTTTTATTTCCGATATAAGATATATTTCTCCCTGATTGTTATTTGCACAAGCTAAAGGACTATTGTATACAACAATATCGGCGCGCTTAATTTCGCGTCCTATATTTATACTGCGCTCGATGCCAATATGAGAAATAGGATACCCAAGTTCACAATGTAAAATTTGAACCATCTTTTGCCTTATGCGTTCTTCAGGCGTATTCTGCCTACGAATACTGTTATCAATATAGTCAATAATCTTTCCTTGTGCATCCAAAGTGATTTGAAACTCTTGAGCCTCAACCCAGCTGTCAATTTCTGCCATATCATTACATCCTTTCGATTTAACTGCAGCATTTTCTTAATTATACCATATAATCTAAAAAAATGCAATATAGATTTTAAAATAAATTTTATCTAAAATATCGCTCTTTGGACAGTCCTTAAATTTTCCATTTCCTTTTCATTACAGTATAATATTGGTGTTGATATAATCTCCACCCACCATTATTAAGTATCGAACTGACCCAGTTGCGCGTTTCAACATTTTAATAGTTATTTTAAGTAGTGTGAGAAGCCATTTGAGCAAGTATCCACATAAAATTAACCCCACACATCTTTCATAAGACATGTAGGGTTAAGCTATCCTATTCGGTTTTTTTGGTTTCTCCGTTAAGGATATCACCCATTCAGCCCTCCGTCTTTACTTTATCCAGATACTTTTTTACTTCCTCGACATATACCTCCGCGATATCGGACAGCGGATTGTATTTCTTGCAGATATAACCGATCTCCATTACCGAGTTGCGGTTTTCCTCGTCCTCGCGGAACGGTATGGTGGTGTATTCCTCACCGTTAAGCTCGTCGCAGGTTATTCCCGAGCAGAGAGTGTAGCCGTTCAGTCCCACCATTAAGTTGAGCTGCGTGGCACGGTCACTGCTGCGTATAACGCGCGGATATTCCCTGTCGCCGAGTATCTCTTCCGCGAAATAAGACGCTGCGCCGTCGCCTTGCTCGAACGATAAACATGGGTATTCGCCGAGCTGCTCAAGCGACAATGAGCTTTCATGCGCCAGCGGATGATTTTTCCACAGGTAAACATACGCTCTGCAATCTATCAGCGGAAAAAACTCCAGACCGTTCTCCGCAAGCATACGGTCGATTATCTTACCGTTGAACGCGCTCTTGTATAATATGCCGATCTCGCTTTTCATACTGCCTACGTCCGAGATCACCTCAAGGGTCTTGGTCTCGCGTATGGCAAAATCGAACGTGAGTGTGTCAAAGCGCTTGACCATTTCGACGAACGCTTTGACCGCAAAGGAGTAATGCTGTGTGGAAACTCCGAATTTCCGCTTTATATTACCGTTTTCACCGTACTTCTCCTGTAAAAGCTCGTACTGCTGATATACGCGGTTTGCGTACATCAGGAACTCCGTACCATCGGGTGTGAGCGTAACGCCCTTTGCGGTGCGGAGGAATATCGAAACGCCCGTCTCCGTCTCCAGCTCGCGGATAGCGCTGGACAGCGCGGACTGCGTTATGAAAAGCGTATCCGCGGCTTTGCTCATCGAGCCTTTTTCGGCTATCGTTATCACGTATCTGAGCTGTTGTAGGGTCATTCTTCAAAATCCTCGTCATCTGTTTCGGCACACTGCTTTTCACGCTCTGCGAACCGTTCCGCAAGCACCATTATCACGATAAGCAGTATTCCGCTGCCCGTTATCAGCAAGCCCGACTTGAGACCGGCAGGGAAGAATTTAAGCTCTATCGTGTGTCTGCCCTCGGGAACTTTTAGGCACATAAGAGTATCGTCGGCAGTCGAGAGGACCTCTGTTTCCTCCCCGTCGATATACGCCGTCCAGCCCTCTTCTATCGGGATAGAGGTGAACAGTGCGCAGTCCTCCGCGGCATTGACCTCGACAGTCAGCGACGAGCCGCTGTTTCTTGTCACAACGGTCTCCGTGTTCATTGCCTGCAATTTATCGTTGAATTGAGCGAGACTTTCACCGTCGGCGTAAAAGAACAGCACCTCTTCAACGTAGACCGCGTCGCCGGTCAGCTTCAACTCGGCGGTAAAGGTTTCGCCGGCATCGTATGTGCCTAGATAGGCAATGCTGTGGTTCTCATTCTCGAAATAGTCCTTGACATAGATGCCGTCAACGTAAAGATGACATTTGCGCTCGTATTTTGTCGGAAGATACATATAAACCGCGCCCGAATGAGTTATCGCGACCTCGTAGGAGATAGACGCGTCCTTGTCGTTGATACGCTTTTTATAGGAAGTATGGCTATCGGTCGTCGAGCCGATATTGATGTTTTCACAATTAAAAATGTAGTCATGGATCTGCCCGTATATCTGCTCCTCATCACCCGTGAGCAGCGTAGCAAGACTCGTCTGAGCCTCAAACGGGTCAACCCCCTCAAGCCGCCTTCCGACAAGTCCTCTGTCGGCGAGATACGCGAACGGGAGCACGTCCTTATTCTTGTAAACGGTCACGCCGAGATCATTCTCAACCGGAATCGTATCGGTATACGGCACAAGTCTCTCATTCTTCGACAGCACGTATTTCACGCCGAAAATATCATCGGATAGCAACGTTGCGCCGTCGTAGCGGGTATAGTGCTCGCGCGAGCCGTAGCCGAGCTTTTTCATAAGCTTTATGACCTTGGCGTTGAATGTGCTGGTACTGTGCGACATTCCGTACATGCGCGCCGCCATGGTATCGTTCACGCAGCGGTGATAGGTCTTTTCCATGCGGTAAAAACCGTCGTCAAGCTCGTGAACGCTCTCGGCGATATCGCGCGTGGGCGGTATCTCGTCGACATAGGTCGAACGTGGGGAGTAATAAATATCGCTATGGAGCTTGTAAACGGTGATCGTCGTATTCGCCAGAAGCTCAACGGATACAAGACCCGCAAACAGGCAACGCGCAACCGTTCCGCTGTGCTTTTTATACGCCGCAACAGATGCCGCGGTAATACCAAGCGCGATAAGCGGAATAACGATTATAAGCGTAGTGTTGAAGCGCTCGCTGCCGCCGTAATAGTCAGACATGAGAAGCACGCCGAGAAGTATCGCGAACGCCGCGCCTATCGTCTTTCCGCGCACTGTTGATATTTTCTCAAACGCCTCTGCGCCGAACAATATCAGTAAAAACGAAATAATGAACGAATAGCGGAACGGCATCCACACAGGCACTTGTCCGCCGTGCCAGAACATATCGACAGGCTTAATGTACATCGACAGGAACATCAGTCCGAGCACGAAGCCGCCAGATATGCGCTCTCTCAGCGGTATTTTGCTAAGCATAAAGTAAATTACCGCGAACAATATCCCGACTGTGCCGCAATACAGCATAGGAAGTCCCTCGGGGCGTATCGTGTCGAATGTTCCCGGGAAGAGCTTTATAAAGCTGTCGGCGATGTTAAAATTCTCGACTAACGAGTAGTCGGGGTTTCCGAAACCGAGCTTACCGTTGGAAAGCGATTTATAGACGGGAAGTATCATCCAGCAGCTCGACAGTATGCCCGCCACCGACGCGAAACCATAGACCGCAGTCGAACCGAATATCTGCCAAAATCCCTTTGCGGCGCTCCTTCCCGACGCAAGATAGTAAACAAAATAAATAGCCGAGAAAATTCCTACCATATAGCCTATATAGAAGTTAGCGACAAAAATGTAGATAAGCGACAGAGTGTACAGCAGGAATTTATGCCTGTCGCAGACGCGCTCAACACCTATCAGCACGAGCGGCAGAGCGATAAGACCGTCCAGCCACATCGGATTGACGGTCTGCGATGTGAAGTAGCCCGACAGCGCGTACATTATTGAAAACAGTATAGCCGTGTAGTCGGAAAATCCGCGCCGCCTTTTCAGCATAAGGGCAGCCGAAAGACCTACCGCCGCGCACTTCACAAGCTGCATAGCCATAATGCCCTCGGTGATGTTCCCCCTCGGGAACATCCAGACAATAATGTTGAACGGGCTTGCAAGATAATACGCGAACAGCCCGAGAAACTCCCCCGAAAGCGATCCGCTCCAACAGTAGAAAATGCTCTCCTTGCCCGCGAAAACATCGTACATATACTCGAAATAGTACACATACTGCGCGTTTAAATCAAGTCCGAGAACCGAGTTTTTGCCGAACGGATACATACCGAATATCGCATACGCGATAAACAATATGACGGGCGGCAGAGCAAGTGATATCAGATATGCTTTTTTACGGATACAAAAGCTCCGTATGGTCTCAAATGCTTGTATCATCAAAAAATGTCCTTATTCGCCAATAATTTTTACGATAACGTTCTTCTCGCGCTGACCGTCAAAGTCTCCGTACATTATGTACTGACGCGGACCGAGGTCAAGTTTACCGTCCGAGATAGGTATGCATACGGACGCGCCCATAAGCGCCTGCTTAAGGTGCGCTTTGCCCGAGCTTATATAGTCTACCTTGTACTCGGTTTCGCCGTCCGAAAGCGCCTTCAACATTCTCGTCCAGTCCTTGTACAGATTCTCGTTATCGTGCTCAAGAAATACCGAGGCGGTAGTGTGCTGAGAAATTACCACGCAAAATCCGTCGCCGACCATGCTCCTGCGCACACACTCCTCTACCTCATAGGAAAGATTGAGAAACTGCTCGGGTTCGTCCGTTGTGACTGTCAGGATCTGTTTAAAATGTTTCATTTCCATTATCCTTTCTATTTTACGCGCCTGTTAAGACGCGTGATTATACGATAGTAAGAGTTCCCCTCTCAACTGCTGCGGTGATATGCTTGTCACCGCCGTTAAAACTGTACACGCGGCTTCCATAGACCTGTCCGCTCCACAGATCGGTATGACATTCGCCCGTGTCCGTTTGAAAATCCACGGAAACCGAGCTTTCGGGCGGGAGCTTTATGTCAACGTCTCCGCGCCTTGACAGTATCTCGGTCTCTGGGATAACATACTCGAAATTGATATTGATGTATCCGCTTGTCGTGGTGAGCTTACCGAGCGAGACCATATCCTCGCACAATATGTCTCCGCTCTCCGTGAGTACGTTAAGTTCTCTGCTGTCTACCCTGCCGATCTTTACATCTCCGAGACCGGTGATTATCGTGATATCGCGGAAGCTCCTGCGCGGAAGATACAGATAAAGCCCGAATTCGGACTCGCGCCCCGCAAACAGCGATACCACAAAATTGGTGCTCTCCGTTATCGACAAACGGTTGTCGCCTATCTCAAACGCGAGAGGGAGATCGTTCTTGTACGTTATCCGTATACCCTCGCCGTCATACGGTATGACCGTCACGTCAAGCCGCTGGAGATCAATATCTATATACTCGTACAGCTCGAATTCCTCTTCACCCTGTGCAACGATATCATGATCTGTATTCCTCAGCAGAAACGAGACCAGGCCAAACACCGCCGCGCACACAAACGTGACTGCGAGCATTTTGTTTACAATTCTTTCCATTTCACCATTCTCTCAACCTGTCGCAGCGGCGCTTTATTCTCAAAAACAGTCGCGATACCGCATAACCGAGCTTTATCGCGAGCAGCCCCAGGAAAGCGGTGAAGAACGCTCCAGAAAGCCCCGCAAAAAGCATAAGCTCGGGCGAAAGCTCCGATATCACGAAATCAGCCCGAAACACCAGCACAGCCACGCCCAGCACCGACATCATCAGTCCGAACGGTATGCCCATTATCGCGGATACAAGCATGACGAACATCGCCGCAAACGATACAGCAAACACTATCCAGAAACCGGTGTAATACAGGAAAACCTTCATTTTTACAGCCAAACAGTTCACCTCATTAAGCCGAGGATTTTATAACCTTACAACATTTACCAATATTGTCATGTTTATGAATTAAACAGCGTGTCTCTTTTCTGTAAACACACTATTATTGTACCACAATTTTTTCATAATGTCAACATTTATGTAAAAATGTAACGGTTTTATTGTAAAATAAAAATAATTTGTTATTTTTAACAAAAACACTTGAAATCATTAAAAATTTATGTTATAATTATAAAAACTATAAATATTTTTTATTTTATTCGGGTAACTTCCCGAGCTGCTTAATGCAGCACTCAAGGAGGCGATATATTATGTCTGTCAATATTCCCGAAAAATACGCCGACAGGCTTGTTTCAATGATGCAGCTCGACGAGGATGCTATCCACTTTTTCTGGTCGCCGAAGGATAATGTGACTATTCAACTCGCGGCGAAGTTTTTTCCCGAGAATGTTAAAGATCCTCTCGACTATATCCGTGAGAGCGGTATGGTAGACGAGCAGTCTCTGCCCGTGTTCGATGTGTTTTGCGCGAAGATCGAGAGCGGGATATTGATGGGTATCGAGACAAACAGCGCGGGCACGGATGTTTCCGTAAAGCTGCCCGGCAGCGATGATTTCGTGATGTGTCACCTCTACGCGCTCTTCCTTCGCGACGAGGACAATAAGATAACCGATATCCATTTCAATCTGCGCCAGTATTCGCTCAAGGAACAGTTTGACCGAGACGTGCTTACATATTTTACCTCGGACAAAAATCCAAAGCTTTATTCGCGGCGGTGCGCGAACACTATCAAGGCAAATCCCGACAAAAATATCGCGTTCATTCAGTTTGATGTGGAACGCTTTAAACTGATAAACGAGACTTACGGCGTTGATGTCGGCGACGAGCTTTTGCAGTTCATCAATGACTCACTGGCGATCGTCTGCACCGAGGAACAGCCCTTCTGCCGCCTTACCGCGGACGTATTTATGATAGTGACCACATTTGAAACACAGGACGATTTGGTCGCGTTTATCCACAAGATGGAAAGTATGCTGTGCGGATATAAGAATATGGAATACCGCTTGGTATTCGGCGTTGCAGTCGTGGACGACAGAACAGTTCACACAAGAAGGCACGGCGATAATGCGTCGCTTGCCCGTCAGCTCATAAAGGGAAACGCGCTTGAAAATATCGGGTTCTACAATACCAATATGAAGTCCAAGCTGCAAAAAAAGCAGGCTATCGAGGATGATATGCACAAAGCGCTGCTGAACGGTGAATTTGTGATGTACCTCCAGCCCAAGCACTCGATTAAAACGGGAAAGATAATCGGCGCGGAGGCACTTGCCCGCTGGCAGCACCCCACTAAGGGAATGATCTCCCCTGGCGACTTTATTCCCGTTTTCGAGGAGAACGGCTTTATTCTCAAGCTTGATACGTTCATCTGGGAGGAGGCTTGCGCACGTATAAGGAGCTGGATCGACAACGGCATACCGCCAGTTCCGATCTCGGTAAACGTTTCGCGCGAGTATCTGCAAACGTACGACGTAGTGGAGAAGGTCACCGATTTGCTCACAAAGTATGATGTTCCGATACCGCTGTTGGAGCTGGAGATCACCGAGTCTATCGACGGCACCGGCGTGGAGGACGTCGTAAAGAGAATGAAGGACGCGGGCTTTACCATGCTTATGGACGACTTCGGCTCGGGCTATTCATCACTGAATATGCTGAAAACCACACAGTTCGACGTGTTGAAAATCGACCGCAGCTTTTTGTCGGAATTTATGGAATCGGCGCGCGGACGTAAGATAATCGAACACACCATTTCGATGTCGCAGGATATTGGTCTTGATATAATCGCGGAGGGCGTTGAGACTATTGAACAGGCGGAGTTCCTCAGCGAATGCGGCTGCGATTCGGCGCAGGGCTTCTACTATTCAAAGCCCATTCCGGTTGCTGAATTTGACAAGCGTCTTGTTGAGGTCAATATGAAATAAAAACAAACGGGCGGGTAAACCTGCCCGTTTTGATACACAAAAAAGGAACCGACAAAGGTTCCTTTTTCACCGATACAAAAATTACTTAATTTCGTTTCGCAAATTCTCGCTCATTTTCTCGAGAGTAGAACGCAGAGCCTTAAGCTCCTTTTCATTCACGCCTTTAAGCATAGTTTTCTCGGCCTTGTCGAGAGCGGTCAGCACCTTTGCATACATCTTCTTGCCTTTGTCGGTAATGAAAACATGTGTCTCGCGGCGGTCGTTATCGTTTTTTTCGCGGCGAACGATACCCTCGCGTTCCATATTACGCAAAGTAATACTGATAGTCGGCGCTTTAAGATTAGTGATCTTCACTAGCTCAAGCTGCGTCAAGCTGTCATTCTCCATAAGCGGTTTCATTACATGGCGATAGGAGTAACGCATTCCGATACGTTCCAACTCTTGGCACACGTAAGCTCCAAACAAGTAGCTGGCTTCGTTCACGCTCGTAATTGAGTCGTTTCCCTGAACCATTAAGGAGTTGTTATTGGTAGCTTTCATATGTATCCCTTCTTTCAAGTCGTCCGTCCATCCACCCATCTGCCTTAAGTTACTGTATAATATCAGCTCCTACTTTTCCTCTTAATATAATTATACCGTTTTTTTCAAAGATGTCAATAGTTTTTTATGTGAAAACCATGTGAAAATTGCTTAAACAAATCCTTTTATAATGCGGATTTACAGTATTTGGGATTGTTGCAAATCAAACAATTCCACAAATGGTACATTATGGTAATTTTATTAAAAAATAACATATACTATTTTTTGAATTTCAGGAAAAATTTACCTGCTAATTTTTGCGGGTAATTTTACTTGCGATTTAAATACAGACAGTATAAAACGGGCAGCACGAAATGCTGCCCTTTTTTACATACTCCAATCAGCCTATCGCCGAGATCGAATAAGTGAACGCTCTTTCCTCGCCGCTGTTAAGTGTAACCGCGCCGCGCTTTTCGGCAAAAACTCCTGTCGCGTCGTCGAAATCAGCCGAACCGCACCACGGCTCTATGCACAGGAACGGCGCGTCCTTCGCCTGCCAAACGCCGAGACTCGTGAAATCGGGATAATCCACGCGCACGCCCTTGTTTTCCTTATTGAGGAGCATTACCGAGCGCGAAACCACCTTGTCGAAATAGCACACGTCCTCGTAGAACAGTTCGTGTTTGAGCGGTAGAACAGTCTCGTCCTTCAAGAGCGGACGGCGGTTGTTTTCCTCATGCAGTCCGGTTTGGAGGTTGTAATTCGGCACCGCGGCGGTCTCGAGCTTGGCGAATTCGAGACGGTAATCAGTGAACTCGCCGCCGCACGCGAATGCGGGGTGTGCTCCGATACAGAACGGCATCGGCTCCGCGGAATTATTTTTCACACGGTATGTCACAGCAATACCGTCCGATTTGAGCGTATATGTAACAGTAAAGCGGAAATCGAACGGGAACATCCCGCGAGTGAAGTCGCTCTGCTCAAGCGAGAACGTTACGGAAGTGCCGTTCACGCTGTCCACGGAAAGCTCCAGATCGCGCGCGAAGCCGTGCTTGGTGATTTTGTATTCCTTGCCGCCTATGAGCGTTTTGCCGTTGCGGAGAGTTCCAATCATCGGGAAAAGGATTGGAGAGGTCTTGCCCCAGAACGCGGGATCGGCACACCACATAAGCTCACGCTTGCCGACGGTGAGCGATTTAAGCTCCGCACCCTTTGATATAAGCCTTGCGGTGCAGTTGTCATTTTTCAGTTGAATATCCATTTTGTCCTCCTTTAATATCAATACTGCGGCGGTTTCTTTTCATTTCGTTTTTTTGCCCACGCGCGCACTATTACCATGACCATTACCACTATTGCGATCATCAGGACGATCTTAATTATTATCGTGAGCAGATCGTTTTCGCGCTCGCAGACCGCCCAGATCTGCCCGAACGCGTCACGGAAGAACATAATCCCGTTTGGCGAAACAACCGATCTGCCGTCGGTGTAGTCGATTATCTTAGCAAGCTCTGAAAGAGTTACCTGCCCGTCGTCGCCGTCGAGTATGTTGTACAGATACCAGCGCAAATCGCCGTTGCTTTCCGTGTGCGGGGCGGCGGTGTAGGCTCTCTGTCCCCTGCCAGTGCAGATAAACGGTGCCGTGGAGTTTTTCAGCTCGGGGAATTCTTTGACAACCTCCATATTCAGTCCGTCAAGCACGAAAAATCCCTCGCTTGAGCCGACGTATACACGGTTGTTAAGCTCCGCGGGAGCGGTGAGCTCACCGCCGAGCTCGCATTTAGTGAGCGTTTCAGCCTCGGTTCTGCCATCGTCGTTAAGGCGGAGCTTATACAAATTGTCGTCCGCGCCCGACATAAAAACCGCGTACTTCCCCGCGAAAACAGCGGTTATCTCCGCGCCAACCGGGTTCTCAACAAAGCTCTCGCTTTTGTGAGCATGCGCGATAAGGCTCTCCCCCGCCCCGAAAAGAACGTAGTCTCCGAAAAGCGAAGGCGAGGTCACAGCGCTGTCCGAGGTGTACTCCCAGACGGTTTTCAGACCGTCGGAAAAGTTTGCGCAGACGTATTTATACGTATCGCTGTTTTTTACGCCGAAGTACGCGAAATCGCCGAGCAGCGCTACATCCGTGACGATCTCGCCGAACTCCGCGGAGCAGAGTATCCGCATATCCTCGGTGTTCACAACAAATATCTTAGTGCGCGTCGGCTGGACTAGAACGCCGTTCATCACCGCACCGCTGCAATCCTCCGAGACCTTTTCGTCGAACTCCGCGAACGAGACCAATTTACCGTCCTTTTGCGTGAGCTTGTTCACCTTATTCAGCATCGGGGCGAACAAAAAGTCTCCGTCGACAAGCGGCACACCCGCCGTTTCCGCCTCTGGAGTGCTCCACATTACCTTGACGTAATCCTTATTATACGGCGTTTTCGCGGAGACGACCGCGCTTTCCGTTGCAAAACCCGCGTTCTCCGCAAAAGCCGCCGCGCCCGTCAGCGCAAGCGTTAGCGCCGCCGCTATACACATAATTATTTTCTTCATTTTATTCATATTTTAAGCGCCTTGTCCGCGAGAAACGCGTACAAATACATCTCCTTTATTGGTTTTCCCGTAAATTCGGGGAGTATCTTGCTGTATATCTTCACCTGCTTGGCGTAGTTTTCGCGCTCCTCCTCGAGATTTGTCACGGTGTCGCTTTTGTAGTCTACCACTACTATGCCGTCCTCCTCGACAAAATACAGGTCTATTTGTCCCTGAACGCTTATCCTGCCGTCATAGTCCTGACCTACGTCCCTGCCGCATATCTCAGCGTAGAACGGCTTTTCACGGTGTATCTCGAGACTGTTGAGCATTCGCCTACCGAGCTCGCCGCGGAAAAATTCCGCGATATGCGCGGACTCGACTATCTCTGCCTCGCGCTTGGTAAGCTTGCCGCTTTCGACAAGCTCCGCTATCGCCGCGGATACGGTCTTATCGGAGAAGTCGCCGAGACGATCAAGCGGGATAAATTGCATAGTGTGGTGATAGGCGTTGCCCTTTTCCGTGCCCGAGGGCTTGCCGCCGCTCGCGAAGCTCGGCTTTATCAGGTTTACGGGGCGTACCGATTTCTGGTGCGCAAGCTCCGTTACGGTGAATTTCGCCTGCTGACGCGTCTCTTCGGCATAGGGGTAATGCTCATTTATAAGCGCGGTCAGCTCCTCCGCCTCCTCGTCAGATATGTCGTACCGCTCCTCGGCGGCGGTCTCCCCCGACGGCGCAGCGCCGTCAGCCTTGACCTTGCTGATACGGCAGTCTATGCCGTCAAGCGTGAAATCGTCCCCCGCGCCCTCCGGAGCGTACCTTAAAAGCGAACCGAGCACCCATTTGAACGGCGCGGTCTTATCAAATATTTCCTCGGGAATATTCGGGTCGAACTTATCCCCGTCGGGGTCGCTCAGATTGAATTTGCCGACCATTATCAGCTTTTCCTGCGCTCTCGTCATGGCGACATACAGAAGCCGCAGCTCCTCGCCGCACAGCTTTTTCTGTATGAAACGCGAAAGCGAATTGTACGCAAACATTTTGGAACGCAGACGTTTTTTTACGTCGACGTTTTTTAGCGCGATATACTTATCACGGTTCACAAGCAGTGTGCCCGAGTAATCCGTGAGGTTCATAGTCGACTGGAGCTCCGCCATTATGCAAACGGGCACCTCGAGCCCCTTGCTCCCGTGAAACGTCATTATCTGCACCGTATCGTCGGCGCTTTCTGGGCGTGCCGCCTCCTCAATGCCGCTCCGGGAATTCTCCCGCGCCTTGTCGATAAAACGCAGGAAATCACTTAAATTGCCGCCGTCGCGCACAGCAAAGTCGGAAGCCAAACGCTGCAAAGCGCGGACGTTTGAAACCCGCTGAGCGCTGTCCTCAAACGCCGCGACAACAGAGGTGATGTCCGTGTCCTCGTAAACCTTGCGAATAAGGTCGTTGAGTGAGCCCGAGCTGTTACAATAACGGAACGAATTCAAGTCCTCCGTGAAGCGTTTCAGCTTGGGATTTATATCGCGTTCAATTATGCCAGTTTCACTGTCGGTGAGCTCGCCGAGATCAAGCGGCTGAGCGCATACCCGCAGGCAGTTGTACAGCGAATACTTTTTGCACGTTTTCGCAACGCTGCGCGCCTGCTTTTCGATGAGCGCGTCCTCGGGAATGCCGAGCGTTCCCAGTCTCAGCTGTGCGACCTCCTCTGCGGTAAAGCGGTAAATCGGCGACATCAGCACCTTTAACATTTCCTCGTTTTTCAGCGGATTATCTACTATTTTAAGATAATTTAATACAAGCGTTATCTCCTCCGCGTCAAGGAAATTCCTGCCCTTGGGCGCGGCAGACGATATCCCAAGCTCTTCGAGAGCCTTGCGGTAGATCGGTATCTTGGACTTGGAGCGGAACAGTATCGCGAAATCGGAATATCCACACCTCTCCAAGGCGTTCTTTTTCTTTACGAGGAAATTCTCATCATCGTGAAGCGCCTTGATCTTCGCCGCGACGAACCTCGCCTGCGCCATGTCCTTGTCGTCGTCCGCGCTCTCTTTGGTGTCAAGCAGGATGATTTCGGAGGAGTATTCAGCGCGTTGCTCCTCAGAGATCTCGGGGTAGTCAGCACCGAGACGGAGCTGATGTCCGCATGTGTAGTCAACGCCGCCGTAATCGTGGGTCATAAGTCCCGAGAACGCCGCATTCACCGTGTCAATGACCGCCTGTCTGCTGCGGTAATTGATGTTGAGCGGCAGCTCCTCAAAGCCGTCATTCTCGGCAAGGTGCGCCATGATAACGGGATTTCCGCCGCGGAACGCGTAAATCGACTGCTTGACATCTCCGACATAAAACAGTCTGCCGTTTCCGAGCAGTTTAAATATTTCCGCCTGGATATCGTTGGTGTCTTGGAACTCGTCCACGATAATGCAGCTGAAACGCCCCGAGAGCTGTGCGCGGAAGTTCTCGTCGGTGCGGAGCTTTTCAAGCAGTACAAGCTCACAGTCGGAAAAATCCACACAGCCCGTAGACCGCTTAATTTCCGCAAGATATCTCCTGTAAATGCGCAGGAGCTTTACAAATGACCGAACAGCAATACGCTGACGGGGAAACGCCTCTTCCTCCGCCGCCTTGTCAACGGCATAGCCGAGAATATCCCCGACTATCTCCTTAAACGCGTTTTTAGTGTTGGTAAACAGCTTTCGTGAAACGGTTTTTGCGCCGCTCCTCGGGTCTACCGAAACGGGATTTTCCTCAACGGTCTTTACCGACGTGAAAAAGCCGCTCAACGTCTCAAGCGAGGGCTTATCCGCAAACGGCTTGCAGCCCGTTTGGATTATATCTAGCCGGCGAATGTCTTCGTCAATGTAATCGAATATCGTCGGGACTATATCGTTCAGCAGCTTGTTTGCGCTTTCTATCTTGCTCCTGTTCTTGGAATTCGGCTCTAGACCGCCAAGTATCTCCCGTATCTCGGGGATAAGGTCACGGCGTACATTATCGAGATCGGAAGAGCACACGTCTGAACTCCAGTCACTCA
>CAJUMS010000047.1:0-5756 GCA_910587465.1 uncultured Oscillospiraceae bacterium
AACCATGGCTGGTCTGTCATGGATTTACCCGACAAATATATTATAGTAGGTGATTATAATGAATAATTCGGAGATATATCCGCATATTGACCACACTTTGCTCCGCGCGACGGCGACCGAGGAGGAAATATGCTGTCTCTGTGAGGAGGCGCTGACGTACAAGACCGCGAGCGTTTGCATTCCCGCAAGCTATGTGAAGTTCGCGCGCGATAAGTTTCCCAAGCTGAATATTTGCACGGTGATAGGTTTTCCGTTTGGATATTCCACGACCGCGGCAAAGTGCGCCGAGACTCGAATAGCTGTCGATGACGGCGCGGACGAGATAGATATGGTGATAAATCTCGGATGGGTCAAGGATGGGAAGTTTTCCGAAATTCAGCGCGAGATCGCGGACATTAAGGCGGCTTGCGGCGGCAAGATACTTAAAGTTATAATCGAGACTTGTTACCTTACGGAGCATGAGAAAATTCAATTGTGTAAATGCGTCACCAAAGCGAAAGCCGACTATATCAAGACCTCCACGGGGTTCGGCACAGCGGGGGCGCGTATTGAGGATATTAGACTTTTCAAGCAGCATATCGGCGAAGATGTGAAGATTAAGGCGGCAGGCGGAATAAAGACAAAAACCGACCTTGAAATGTTCCTTAACGTGGGCTGTGACCGTATTGGAACAAGCTCCGCGGTAAAGCTGTTGTCCGGAGGGGAATAGTATGAAACGTGTATTTCTGATCGTTCTTGACAGCTTCGGAGTGGGTGAAATGCCCGACGCCGCAGATTTTGGCGACAAGGGTGCCAACACACTCCGTTCCTGCTTTGAGACGGAAACTCTGAACGTTCCGAATATGCAAAGGCTCGGATTGTTCAATATTGACGGCGTGACAGTTGGAGTGAAATCGCCAAGTCCTGAGGGCACGTTCCTGCGCATTGCCGAGAAGTCCAAGGGCAAAGACACCACGACGGGGCATTGGGAAATAGCGGGCTGCGTATCGGAAAAGCCGTTCCCGACATTCCCGAACGGTTTTCCGCCAGAAGTCATAGAGAAATTTGAAAGTGCGACGGAGCGCAAGGTGCTCTGCAATCTGCCGTATTCGGGAACTAAGGTCATAGCGGATTACGGAAAAGAGCATGTGAAAACGGGGGCGCTTATAGTATACACATCCGCGGACAGCGTGTTCCAGATCGCCGCGCACGAGGACGTTGTTCCTGTCGATACGCTGTACGAGTATTGCAAGTCCGCGCGTGAGATACTGACGGGCGATTTCGCGGTCGGAAGAGTTATCGCGCGTCCGTTCGAGGGAGAGCACCCGTATACAAGAACGCCGCGCCGTCACGATTTTTCGTTAGTACCGCCCAAGGATACCGCGCTGGATATTCTCAAGGCAAACGGCAAGGACGTTATCGGAGTGGGAAAAATATTCGACATCTTCGCGGGAAAGGGCGTTGTACGATGTGACCGCAGAATCGGAAACACCACCGATATGGATATTACCTTGGATTACCAAAAACAGGATTGGAACGGGCTTTGTTTCACCAATCTGGTGGATTTTGATATGCAGTATGGACATCGCCGCGACCCCATTGGCTACGCTGCCGCGCTGAATGAGTTCGACAAGTGGCTGGGTGGATTTATTTCCGAAATGAGAACAGATGACGTTGTTATACTTACCGCCGATCATGGCTGCGACCCTTGTCACAGCGGAACGGATCACACACGCGAATATATCCCCGTGCTTATATACGGCAACAGTATAAAGCCTGTGAACCTCGGCACAAGAACGTGTTTCGGAGATATTGGAGCCGCAGTGCTCGATTTGCTCGGTATTGAGGGAAAAGTCGACGGTGAGAGCTTCGCAGCGGATATCATCAGATGAGGGGAACGCAATGTTCAAATACAAGGTGCGACCCGCGGGCGTTGCGGATTTCACTGCCGTTTACAAGATGAACGAGCGTATTTTAGGCTCAAATGTCTCGAAAAAGGAGGCGGAAAGAGTGTATAGAAACACGCTTATGGACGCGGACCAGGCGGTGCTCGTCATCATACATTCGGGAAATGCCGTCGGTTACATACACGCGATACAGATCACAAATCTGATCGGGGAAATGTATACCGAGATAATAGGCATTGCCGTGTATGATTATTACGTAGATAAAAAAGCCTGCACCGAGCTTGTAAACGCCGTTGTGAAGTGGAGCGCGCAGATGCTATCCAAATCGGTGCGTATAAACGCATACAGCAGCGGGTTGAAGCAAAAATTGCTTGATATCGGCTTTTGCGGAAACGACTGCGGAAGTCTTGAAAAAATAATTATATCTGAAAGGAAAAATCATTATGAGCGAATGTACACATGATTGCAGCAGCTGCGGGGAGAGCTGCTCGGAGCGCAAAGAGGAGAGCCTTATCGCAAAGCCCCACGAGCTTTCCGATATCAAAAAGGTGATGGGTATCGTCAGCGGAAAGGGGGGCGTTGGAAAGTCGCTTGTCACCTGCCTTTCGGCGGTGCTTATGAACCGCCGCGGCTTTAATACCGCTGTTCTCGATGCGGATATTACGGGTCCGTCCGTGCCTAAGGCTTTTGGCTTGAAGGAGAAGGCACAGGGAAACGAGACTGCTATTTTCCCTGTAAAGACCAAGAAGGGCATTAAGGTAATGTCGGTAAATCTGCTGCTTCCCGACGATACTGATCCCGTTATCTGGCGCGGTCCGATAATCGCGGGTACGGCAAAGCAGTTCTGGACGGACGTTGTATGGGACGACGTTGACTATATGTTCGTGGATATGCCCCCGGGAACGGGCGACGTTCCGCTTACCGTGTTCCAATCCATTCCGCTGGATGGCATTATCGTCGTTACCTCTCCCCAGGAGCTTGTCTCGCTGATAGTCGGCAAGGCGGTCAAGATGGCGAATATGATGAACGTGCCTATCATAGGACTTGTCGAGAATATGAGCTACGCGCTCTGTCCGGACTGCGGAAAGCACATCAACGTTTTCGGCGAGAGCCACATTGACGAGACCGCGAAAAAATTCGGTTTGAATGTGCTGGCAAAGCTCCCGATAGACCCCGAGCTCGCAAAGCTGGTTGATAATGGTATGCTCGAGCTTACTGAGACGACCGCCGCAGACCCGATAGCCGACGCCGTGGAGGAATTCTGCAAATGACAAAGGGCGATATAGCTTACAATAACTTTTTGTCGGGCTACAACTGCACGCAAGCTGTCGCAGTCGCGTTTGCGGAGGAGCTCGGACTTGATGTTGATACAGCCGCGAGATTATCCTGCGGCTTTGGCGGCGGTATGGGGAGACTTCGCGAGGTCTGCGGAACGTTCTCGGGTATCGTTATGGTGCTGAGCCAGCTTTACGGCTACTCCGACCCGAAGGACCTCACCGCAAAAAAGGAGCTATACGAAAAGATACGTGCCCTCGCCGAGCGTTTCCGCGCCGACAACGGGAGCATTATCTGCCGCGAGCTGCTCGGACTGGATAAACCTGAACCCTCGGCGACTCCCGAACCGCGCACTTCCGAATACTACAAAAAGCGCCCGTGTCCCGAATTATGCCGTTACGCAGCAGATCTGCTGGAAGAATTTATCAAAGAAAACCCTGTGTGAAAGCGAGGTAAATATGAAGCTGTGCTGTAGGAGCTGTCAGAAGAAGATAAAGCTTGCTGACTACAAGTGTCCGTTCTGCGGCGCGGTGAATTTCAGCACCGACGAGGAGGTTCGCGCCGCTTATAATGCTCACGCGCCGAAAGGAGTTGGTGCGGTGCCTGCGGGCGCACTGGTCGCCGTAAATACGACCGTTGGGATCTTTATAATTATAATCTCGGTGATCATCGGTGCGATTATCATATCGGTATACTCAAGCCAAAAGGCAGATAACGAGTGGGCGTTTGAGAATGTGGCGGATTGGACGGAATTTGATAAGGTAAACAGCAGCTTCGGCGGGAGATTTGAGCTTACGCGGGTGTACAGCGAAAGCGTTTATCCGTACTATGTGATGTACATTACCTACGACGGCGAGCCGGAGAATTTTATCAGCGAGAGTGTTTCGTTGTGCGATATGCTGTATTGCAGCTATGCCTCCGAGAAACGCAGAAATTATCGTGATGATTTATCAATTAAACTGACGTGCGGAGAGATGAAGTTTGTTTGCAATCGTTCGCTCTATGCCGAAACCAACGTTCTGTTTGACTACTCAACGCTTGAATGTTTTGATCTGAAGTCGCTTACCGTACACACGGGCGAAATGAGCGCTACGTAAATAAAAAGCATCGAAAACGGAAATTACTCGTTTGATATCTTTTTAAAATAATTTTTACCCGAAATGCCTCTTGACATTTCGGGTAAAATATGCTATAATTCCTATTGAACATATATGAATTATAGAGAAGGTGATAATGTTGAACAGAATATATGTTGACAACGCCGCTACTACTAAAATGAGTAAAACGGCGATAGAGGCTATGCTTCCGTATCTGGAGGACTGCTACGGTAATCCGTCGTCGCTGCATACGTTAGGGCAGCTCGCCGCCGAGGCGCTTTTCAAGGCACGGCAGAGCATTGCAGAGAGTATCGGCGCGGATGTTAAGGAGATATACTTCACATCGGGCGGCAGCGAGGCAGACAATCAAGCGCTGATATCCGCCTCGGAAATGGGCGCACACAAAGGAAAGAAGCATATTATATCTCAGAAAACCGAGCACCATGCGATACTTCACACACTGAAAAAACTTGAAAAGCAGGGCTTTGAGATCGACTATTTGAGCGTTGACGGCGAGGGAAATATCACTCCTGAGCAGATTGCCGCGGCTATTGGTCCCGATACCTCGCTCGTTACGATAATGACCGCCAACAACGAGATAGGCACGATAATGCCCGTCAAGGAGATTGCGGCGGTCTGTAAGGAAAAGGGCGTGCTGTTCCATACCGATGCGGTGCAGGCGGTCGGGCATATCCCGCTTGACGTTCACGATATGGGATGCGATATGCTGTCGCTGTCGGCGCATAAGTTCCACGGTCCTAAAGGCGTGGGAGCGCTGTACGTCCGCAAGGGGCTGATGCCGTCCTGCATTATTGAGGGCGGCGCTCAGGAGCGCGGCAGGCGTGGGGGTACGGAGAATATCGCGGGAATAGTCTCAATGGCGGCGGCTCTGAGGAAAGCGGTCGGGAATGTTCCCAAAAACACGCCGCGTATTACCGCGATGCGCGATAGATTGATTAAGGGACTGTCCGAGATACCGCATTCGATACTTAACGGCGCAATAACAAACCGTCTGCCCTCAAACGTTAATATGTGCTTTGAGGGAATAGAAGGCGAGAGCCTGCTTTTGTTGCTCGACGCAAAGGGAATATGCGCGTCGTCTGGCTCTGCGTGTACGTCGGGGTCGCTTGACCCGAGCCATGTACTGCTCGCTATCGGCAGACCTCACGAGGTAGCTCACGGATCGCTGAGACTGACACTTTCGGAGGAGAATACTCCCGAGGAAGTGGAATTCATTATCAAGTCAACGAAAGAGATCGTGGAGTATCTTCGCAATATGTCACCGATTTGGCAGGACTTACAGGAGGGTAAGAGAAAATATGTTATACAGTGAAAAGGTTATGGATCATTTTACCAATCCGCGCAACGTCGGCACAATGGAGAACGCCGACGGAGTAGGGGAGGTCGGAAATGCCAAATGCGGCGATATAATGAAGATATTTCTGAAGATTGACAACGATATTATCACCGACGTGAAATTCAGCACGTTCGGCTGCGG
>CAJUMS010000047.1:5766-21010 GCA_910587465.1 uncultured Oscillospiraceae bacterium
GGCTCGGCGATAGCAAGCTCGTCAATGGCTACCGAGATGATAAAGGGCAAGCCGCTGTCGCAGGCGCTTGAGCTCACCAATCAAGCGGTCGTGGAGGCTCTTGATGGACTTCCCGCGCACAAGCTGCACTGCTCGGTGCTTGCCGAGGAGGCAGTCAAGGAGGCGGTCAAGGACTACTACGACAAAAACGGTATCGAATACGACAAGGAAAAATTTGCACAAACTCACGACTGCGAGCACTGCGGAGAATAAACTTTTTAATTCCATTTCATAGGAAACGGCGGTGTCAAGCTGCTTTGATTGACATCGCCGTTTAATCTGTATGCGGATATTTTCCGTATTTTGCAAAATAGCGCTCTTTGCCAAGCTGTTTATTTAGCCTTGTGCAGATATTGTTCAGTCTGCCGTAAACGATATCATACTGCACTTTGGAGATGTAAAAAATATAGATCGTGAAACAGCCGTTCCAATAAAATTGTATATTGTGACCGTCCTCGGTGAACTTGAAGTTGAAAAGGGGATCAACTACTATGGGTGTTATGCCTGTTTCAGCAGCATATTCCGAGAGAATATCATGAAACGGATCGAAACTGTGAAGCGGTTCAAAATAATCAAACGCGATCTCTAGTACGCTTAGATCGTTGGTTTTTGTTAATCTGAACATTTGAAAAATTGATCCAGACAGTCCGCGAACGCTTTCGGGTCGGACTTAACCTTTTGCTTGATAATATCCGCTGCTTGCTCGTTTTCGACTGTCACCGCTGTGTAGTACTTCTGCCGAGATGTAATCTCGTCCATTATCGTAATGCCGACGGTACAGCTGCCGTCTGCGTTCTTGATATAGCGCACTGCAAGAAACGAACCTTTTTTCTTCATTGCGTCGCGGGTATACACGCGCACAGCTTCGCTGAACATTTTGTCTCGTACAGAAAGCGGCAGGGTAGCGCCGAGGTCCTTTGCGGCTTTTATGCCCTTTGGCGTGTTATTGTAGAATGTTTCACCGTCAATATCCGTTTCCTCGCAGAGATGTCCGCTTACCTTTTCAATAGCCTGCGACAGATTGAAGTAGTTCACGGCATTCTCAAGCGATGTTATCTCGACAAGTTGATCCTTTGATAACGGACAGCCCAGCGAGTATATCAGATAGCAGATCAGCACGCAAATGTCATCAACCTCATCAATGCGAATTCTTGGAGTTTCCACAAAATCACCTTCTTAAATGCGCGGATTTTTAAGCAGTGCCGATACGAGCGCGATATTCAGCGCCGCCTCAACGCACGGCACGGCTCTCGGAACTACGCATGGGTCGTGTCTGCCTTTGATGATAAGCTCCCGATCGGTCATATCCTTGAAGTCAACACTGTTCTGCGGACGTGAAATTGACGGCGTAGGCTTGAACGCGGCGCGGAAGATTATCGGCATACCTGAGCTTATTCCGCCTAAGATACCGCCGTGATTATTGGTTTTGGTGACGATTTTACCGTCCCTTACCGTGAAATCGTCGTTATTATCACTGCCGAAAATATCCGCACAGTCAAAGCCGTTTCCGAATTCTATGCCCTTGACAGCGGGGATCGCAAATACGAGTTGTGAGATGACATTCTCCAGCCCGTCCATCATCGGCGAGCCGATACCCGCGGGAAATCCAACGACCGCGCACTCTACGATACCTCCGACACTGTTCAGGTCCATTCTCGCCGCGTTTATTACCTCACGCATTTTCTCCTCGGCGGTCTCGGACAGGGTAGGGAAGTGGCGGCTCTTGACCTGCTCCAACTGCTCCGCGGTAACGTTTACGGGATCAAAGCGCTCGTCCGCAACGTCCTTTATTGACTGAATGTGTGCTCCCGTCGTAATTCCGCGATGCTTGAGAATTTGCGCGCAGACCGCTCCCGCAAAGCAAAGCGGCGCGGTTATACGTCCCGAGAAGTGACCGCCGCCGCGCGGGTCGTTCGCGCCATTATAGCGCAGAAACCCTGTGTAATCGGCGTGAGCGGGACGCGCGATATGTGAAATGTTCCCATAATCGCCCGAATGCTGATCTGTGTTGAATATCACCGCCGCAAGCGGGGTGCCCGTTGTTCTGCCCTCGTAAAGCCCCGACAAAATCTCGGGAATATCCTTTTCATTGCGCGTGGTCGACGTACCGTCCTTTTTGGGAGCGCGCCGCGCCATAAAAGCACCGATTTTTTCCAAGTCTATGACCTCACCCGATGGCAAATTGTCCAGTACCACGCCTATCCCCTTGCCGTGGCTTTCCCCAAAAAGCGAGATACTTATCCCGCCGTTAAAGCATGATGACATATTTCTCTCCTGTTTTTCTGTTATTGTTGTCTTATAAATACTTTTTAAACGCATAAGACGTTTTTTGATAACCTAACTTTTCATAAAATTCGTGAGCTTTCGTTCGCTTAAATTGACTGCTCAACGTTACAAGCCGCGCACCCTCGGTTTTGGCGTTTGACTCGGCGAGCGTAAGCAGCGCCGTACCCAAGCCCTGTCCTTGATATTCCTTCTTGACAGCAAGCCCGATAACTCGGTAATATTCTCCAGCTTCGAGAGATATCTCGCGTACCGCCGAAATATAGCCGCGGATCTCACTGTTATTCTCAACAACTATCGTGAAATAACTGTCCAAGGAGAGCATCTTCTCAAGCGAATTGCGCACCTCATCCACGGTAACGTCGGTGTAGCCGAGCTCGTTTCGGATCAGCACGCAAAGTCCCTCCGCATCCTTCGGTCTGCACTTGTGAAACATTGTCTCGCTCATAAAACCTCAACTTCTCCGCCAAGCTGTTTATAGACGTCAAAATAGTTCGGGAACGATTTTTTCACGCACTCCGCACCGCGAATGATAAGCGGGGAAGAACTCCGCGTCGCCGCGACCGCCATTGACATCGGAATACGATGATCGCTGTGCCCCTCGATCACACCGCCACGCAGCTCGTTCACGCCCTCAATTTCAAGACTGTCCTCGTGAACGGTGACCTTGCCGCCCATCGCGTTCAGACATTCCGCGGTAACGGATAGCCTGTCGCATTCCTTGAAACGAAGCCGAGATATATTGGTCAACCTGCTAGTGCCCTTGCAGAAGCTCGCGAGAACTGTCAACACGGGAACAAGATCGGGAATATCCGAGCAGTCAAGCTCAAACGGTGCGCCGCCGCTTTTATCAAAGTTATCGCATATTTCTGTTATTTTTCTGTCGCCCTGTAAGGAATTTTCGTTCAGACCGAGAATTTCCAGCTCCGAGCCGAGCGAATTAGCCACACGGAAAAACGCCGCCTGTGAGTAATCGCCTTCGACATTGCCCGAAAAAGGCTTTAAATGTTGATTTCCTTTGATAAAATAGCCGCTTTCCATTTCTTTAACAACGCACCCGAAATCGCGAAGTACGCCGAGCGTGATATCAATGTACGGCTTGGAGTTGAGGTGTGAGGTGAGGACGATCTCGCTGTCACCGTCAAGCAGCGGAAGCGCAAACATAAGCCCCGTAATGAACTGTGACGACAGTCCTCCATCGATCTCAAACCGTCCCGCGGTCAGCTTTCCCGAAACGGAGCAGGGGAGGGTACAGCCGCTTGGCGCGTTTGAGAAGTCAAAGGTTATCCCGTGCTTGGGAAACTCGTCTGTGAACGGAGTTATCGGGCGCTGCGGCAGCTTTGCGCTGCCGAGGAACTCGGACTTTACGCCAAGCGAACACGCGACGGGTATCAGAAAACGCAGCGTCGACCCCGATTCGTGGCAATCCAGCACGGCTTTGTCGGGGATATTCTTTATCCCTTCGATCACCGCAGTGTCACCGTGAAAATCAATTTCAGCGCCGAGCGCTCTCATACAGTCCATTGTAGCCAGAATGTCCACAGAAGGGTAGAGGTTGGAAATCGTCGAAACACCGTCCGCAAGCGCCGCTGCGATTATCATTCGGTGCGCGACGCTCTTTGACGGCGGTACCGTTACCGTACCGTGTAGCTTTTTAGGTGTGATCTTTATATCCATAAAATCTCTCGTTTCTGCTAACTTTTGAGGAATTCCGCATACTCTTCGACCGACATTTTGACTACCTCGCTCTGTCCGATATCGGAGCAGATGACAATATTCATACCGTTCGCGAGGTGCTTTTTATCACGGAGAGAGAGCGTGTACAGCTCATGCAGCGGTGCGTTGTCGGTCAGAGGCAGTCCGCACTTTTCGAGCAGAGCGTCAAGCTTGTCGGCAACTCCCGCTTTGCACATTCCGCGGCGCTCCGCAATATGCGTGAATGTGCTCATGCCGATAGCGACCGCACATCCGTGGGTCAGTCCCGTGAAATTGTAATACTTTTCCAGCGCGTGAGCCAACGTGTGACCGAAATTCAGCAGCATACGCTCGCCCTTTTCGCGTTCGTCGTTCTCCACGACCTGTCCCTTGATAGTAACATTGCGCTTCATTATATCCACAATATTCTCCTTGATATCCTTGTTTGAGAGGATATCGAACAGCTCCGCGGACTTTATCATACCATGCTTTACAACCTCCGCCATACCGTCCGAGAAGAACTCGGGAGTAAGCGTATCGAGCGTATCGGTATCGCAAATAACAAGCCGCGGCTGATGAAACAAGCCGACAAGATTCTTTCCTCCATTAATATTGACAGCGGTCTTTCCGCCGACCGAACTGTCCGCCTGTGAGACAACCGTCGTCGGTATCTGCACGAAGTCAATGCCGCGCATATATGTCGCTGCCGCATATCCCGCTGTATCGCCGACAACGCCGCCGCCCAGCGCGACGATAAAGTCCGAACGCGTGTAGCCGTTCACCGCCATAAACTCGTAGATATTCAACAGGGTAGAATGGTTCTTGGAAGCCTCTCCATGAGGGAACACAAACTTCATTGCCTCAATACCCGCGTCCGACAGCGACTTCATAACACGCCCGCCGTAAAATCTGTCGGCGTTGTCGTCCGTAACAACAAGCGCCTTGCCCTTTTTTATCACCTGTGAGATCAGATCGCCTGCACTATCGAGTATACCCTTGTCGATAAATATCTCATAGCTCGTGCTCGCGTTTACTGTAACCTTTTCCATTGTTCCTCCACATATGTGTATTTTTATCTCGGCATATTATCGCCTACTATATTTTACCATAAAACGCGCCGAAATTCAAGCGGTTTAGCGTCAATAGTTTGATTTTTTATACAAAACAGCCGAATCGTTTTCCGACTCGGCTGTAAGATTATAAAACGTAAATTATTTCTTCCTGAGAACGAACTTGTTGGTAAGGTTCTGAAGCTCTGCGGCCTGACCGTTAAGTTCCTCGCTGGAAGCAGCGGACTGCTCCGCAGTAGCCGCATTGGTCTGTACAACAGAAGATATCTGATCTACACCGACATTTACCTGCTCGATCATCGAAGCCTGCTCCTTGGAAGCCGAGGATATCTCTTCAATAAGAGCTACTGTCTGACGTGTTACCTCAACGGAAGCACTGAGTGCGTCCGCGGTATCGTTCGCGATATTTGATCCGCTCTCAACTGCCTGGATAGACTGCTGGATAAGCTCCGTTGTGCTCTGAGCCGCTTCTGCGCTCTTGGAAGCAAGGTTGCGAACCTCGTCCGCAACGACCGCAAAGCCCTTGCCCGATGCACCTGCTCTTGCAGCCTCAATAGCCGCGTTGAGCGCGAGTATATTGGTCTGGAACGATATGTCCTCTATGGTCTTGATGATATTGCTGATCTCGTTTGACTTCTCGGAGATATTGTTCATTGCCTTGATCATATCCTGCATATGCTGATTGGAAAGTTCGATCTTTTCACCTGCAACATCAGCCTTGTGACTTGCGTCGGCAGCGTTAGCGGCATTGGAAGCGACCTTGTCGTTCAGCGTAGCGATGATACTTGCCAGCTCCTCAATAGAAGAAGCCTGCTCGGTAGTACCCGATGCAAGGGAAGTAGCGCCATCCGCAATCTGCGTCGCACCCTGATTTACCTGCGAAGCCGCAATGTCGATCTGCTCCATAGTCTCGCTGAGTTGCTCGGTCGTAACTTCCAGAGCGTCCATGATCTGAGCGAAGTCGCCTTTAAAGTCAATCTGCTTTTGAACGTTGAAATTGCCGTTGGAAACCTCTTGACATATTCTGGATATCTCACCAACATAACTGCTCAGCGAACTGATAGTGCTGTTGATCGTGGTTGCAAGATGACCTGTTTCATCGTGAGAAGTGTGGTCGATAGAAACGTTAAGATTACCCTCCGAAACTGCGTCCATAACAGCTACGGTTTTTAGGATGGGGTTTACTATATTGTTTGCGGTAAAGATGCTTAAGATAATACCGAGAACTACCATAATGATAACAACTATGATGGTAGCGATGATAGCGTTATAGCACTCCTGCAGCCATTCCTGCTGCGGAGTGGTCAAACCGATTATCCAACCGTCCGTATCAGGAATCATAGCTGCAGCACCAAATCTTGCAACGCCATCATTATTAAACTTTTCAAATACATATTTTGACGCATCGGTCAAGGTAAGACCATGCTCCTCAAACGACTTACGTCCGATCGTGTGAGAGGTATCGCCGTTTCCTGTGATATTGTTTAGCTGTGAGGTTACACGGTCATAATTCTTACTACCGATATATGTACCGTTCTTATCAAGCATATAAACGCTGCCCTCTCCGCTCTTGCCAACCTTGATACCATTTGAGATATCGGACAGGAACGAAGCGTCAAGTCCAACATAAACAACACCAATAACATTACCGGTATTGAAGCCGCCTTCCCTTATGGGTGCCGCGAAATAAATCATCCACACGTCGTCGACAGGCGCAGGCTCCTGTATATAGATCTCACCGCTCATAGGTACGGTAAACAAAGCCGCACTCGAATAGTTCACACCGTTTCCGTGTTTTTCACTGTGATTTACACCATCTGCGGTAATAAAACCGTAATCGGTAAGCGAGTAAGTTTCGGCTCTTTTACGAAGAAGATTGAACTTATCTTCTTCTGTGCTGTCCGGATTGCTGAGCGTAATATGAAGACCCATCTCCCTGACAATAGCCATGCTTTTTCCCAGACGATTTGAGATACGAACACCCGACTGAACGGCAAGCTCGCCGAGCATTTCCTCCATTGTACTGACGGTACTTGTGTAGTTCAGCACACTGCTTACAACACCAACGATGCCTATGCCTACAACAACCAGCGCCAACATTCTTGACAGAATCTTAGCTTTTAGCGATTTAAACATTTTTCAAAACCTCATTTCCTTTTCCAAATAAATATTTGCACCCTGCCGAAATCAAAACTAGTGCATATTAAAATTATATCACAAAATAATCTCATAGTCAAGATACTTATCAACAAATAATATATGTTTTTTTACTTTTTTACCAGAGTTGGCTTTTTGTATAGAAAATGCCAAAAACTTTTTACAAATAAAGTCAGGCTTTCAAAATTATTACAATGGTATAAAAAACGGGCAGATCATATCACGATCTGCCCGTTTACCGTTAAACCAATAATTAGCTCTTCCTGAGAACGAACTTGTTGGTAAGGTTCTGAAGCTCTGCGGCCTGACCGTTAAGTTCCTCGCTGGAAGCAGCGGACTGCTCCGCAGTAGCCGCATTGGTCTGTACAACAGAAGATATCTGATCTACACCGACATTTACCTGCTCGATCATCGAAGCCTGCTCCTTGGAAGCCGAGGATATCTCTTCAATAAGAGCTACTGTCTGACGTGTTACCTCAACGGAAGCACTGAGTGCGTCCGCGGTATCGTTCGCGATATTTGATCCGCTCTCAACTGCCTGGATAGACTGCTGGATAAGCTCCGTTGTGCTCTGAGCCGCTTCTGCGCTCTTGGAAGCAAGGTTGCGAACCTCGTCCGCAACGACCGCAAAGCCCTTGCCCGATGCACCTGCTCTTGCAGCCTCAATAGCCGCGTTGAGCGCGAGTATATTGGTCTGGAACGATATGTCCTCTATGGTCTTGATGATATTGCTGATCTCGTTTGACTTCTCGGAGATATTGTTCATTGCCTTGATCATATCCTGCATATGCTGATTGGAAAGTTCGATCTTTTCACCTGCAACATCAGCCTTGTGACTTGCGTCGGCAGCGTTAGCGGCATTGGAAGCGACCTTGTCGTTCAGCGTAGCGATGATACTTGCCAGCTCCTCAATAGAAGAAGCCTGCTCGGTAGTACCCGATGCAAGGGAAGTAGCGCCATCCGCAATCTGCGTCGCACCCTGATTTACCTGCGAAGCCGCAATGTCGATCTGCTCCATAGTCTCGCTGAGTTGCTCGGTCGTAACTTCCAGAGCGTCCATGATCTGAGCGAAGTCGCCTTTAAAGTCAATCTGCTTTTGAACGTTGAAATTGCCGTTGGAAACCTCTTGACATATTCTGGATATCTCACCAACATAACTGCTCAGCGAACTGATAGTGCTGTTGATCGTGGTTGCAAGATGACCTGTTTCATCGTGAGAAGTGTGGTCGATAGAAACGTTAAGATTACCCTCCGAAACTGCGTCCATAACAGCTACGGTTTTTAGGATGGGGTTTACTATATTGTTTGCGGTAAAGATGCTTACAATGACTGCTATAACGATCAAAACAACCGCAACGATTACCGTGATAATAATAGCGATGTATGTTCCTTCAAGCCATTCATTTACGAACGTGGTGCAGCACAGTATCCAGTTGTCCGTACCCTCGATAGCTCCGAAGCCGCCGAACTTTTCTACACCCGCGAAGTTGAACTCGTGATATAAGATACCGTCCGATACTTTAAGGTTGAGCGCCTCTTTCTGCTGTGCGGCAACGGTAGCGTATGTGGGGTCACCGCTCTTTATGTAATTCAGCTTGCTTTCAACTTCGTTGAAGTTGTGACTTGCGATGTAGGTTCCCTCGGGGTTTAAGATGTAGCACAAGCCCGTTTCACCGATGTTGATCTCGGAAACAATATTTGACAAGAATTTACCGTCAAGAGTTATATAGATTGCGCCTATGACCTGACCGCTGGACAGACCCTGCTCTCTAATAGGAGCAACGATATACATAAACCACTGATCGTTTGCGTTCTGCGGCTCGGTGATAACGATCTCGCCGTTCATAACGCGTGTAAACATATCGCTGGATTTAAAATCAGAGCCGTTGTCGGCGATGCCGTTGGAATCAATAATGCCGTAGCCAACCGCTCCATACGGAGTTGCTCTGTTCTTAAGCAATTCAAGCTTTTCATCTGTGGAAATACTGCTGTCAGAAAATCTGTAATCCAGACCCAATTCCGTAGCGACCGCGGTAGATCTTTGCAGACGGTTTCTGATACGTACCGTACACTGAGCTACGAGCTCGGTCATTGTTTCCTTCAGCGTATCCTGTGTACTGACATAATTCATTACGCACCCGACTACGCCGATCACCGTAAGACCTACAACAAGAAGAAGCAATATTCGGGAAAGAATTTTTGCCTTCAGGGAATTAAACATTGTTATTGACCTCATTTCCTTTTTTCCAAAAATTTGCACAAAGCTGAACCAAACCCTGTGTATACTTAAAATTATATCACAAAGAATCTTAAACCGTCAAGAAAATAGTAAACAAATATTACATAGATTTTTACACTATTTTCGACAATTTAAAGCAAAAAATTTTATTGCAAATTTCACTAAATTTACAAAAAAAGGATATTTTGTTATTTATTGCTATAATCAATTTTTACATTTGAGAGAGGATTTTGCTTCATTGCATTTTCAAGTTGTGAGTTTGACACATGAGTATATATCTGAGTGGTATTTAAATTCTCATGACCGAGCACATCCTTGAGCACACGCACGTCTACGCCGTTTTGATACATCAAGGTGGCAAAAGTGTGACGCAGCTTATGTACCGATAATCCCATATTATCCAGACCGCTGCTTTTAAAACACTCTTCAACTATCTGCTGAACGCGTCGATTTGAAATGCGGGTCTGACGTTTGCTGAGAAACAGTGCGTCGGTCTTAACTGTCATATCGCGTCTGCCTGCTGCTTTTCTGGTATCGGTGTCGGTTTCTTCGGGCGCGACATAATCCATATATGCGTTTATACACGCGTTGTTCAAGTAAATAATCCGCTCCTTGCTGCCTTTACCGAGTACCTTTAACGTATATATCTCATTTCCGTTGTTATCGCGAGTGCTGCGGATATCTTTAAGATCAATACCGACAAGCTCGCTCAAACGTATTCCGCAGTTGAGGAAAAACACAACTATGCAATAATCGCGCTTTTGTGCAGGCGTATCAATGTGCGAGAGCATTTCAAGAGTCTGTTCGAGAGTAAGGTATTTCGGCAGTGCGGGCTTGGGAGTAGGAAGTTCAAGATTTGCCATTGGACTCACCTTGAACATATTCTTATTGTTTGTCAGAAATTTGTAAAACTGACGCAGCGAGACGCCTTTACGGTAACGGGCTTTCTGTTCGTTGTTTTTTTCGGTTTTCATATAAACGAGAAATTCCTGTGCAGTCTGTAAATCTACCGATCTGATATCTTCATCAGTGATGTCAGAAATATCAATGCTCGAAAAATCCTCGGTCGTGTTGGAAGCGCGTCCGTTTCTCATTTTATAGAACCTGAAAAATGTTCTCAGATCGTTATAATAATTTCTGACGGTAAGCTCGGAGCGTCCTTTGACAATCTGCTCGTAAATAATGAAATCCCTAATGGACTGCGGTGCAGCATCATAGTATTTTTGGTTCATGGCAGATAACCCCCTTCTATCTCCATGCTATTGATTGCGTAAAATAAAAGATTAATCACTCGGATTTTCGTATATTTTTTACAAACATAGATGGAGTATTTTGTTTATTTCATTATATCACGCTTTCTAGAAAATGTCAATAAAAAATCGGGGTTTTGTCCCCGATTTTTGAAAGTTAACTTTCAATTTCCATTTCTTTCATACACTCGCCGCATATGAGCTTGTACTCTGATGTTACCCGTGCTATGTTTCCGCAACAGGGGCAGACCTTTTTCACCATTGATTGCTTGGTCTTAGCCTTGCCGCCGCCTGCGCTGTCCGCTACTCGCTTGTAAATTCCGAAAGACCTTATCGGGATATTGTCGGCGATCCATTTCGAGGTCTGCGGTGTTGCTGTCGTTCTGTTCCAGCCTATACCGCTTAGCTGTTCAACGTCCAGTCCGTGAGCTTCTGCGGTGCGTTTAAAATTCTTGTTGTGATATATGCCCGCTCTGGTCGTGTCCTTTATCTCGTGTTGCATATTGTAGAGATGTACCATCTTGTGCATTAAGGTGACGATCGTTTCTTCAACCGAGCGTTCGCCGATATAGTCCGCGCTGATGTTGATTTCGTGACGGTCTTTCCCGTTCTGTTTCCAGTTCTTGGCTACCTCAATCCAGCCGAAAGCGCCTTTCTTCTTGCCCTCTTTCACCGTGATGATGACCTTTTCTAGCTCACCGCCGTAAAAATCGCGGTTGATAGCGTTAAACGCCGCCTGCAATGCCGCTTGAAGCTCTGCCATTGTCGTAATCTTCCGTACTCGTGCCATATCATAGCCGCCTTTCTGCTCCGTTATGAAGCTTATTTTTTTTACCCTTTTAGGTTGGTAGAGGTCTTAGCCCGACCCCTAGGGGCTTGAATTTAAAGTTCTATGTCAATAAATATTTTGTTGTCGTTTTGCCACGTGAAGCTTGAAACGTCACAATCTGCATAGTCAAGTATTTTATCTTCATACCAGTGTCCGACCGATAACTTTTTGATGTTTTGGTCTCTTATTATTATCCTACAATCGCTATTGGGTTCTAACATATTGAAAACGTCCTCTACTGTTGCAATTAACATTTTTTGCCGTCCTTTCTTTCTTCTGCGTCTTTAAGCGCTTTCCATTTGAAAATACACCCTGTCCAGTCTTGGCACGTTGTGCCGTTGCAGTCTTTGCCCATTATAGGGCAATCCTTACACATTTTGTTAAGCTCCATTTTGTACCGTCCTTTCATTTTGGTTAATGTTCTGTACCCTTTCGGGTTGGTAGAGGTCATTTAAAGCCCGACCCCTAGGGGCTTTATTTTAGTTTTGTGAATATCCTCCTGCCATTAACCAGTCATATTCCCAATCGGCTTCTTTCGCCAACTCGTATATTTTTCTTATGGCTTTTTGTTCTTGTTCGTTCGGCTCTCGTCCGAAAGTCTTTTTAAACTGCTTAGTCATTCCGTATTCTGTTCTGTCTATTGTGTATCCCATTCCGTTCCGTCCTTTCGCATTTTGAAAATTAACTTTCAATTTCCTAGAGTGGGCTTATTCCCTTTCTCTAATACTATTATACCACTATTGCGCGCAAATGTCTATTGATTTTGTATACAAATATATTGCGCGCAATAGTAGTATAATTGTGCAAAATCACTATTGCGCGCAATATGCATTTGTGCTATAATTAAAGTGAGGTGATATAATAATGGCAGTATCTAAAAAGCAACAACAAGCGGTTGACCGCTACATTTCAAAGCATTATGACCATATCGCTATTAGAGTACCTAAAGGCGAACGCGACCGTTATAAAGCGCTTGCCGCCCGTCTGGGCGTGTCGGTCAATCAGTTGTTCGTGCAGGCGGTAGAGCGATACATTGAGGACAACATAGACGAACTCGGCACGCTCCCCGAGACGGCAGAGGACAGCGGCGAGCATTAAAACCCTCTCCCTTTCACTGCCTAAAACGTTCGCCCCAATAGTTATTGTGAAGTCATTGTGGTATATGTTATGTTATGGCTTGACATATCTTTCGGAGACTTGTGCGAACGACCCTTGAGATAAGGGTCTTGTTGCTCTGCGTTGCGAAAGCAATGCAGGAAGCAACAAGGGGTTCGGCTGCCATCGACAGATGGCTAGCGCCTATAAATTAGTAGGCTATAATACTTCAAAGTCTGCCAGTGGCAGACTTTGAAAGCATTTACTAGTGGTCTGTGCCCTGCGGAAAGAATTTATCTGCGGCAGCAGTGCCGCCCCGAGCACACGGAAAATAGGCGCGCGGCGGAGGGCGGAGCCAGCCGCGCGCCCCTCCCATACGGGGCGGCAGAGCAGGGGAGCACCCCCCTTAGTAATACGGGGGTGCTAATTACACAGCTACCCTCTGTGAGCCGTTTATCCTAGCGCCTTTACGCCCTATTGGGAAAATGTGGAAATTTACATCACGGACAAAGAAAAATCCCCGATTTCTCGGAGATAATTTTTTAAAAAAGTATTGACAATATCAATAAATTTTGATACAATGTAAATACAGAAAGAAAGGGGGTGTTTTTATGGCACAAACAAACGTTAATATCCGAATGGACGAGGATTTAAAAGCAGAGTTTGACGCTTTTTGTTCAGATGTCGGAATGACAATGACTACTGCAATATGTATGTTTGCAAAGACTGTTGTCCGTAGGCATAGTATACCGTTTGAAATCACTAATCTTGACGAAAACGGTTTCACTCCTGCGGAGGTAGCGGAGCTTAAAAGCCGAATTGCGGATTTAGAAGCAGGAAAGGGAAAGGAGCATAAACTGATTGACGTATGAATTTGCTATGGCACGATAAGGCTTGGGAAGAGTATGTTGACTGGCAGACGAAAGACAAAAAGCTGTTGAAGCAGATAAACAGACTGATATCCGATATCCAAAGAAACGGAAACGCCGTAGGCATAGGAAATCCCGAGCCGTTAAAGGGAAATTTTTCGGGATATTACAGTAGGCATATAGACGGCGGCAATCGTCTGATCTATCGGGTAACGGAAGATAACGTCTTGGAAATAATTTCCTGTCTGGGTCATTACAAACGTTGAATAAATTATCCCCTCGATTGAGTTCGAGGGGATATTTTTTTATTTGTTTTCATCATCTATTTCATATACGTAGTTCCATTCTTCGCATTCGTCTGGTAAATCGTTATCTTTTGTATACCATGGATCTATGTTTGGCATATCTTTTTTACAACTATCGGTGTCAAAATCATAGTTCATACAAAATCTGCATTGACTTGGGTCAAAATGATCTGAATAAATTTCTCGACTAACTTTTTTCTTCTTTCCGCTTTTTATTATTTCTTTTGTTTGCATATTTTCTAATTCTACAGTTGCCTCGTTCATAGCGAATTCTCTCAAGGCTTCTTCAATTGTTTTTCTTTGCGCAGGTTTTCCTGTTATTCTGGATTTCATAGTATCTAACTTCCTTTCTGAAATATGTTTATTTTATCACCATCGTATTATGGTGCTATTACCTATGCGTCTTTGGAAATATCTGTATATTTTTGGTAGAACGGGTCTTTAGAAAAGTTTTCAGCTTGATGTAAAACTGCTCTTTTTCCCTCGTCCGTTAACTTTCGATAAGCCGTTATAAGTCTTTGTTCATCTGGGTCTTGTTCGTTCGCTTTGTTTTGTCGACCGAATAGTAAGTAATCGGCTGGTACGTTTAATCTTACTGATATTTTCATTACTATATCAGAATTTGGTGAAGCTCCCTTTTTCCAACCGCTCAACGCACCTTTGTTTCCACCACATTCTAATACTAAAGGGGTGATTTTAAGCCCTTGCAGTTCACATTCTTCTTTTAAGTTGTCATAAAACACAAAAATTTCTCCTTTATTTTGTACGCTTTTCACAAAGTCATTTTAAAATTACCAAAACCTCTTGACAAGTAATTGTAAACGTACTATAATATACTTGTAACCGAAAAGCAAGGCAAAAGAGTTGAACCTGATGTCAGCCGCGCTAGTCGCATGAAAGCCTTATAAAGACAATGCTAAAACGGTTACTGTCGACAATTGCCCCTCTGAAAAGAGGTGTGAGGGAATAAGAGCCCCACAAAACACCGTCAAGTTTCTCCAATGCTATGTTGATGAGAGTAAAGAAACAGAACAGCTAGCTTGAAAAATTGTGTTCTTTTTGAAACGGTGGTCACGCCTACTCGGTGGGATTAGAGTGGTTGAACAGAGTGCCCTTTGGTCGTTGGGGCGGTCACCATGCCAAATAACGACTGTATGCTCGGATAGCTCAGTGGTAGAGCAGGGGAGTGAAAATCCCCGTGTCGTTGGTTCAATTCCAACTCCGCGCTCCAATAATCCACTTTATATTTTAACATATTTTGTATAGAAAGTCAAGGTTTTGTTATGTGGAATTTTGATTTATTCTCGTTCATTCTCGGTTGCTGGATTGGTTCTACTATTTTTATTATAGTTATTCTGCTTCTTGGTAAGCTGTTCGGTGATGACGAAACGAAAAAGTGAGGTTAATTATGAA
>CAJUMS010000048.1 GCA_910587465.1 uncultured Oscillospiraceae bacterium
TGGATTTACCCGATAAATATATTATAGTAGGAGGGCTTAATTATGCCATACGATTTCAAAAAGGAATTCAAGACGCTTTATCAGCCGAAAACCGTTTCCGAGATTATCACCGTGCCGCTGATAACCTACGCGGCTGTTCGCGGTGAAGGCGACCCAAACGAGGATGGCGGCGCGTATAAGAACGCCGTTTCGGTGCTGTACGGGATATTGTATACCATTAAAATGAGCAAGCGCGGCGATCACGTCATTAACGGCTATTTCGATTTCATAGTGCCGCCGCTCGAGGGCTTTTGGGAGAGCGCCGAATACGAAAACAAAAGCCGCTTTCGGTGGATATCCGTGTTGCGGCTGCCCGATTTTGTCACCGCGGAGGTGTTCGAGTGGGCAAAGGCGGAGGCAGCTCGGAAAAAGAAAATTGACTGCTCCGCCGCTGAAATGCTTACGGTGGACGAGGGACTGTGCGTTCAATGTATGCATATCGGCAGCTATGACGACGAGCCGCGGACAGTCGACGCAATGGACAAATTCCTTGCCGAAAACGGGTATGTAAACGATATCACCGAAGAGCGGCTTCACCACGAAATTTACATCAGCGATCCAAATAAATGCGCCCCCGAAAAGCGCAAAACGGTTATCCGTCACCCGATACGAAATATTAAATAGTCAGGTGGAATTCAGATGAAAAAGGAATTTGACAAGTTCCCCGAGGCGTTCGGGGGACAAGAGTTTTTCGGCTTTTCGTGGCTTGAGTATACGGCGGCGGTGCCGTCGCCGCTTGTGGTGGTCACGGGCTATAAATCCAACGGCATTCCCAACGCGACAATGCAGTCGTGGTGTACTTTTACGGGTGCGGAGGGATATCACTGCGTATTCTCGAGCGTTCACAAATCGGGGCATATGTATTGTTCGATAAAGGAGACGGGCTGCTGCGTCGTGAACTTCCCGTCCGCGGATATTCTCGATAAGTGTATGGATACTATAAAGAACAACGGATTTAATACGGATGAGATAACCGCCTCTGGGTTGACCGTTGAGCCGTCGTGCAGAGTCAACGCGCCTCGCATTAAGGAGTGCTTCCTGAATATGGACTGCGAACTCGAGTGGGAGCGCGACCTTACAGAGGACGGAACTCACGCGGTTATCTGCTTAAAGGTCACAGGGATATGCATGGACGACCGCCGTTATAACAATAACGATCTTGGCAGATACGGCGAAACGGGGTATCTGTACAATATCCGTTCGCAGAGAAATCCCGAAACCGGAGAGGTATCGCCCATGTGTGCGGGTATTCTTAGCAAGTATATGGATTTTTAACGAAAAGAAAGCGTTTTTATTTTTATATGAACAAAATAATCGTAGTCTGCGGACCGACCGCCTCGGGTAAGACCGCGCTTGCGGTAGAGCTTGCCAAGCGCTATGACGGGGAGGTGATCTCCGCGGACAGTATGCAGATATACACCGATATGGACGTAGCAAGCGCAAAGGCTACTCCCGAGGAGCAGCAGGGTATACCGCATCATCTGCTCGGATTTCTCAAACCGACGGAGAGCTTTTCGGTCGCGGATTACGTCAAGCTGTGCGATAAGTGCGTCCGCGATATTTTCAGGCGCGGCAAGACACCGATAATATGCGGCGGCACGGGGCTGTATATCAGCTCGTTCGTCGATAACCTCACGTTCGACGACAGCGAACAGGACTTCGCCTATCGAGAGGATATGCGGAAATTCGCCGAGGAATTCGGCAATGCGGCACTGCTTGATAAGCTCCGAGAGGTAGACCCCGAGACTGCCGCGACGCTCCACGAGAACAATGTCGGGCGCATTATCCGTGCGCTTGAGGTCTACAAGACCACGGGGCACACGATATCGCAGGCAAAGGCGATGTCAAGGCGGGAGCCATCGCCGTATGAGTTTATAATGCTGACTATCGACTTCGAGGATCGCGAACAGTTACGAGAGCGCATAAACAGGCGCGTCGACATAATGCTTGAGAACGGACTGGTTGAGGAGGCGCTGCAGTGCTTCGAGCAGCCCGACCGTCCGACAGCCGCGCAGGCAATAGGCTGCAAGGAGCTGTATCCCTACTTCCGCGGAGAGAGAACTCTGGAGGATTGCGTGGAGGAGCTGAAGCTGAGGACGCGTCAGTACGCTAAACGGCAGATGACATGGTTTCGGCGTGATGAACGAATTCAACATATAATAGTTGGTGAAAATGACGATTTATTGAGTATAGTTGATAAAGCAGTAAAAATCATCGATAGTGAGAATTATCGGTGATTTCTTACATATTCTGGAAAATAATGCATATTATGGAATAAAAATAGCTTTTTCTTAAATTTTTTTTGATTTTTTTAAAAAATTCATTAAAAAACAGTAGCTTTTTTTAAAAAAGTATGTTATACTAGATTTATATAGTTGGGGCACTAGGAAAAAGTTGGAAATTCCCGGTGGATTTTTCTGCTTTTTAATACAGAGAGAAAAGGTGGTCAAAATGGCTAAAGACATCAATTTACAGGACGTTTTCCTCAATCAGGCAAGGAAGGACAAGATACCCGTAACGATCTATATCACCAACGGATTTCAGTTCAAGGGTATTGTAAAGGGGTTTGATAATTACATCGTCATACTGGATACGGACGGAAAACAGAATATGATCTATAAACACGCGATCTCCACGATCACGCCGTTTAAGCCCGTTTCCATACTCGACGCTTACGAGAAGTCCGAGGAGGAATAAATGAACTCGGGCTGGACGACCGTCATTATCGTGACATTGTCCGTGTTTGTCATACTGGTCGCTGTGGGACAGATATTCTTTGCAGGCGGCGAAAAACTTACCACCGAGACGGCATTCTTTTACGACATCGAGGAGGAGGTACCGTTCGACGGTGTGTATCTGCGCGATGAAACGCTGATCTACGACGGCGGTACCGGAATATTGAGTTATGAGCAGGTCAACGGCTCTAAGGTTGGTAAAAGCTCTGTTGTGGCAAGGCGTTACAAAAGCGATAATGACGCGGCTTATCTGAGAGAGATCGGTCTGCTGCAAAAGCAGGTCGAGGTGCTTGAGAGCGCTGAAAGGCTTGTCGGCACAGATAATTCTCAGCTTGAAGCTATTTCCATACAGATAAACGAGAGCCATTCGGATATCATTTCGAGTATAATAGACGGCGACTTTAACGCTGCGGGCGAAAAACAGAGTGCTTTGCTGGAGGCCATGTGCAAGCGCGAGATCACGCTGAAGGCTTCAGACGGCTACGGTACGAAGAAAAAGCAGCTCAACGATGAGATCAACAGGCTGAACGTGCTCATTTCGGGCGGAGTTCAGGAGGTCATTGCGGGCGGCGCGGGTTATTTCGTGAGCGAGGTTGACGGATACGAGGGTGATCTCGGCTACACGAGCGCGGAGGATATCACCGAGGATAAGATTAACGAGGTGATTGCGTCCCCCACGAAAACGCGGAGCTCAAACGCTATCGGAAAGCTTATCGGCGATTATCACTGGCGCGTTGCGGCAGTCGTCGACACCGAGAAGATGTTCGGACTGTACGAGGGCAGCGAAGTCACGCTGCGTGTCGGTTCTGGTACGTACCTTATTGACGCGGACATCATATCGGTGAAGAATTGCGGCGATAATAAGGCTGTGTATGTTTTTGAGTGCGATAAACTGAATTCAGCGGTCGCGTCGGGGCGTACTGCGCGTTTCAAGCTGCTTGTCAACAGTTACGGCGGACTTCGTGTATCAAGAAAGGCATTGCGCTATAATGAAAATGACGAGCGCGGAGTGTTCATTGTGCGCGGAGACAGTCTGGTCTTTAAAAAGGTGAACGTTGTCTATTGGGGCGAGGGCTATGTCATCTGCTCGCAGGAGACGGACGATGATTATCTTAAGCTGTATGATGAGATAGTTACCGAGGGTAAAGATTTGTACGATGGAAAAGTTATCCGATAATACGCAGACTACCTTTGAGGATATTCGCAGGAATTACCTCGGTATCTGTGAGAATATAGCGAGATCGGGGCGTGAAGTCCGTATTATGGCTGTTACTAAGACAGTCAGTTTCGAACGGATAAATTACGCTCTAGATCTGGGAGTTTCACTGTTGGGCGAGAACAGGGTTCAGGAGTACCTTGACAAGCGGGAAAATTACAAGCCCGCAGAGGTTCACTTCATCGGCGGACTTCAGACCAACAAGGTGAAGTACATAATTGATAAGGTATCAATGATACATTCCGTGGATAGTATGAGACTGGCGGAGGAGATCAATCGCCGCGCGGCGCAGCACGGGATAATTATGGATATACTCACTGAAATAAATATAGGTGAGGAGCAAACAAAAGGCGGCATAACGGCTGACAGCGCGGGTGAGTTCTGCGCGGAGGTTGACGAGTTGCCGAACATCAGGCTGAGAGGTCTGATGACGATACCGCCCGCAGGCTGTTCGGAGAGCGTTTTTGCGAAAATGCAGGAGCTGTTCGAGCACTTGAAGGTCGAGAACGCACATAACAGAGAGAATGCGATGTTCGACACACTCTCGATGGGAATGTCGGGAGACTATGAGACGGCAATAAAATATGGGGCCACAATTGTCCGTATAGGCTCAGGTCTGTTCGGATACAGAAAATATTTATAATTGGGAGGAAATTAACAATGGCGAACTTTTTGAAGAGCATTTTCGGCACGGGGGACGAGAACGAGGGATTTGTGGATTACGACGATGGATATGATACCTCTTCCAACGCTGTAACGAACGAGGAGGCAGGCTTTTCTTCGGGTTATTCCGATTTTTCGAGCTCTTACGGCAATAATTCAAGCAGCTCTAAGATCATCAATATGCACAGCGGTTCTGGAATTCCCAAGCTGTTCATCATGAAGCCGTCCGGATATGACGAGGTAATGAACGGCGCGGTAGATATGCTGCGCGAGGGTACCATCATCTTCCTGAACCTTAACGGTATTGATCAGGAGATCGGAACACGTATCGTTGATTTTATGACGGGCGTTGCAGCTGCTTTCGAGGGCAGGATCAAGAAGGTTGACACCTGCTGCTACGCAGTTGCACCAAAGAACGTTGACTGGATTAACAACATCGACGAGTAATACGGCATAAAGTGAATTTCGAGCTTTCAAATGCTGAGGAACGTTTTCTGTTTGCACATATTTCCGATTTGGCCGTGTTGAGCCAAAGAACGGGAGTTCCGCGTTTCTCCCGCTTTCTGAATGAGCGGGAGGCGATAGTGGCAGGTTATGGAGCGGCGCAAACGGGCACGGTTCCGATATTTTACGGCGGATATGACGGCGCGGCAAGGAATGTCTGCGGATTTCTCAAAGGCACATATGCCGAGGAGGTGTCTGCGGACGAGCTTTTCCCCGTGCGCGCCGTCACGTTTTCTTTTCGCAGGAGCGATAAGCTTTCGCACCGTGATTTTCTAGGAGCTGTTCTCTCGACCGGCTTACAGCGCAGCGTTGTGGGGGATATCTTAGTCGCAGAGGAATATGCGATCGTGTTTTGCCTTGATACGGCAGCCGAGCTGATTGTTGATATCACAAAGATCGGAAATGTCGGCGTAAAGACCGAGAGGGGCATTACGCGAGAGCTGCCGAAAGCGAAGCTTGAGAGGATAGCCGCGGCGGTATCGTCGCTGCGGCTTGATTGTATTGTGGGCGCATGTACAAATATTTCAAGAGAGAAATCCGCGTCGCTCATAAAATCGGGGCAGGTAAGTGCGGATTTTTCGGTGTGTCTTAATGTAAGCGGCACTGTAAAGGAAAAAACGGTAATTTCAATTCGCGGCTACGGGAGGTTCCGATTGGCGGAGATCGTCGGACAGACCAAAAAAGGTAGGCTGCGTGTTGTTATAGAGAAATACGCATAAGACCGTTTTTGTCACGGTCTTGAATGCTGTATTTATAGGAATGGCGTGCCGATACGCCGCTATTCCTATAAAAGCAGTTATGCTTTTTCGGTAAAAAAGCCTATACATATAGCAACTCAACGGAGTACTTCGGGCTATGTGAACGGGTTATGAAACAGGAGCAGGATATCCTGCTGAATTTCGGAGGGAAGAGAGATCAAATGAACGCAAAGGAAATTGTAACCAAGAAGTTTGAAAAAGCGGCTTTTAACGGATATAAGCCCGATGACGTAGATGAATACCTTAAGGAGGTCTCCGACGAGTTTGCACAGCTCCAGAAGGAGAAGGGCGAGCTTGAGAGAAAACTTGAGGTGTTGGCAGATAAGATACGCGAGTACCGCGACGATGAGGACGCCCTCAGAGACGCGCTGCTTGTAGCGCAGAAACAGGGCAACGCTATCGTTGCCGAGTCAAAGGCTTCGGCGGAAAAACTTACAAAGGAGACCAACGAGACTGTAACAAGGCAGCTTGCCGACGCTAAGACCAAGTCCGAGAGACTGGTAAACGATGCGGACGAATACTCCAAGAAAACGCGTGCGGACGCGGACGCCGCCGCTGCGAAGATCGTCAGCGACGCTAATAACAAGGCTGCCGAGATCAAGGCTGCAATGGACAGACAGCAGGAGATACAGGAGAATATTCTCCAGCAGACGCGTAAGCAGGTTCTTGAATACAGAGCTAAGATACTCGCGGGTTACAAGGAGCATATCGCGTTTATTGAGGCATTGCCTGAGAAGTGCGAGAACGATTATATAAAGAGAACTGCCGAGGAAGTGGAAAAGCGCGAGGCGGAGCGTAAAAAACAGGCGGCACAGGCAGCTCAGGCAAACGCCGCAAAGGCGGCGCAGCAGAAGCCCAAGCCTGCGCCGAAGCCCGCTCCCAAGCCTGCTGAAAAGCCTGCGGACAAGTCCAAGGATAAAAAGGAAGAGCCCGCTAAGGAGGAGAGCAAGGTAGCGGATAAGACCGCCGAAAATAATTTGCCGTTTTTCAAGTCGCCCGAGGAGGGTACATCCCGTCACGACAAGCTGCAGTTCGGCAAAAATAATAAATAAATATAAATATATAAACAAAACCGAGGAGATTTCAATATGTCAGTGGATCTTAACAGTACGGTAAATCTGCCGCAGACCGATTTTCCGATGCGCGGCAATTTGCCCAAGAGAGAGCCGGAAATGCTGGAGAAGTGGGAGCGCGAGCGTATGTACTACGCGCTTACCGAGAAGAACAAGGGCAAGCCCTCCTATACGCTGCACGACGGTCCTCCTTATGCAAACGGAAACATTCACCTCGGCACCGCGCTCAACAAGGTGCTCAAGGATATTATCGTTAAATATAAGGCTATGACCGGTTATAACGCGAATTACGTGCCCGGCTGGGATTGTCATGGCCTGCCTATCGAGCTTAAGGCAATTAAGCAGCTCGGCGTTGACAGCGGCGCGGTAGACCCGGTGGAGCTCCGCAAGAGCTGCCGTCAGTTTGCATTGTCCTGCCTTGACGATCAGAAGGCGCAGTTTAAGCGTCTGGGCGTATGGGGCGATTTTGATGACCCGTACCTTACCATAAATCCCGCGTTCGAGGCGAAGCAGGTAGAGGTATTTGGCGAGATGTACAAAAAGGGTTACATCTACAAGGGGCTGAAGCCTGTTTACTGGTGTGCTGACTGCAACACCGCGCTTGCCGAGGCGGAAATCGAGTATCAGGACGATCCGTGCTATTCAATTTATGTTAAGTTCCCGCTTGTTGACGACAAGGGTAAGCTCGGCAGCTTGGGAATAGATCTGAAAAAGGCGTATGTCGTTATCTGGACGACCACAACATGGACGCTCCCCGGCAACCTTGCTATATGCTTGGGTCCGAATTACGAGTATACGTTTGTTAAGGTCGAGGACGAGGAGAGCAGGTCCAACGGCGAATATCTGCTTATGGCTGCAGAACTTGTTCCCACCGTTATGGAGGCAGTCGGTATAAAGAAGTACAGCACGGTCGGCAGTTTCAAGGGCAGCGATCTTGAGCTTATTGAGACCGATCACCCGTTCCTGCCGAGACGTTCTCCGATTATCGTCGGAAATCACGTAACACTCGACAGCGGCACAGGTTGCGTTCATACCGCGCCCGGTTTCGGCGTGGAGGATTTTGAGGTCTGCATGAAGCCCGAGTACAAGGGAATGTTCAGCATTATCGTTCCCGTTGACGCAAAGGGCGTGCTCACTGAGGAAGCGGGTGAATTCGGCGGCTTAAAGACCGCGGACGCTAATAAGGCAATCGCTCAGCGCCTCGAGGATGACAACACTCTGCTTGCAATGCAGAAGATCGTTCACCCGTATCCGCACTGTTGGCGCTGTCATGAGCCTATAATCTACCGCGCGACCGATCAGTGGTTCTGCAACGTGGATATGTTCAAGCCCGAGACCATCAAGGCTATCGAGGGCATTCGGTGGATACCCGAGTGGGGCGAGGAGCGTATTAAGAATATGGTCAATATGCGCTCCGACTGGTGCATTTCCCGTCAGAGACGGTGGGGTGTGCCCATTCCCATGCTCTACTGTGAGGACTGCGGAAAGCCGATCATCAACGATACGACTATAAAGGCTATCTCCGACCTGTTCAGGGCGGAAAGCTCAGATGCGTGGTACGCAAAGGACGCGGGCGAGTTCATTCCCGCGGATGTGAAGTGCGAGTGCGGATACAATAAATTCCGCAAGGAAATGGATATTTTCGACGTATGGTTCGATTCTGGCTGCACGCACGCGGCTGTTCTCAAGGAGCGTCCCGAGCTTTCGTGGCCCGCGGATATGTACCTGGAGGGCTGCGATCAGTACCGCGGCTGGTTTCAGTCGAGTCTGCTCACATCCGTCGCGACGACGGGTCAGGCGCCGTACAAGGCGGTCTGCACTCACGGCTGGGTAGTCGACGGAAACGGTCAGCAGATGCACAAGTCCAAGGGTAACCAGATATTCCCCGAGGAGGTCATCAAGGACTTCGGCGCGGATGTTCTGCGCCTGTGGGTAGCGTCTCTCGACTATCACGCGGATATCCGCGTTTCCAAGGATATGCTTAAGCAGCTCTCCGAGAGCTACCGCAAGATACGCAATACAGCGCGCTATATTCTCGGTAATCTTAATGATAACAAGGGCTTTGACCCTGACACCGAAATGGTACCGTTCGATAAGCTTCGCGAGCTTGACAAGTGGGCGCTTGCGCGTCTTGACGAGGTGATTGACAAGGTAAAGGCGTCGTATGAGGCGTTCGATTATTATCTCGCGTATCACGCACTTATAAGCTTCTGCGTTGTGGATATGTCGAATTTCTATCTCGACATCGTTAAGGATACCTTGTACTGTGAGTCTGCGGACTCTCCCGCGAGAAAGTCAGTTCAGACCGCGATGTACGTTATTTTGGATGCGTTGGTGCGTATGATAGCTCCTATTCTGTGTTACACCGCCGACGAGATATGGCAGTTTATGCCTCATAAAAATGACGACGATCAGCGCTCGGTCATCTTCAATCAGATGCCAGAGAGAACAGGCGTGACTGCGGACGAGGAGAAGTGGGCGAAGATACACGCCGTCCGCGAAGACGTTCTTGCGGCTCTCGAATTGAAGCGCGCCGACAAGGTGATCGGAAAGTCTCTGGAGGCAATGGTGGAGATATTCACTGCGGACGAGTCTGTAAAGGCTCTCGAGAGCGAGCTTGCCGACGCTTGTATCGTATCGGGCGTTAAGGTAAGCACGAACGGCGAGGGCGAATACAAGGGCGCGGCGTGCTCGGTAACGGTAACGAAGAAGTCGGGTTGCGCGTGCGAGCGCTGCTGGAAATTCGACGATACTGTTGGCAGTGACAGCAAGTACGCAAATCTCTGCAAGCGCTGCGCGGACGTTATCAAAACGCATTTTGAATAGGCAATAACCGATCAGGGAGGGGTATTTTCCCCTTCCTGACTTTTGTGTAAAAAAACAGAAAAAGCTGATATAATCGACGAAAAGGGGAATTTTAATTGCTGCAATACATCTGGCTACTGATAGCGGCTCTGCTGGTCGGACTTGACAGGCTGACGAAATATATAGTCTCCGCGAACATGGAGCTGCAGGATACTATTCATATAATCAAGATCGGCGATACCGAGGTACTGAACGTCTATTATTGTCTGAACAGCGGCGCGGCGTTCAGCAAGCTTCAGGGGCACAAGTGGTTCCTAATCGCCATTACCTCCGCGGTTATTCTGGTTTTGCTGTACGCTATGATTTTCAAAAAGGTGAAAAGACCCGTTTACGTCGCGTCCGTGGGGCTTATCCTGAGCGGCGGTATCGGAAATCTGATCGACAGGATATTCAACGATGGTCTGGTCGTGGATTTTATCGACTTTCGGCTGATAAATTTCCCGATATTCAACGTCGCGGATATCTGCGCGGTGTGCGGCGCAGGGCTGCTGTTTATTATAGTGTTGGTAGACGAGATCAAGGCGCATAAAAAGAAAAAAGCGCAGATAGCCGAGGGCTCGGACGGTGAAGGCAACGGAGAAAATGGAGACGAGGGACAGAATTGAATTTACGGCGGCGGGAGGCTGCCGACTGGACAAGCTGATATCCGACAGCACCGAGCTGTCGCGGAGCGCGGCGGTAAAGCTTATTGAGCAGGGTCTCGTTACCGTGAACGGCAAGCCGTGCGGCAAAAAGGATGTGCCGAACGAGGGCAGCATAGTCGCGGTGGAGCTTCCCGAGCCGAAAAGCGCAGATATCTTCCCCGAGGATATACCGCTTGATATAGTTTACGAGGACGCGGATTTGCTGGTTGTGAACAAGCCGAAAGGCATGGTAGTTCACCCCGCGGCAGGTCATTATTCGGGAACGCTCGTGAACGCGTTGATGTATCACTGCGGCGGCAGTCTTTCGGGAATAAACGGCGAGATACGCCCCGGGATAGTCCACCGTATTGACAAGGGCACGAGCGGGCTGCTCATGGTCGCGAAGAACGACTTTGCGCATTTGGGTTTGTCCGAGCAGATAAAGGCGCATACGTTCACGAGGGAATACAGCGCGGTCGTGACGGGCTCGATAAAGGAGGACGGTACGGTCAATGCGCCTATCGGTCGCCATAAGACCGACCGCAAGCGTATGTGCGTGACCCCCGATAATTCGCGCGAGGCGGTAACGCATTACAGCGTGATACGAAATTACGCGGGCTATACGCATCTCGCGGTTAAGCTCGAAACGGGGAGAACACACCAGATACGTGTGCATATGTCCTACATCGGACACCCCGTCGCGGGCGACGAGGTATACGGAAACGGCAAGCCGAAATGGCTCGGCGGACAGTGCCTTCACGCAAAGAAGATTGGGTTCGTTCACCCGAGGCTGGGCGAATATCTGGAGTTCGACTCGGAGCTGCCCGAATATTTTACGAAATTTCTGAAAAGCATAGAATAGAGGGCTGATATGGATTTCGGCAAGGTAATTTATATGACCGACCTCGACGGTACGCTGCTGACGGACGACAAGCGCATTCTCGACCGCGACATGGCGGCGATTGAGCGTTTCCGTGCGGGCGGCGGACTGTTCACGACGGCGACGGGTCGCGGCTGGGCAATGGCAAGGCGCATAGTCGAGGACGTGCTTCATCTGGAAATACCGTCGGTGCTGTTCAACGGCGCGGGAGTGTTCGACTTTAAGCAGGACAGGTTCCTGTGGCAGTGCGAGATAGGCTCACAGGCGCGCGAATATATCCGCAGGATAAACAAGATGTTTCCGAACAGGCTCGGGTTTGAGGTTCTTCATCAGCACACGGTTTTCGTGCCGTTTCTGAACGAAACAGAGCGTGAGCACCTCGAAATGGAGAGCGTTACCCCCGACCGCAGACCCCTCGACGAGATACCCGAGGGCGGCTGGCTGAAATTCGTTATCGCCGCGCCACCCGATGAGCTTGACGAAGTGGAAAGGACGGTACGGACGGGCGGATTTGAGGATGCGCAGTGGGTGCGTTCCGCGCCGCTTTATTTCGAGTGCCTGCCGAGGGGTGTTGACAAGTCGCGCGGCTTCGCGGAGCTGATACGTCTGCTCCACGCCGAGGACAGGTTCTCGGTAGCGTCGGGCGACTATATGAACGACACTGCAATGATACAAAAAGCGGATTTGGGCGTAGCGGTCGCAAGCGCTCAGCCGAGCGTCAAGGCGGCGGCAGACCTTATCGTCTGCGATAACAACAGCGGCGCGATAGCCGAGGTCATTGACTATATCGAGAAATTGTGAGGTAACTATGTTTGACTTTATCAAGTCGCTCGGCAAGGCGTTTACGGACGGAATGGGGCTTAACGCTCAACCTAATTCCGCGAACACGGCAAGCTCGGCGAACGGCGTGAATAATGCACCTCCGCAAGTAAACGAGCCTGCCGCGCAGATCGTTCCCGATAAACCCGTTCCGTTCGGGTACAAGACCTCGTGGCTGTGCGTCAAGGCTAATTCTCCCGGGGAGGTCATTGAGAAGGTCGGATTGAAAAATCCGCGCGCGTGTAATTGGAACGACGGTGTTTACGGGGGCAAAGGTGTGTTTGTCTCGCCTGTGCTGGACGGCTATGTTCTTGTTGTCAATTGGGGTATGGACGTTCTTGATACCGCCCCAGAAAACCTTGACGAGCTTGCTAAGAAGTTCTCGGAGCTTCAGTTTTTCAGCACTCACCGCGTCGCGGAATATCACGCGTGGGTAAAGTACGCAGGCGGCGAGATGATACGCGGCTACGGCTGGTGCGGCGATATCGGCGAGATGCTGCTGAATAAAGGCGCGGTAACTCCCGAGGAAACGGAGCTTGGACTTACAAACCTGCTGCCCGACAGCAAAGCGGATTGGGGTAACTACGACTTCCCCGATGAGCAGAATGTTCTGGATATTGCTGCCGCTTGGGGTATCGACACCGGCTTTACCCGAAAGACATATCCCGCATCCACGGGATTTTTATGCAATATAAAATAACTTAACGGAGGTAACACCATGGGTTTTTTAGACGATTTATTCAGCGAAAGCAAGTACCTCAATAAGGAAAAACAGCCGAAGGAGGCAGTCAAGACCGCCGCATCTGCCGCAGTGCAGCCGTTGCAGCCGATGCGCGCCGCAACCGGCAGTGAGCCGGATTTCCCCGTGCCGTTCGGCTATAAGTGCAACTGGCTTTGTGTAAAGTCGGACTCCCCGATAGACGTTATCCGAAAGCTCGGTTTGAAGAACTTCGAGCCGTCGAATTGGGACAAGGGCATTGAAATGGCATACAACGGCTACCGGTTCATATCGCCTGTGCTTAACGGTTATGTGCTGGTAGTGAATTACGGAATGGCTCTGCTCACGCTCGCGCCAGAACTGCTTGACGAGAGCGCGAAGAAGTTTCCTGAGCTGCAGTACTTCTCCACGCACCGCGTTTCGGAGTATCACGCTTGGGTGAAATATGTTGACGGCGAAATGGTTCGCGGTTACGGTTGGTGCGGCTGCGATGGCGAGGTGCTGCTGAATAAGGGTGCGCTCACTCCCGAGGAGGAACGTCTCGGATTCTTGAATTTGATAACAAGCTCCGCCGACGACCCCGAAAAGGTTCAGCTGCCGACCGAGGATCATGTTCTCGAGATCGCCGCGGCATGGGGTATCGACCCCGGATTTTCGGGCAGTGATTATCCCAAGACATTGGGATATATATGCAGATAATTTGTTATATAGCATAAGTATTTAGGAGGATCATAAAATGGATGACAAACTGATAAGGCAGCTTGAAATAGCTGCCACAAAGATCAGAATGGGCGTAATTGAGGGCACTCATTCCGCTAAGGCGGGACACCCGGGTGGCTCGCTGTCTATCGCGGATCTGCTGGCGTACTTGTATATGCACCGTTTGAACGTAGACCCTGCGGAGCCGGATATGCCTACCCGTGACCGCTTGGTGCTGTCAAAGGGACATTCCGCTCCGGGGCTGTACTCGGCTCTTGCACAGCGCGGTTTTTTTCCCGTTGAGGAGCTGAAAACGCTTCGTCACCTCGGCGCACGCCTGCAGGGACACCCCGTAAGAGGAAAGATACCCGGCGTGGATATGAGTACGGGCTCGCTCGGACAGGGAATTTCCGCGGCTTGCGGAATGGCGCTTTCGGGCAAGATATCCTGCGATACCTACAAGGTCTACGCAATACTCGGCGACGGTGAGATTGAAGAGGGACAGGTATGGGAGGCGGCGATGTTCGCGGCTCATTATCAGCTCGACAACCTTATCGCGATAGTCGACAACAACGGTTTGCAGATCGACGGCAAGATCGGCGACGTAATGTCTCCGTATCCTATTGACGAGAAATTTACGGCGTTCGGCTGGCATGTTATCAGCATTAACGCTCACGACTTCAACGAAATGGAAAAAGCGTTCAATGAAGCTGAGACCGTAATGCAGAAGCCCACCGTTATCATTATGCGCTCCACAAAGGGCAAGGGCGTTGATTATATGGAAAATTCCGTCGGCTGGCATGGAAAAGCGCCTAACGACGAGGAATACGAGCGCGCTATGAAGCAGCTCAGTGATCGCCTCGCCGAGCTGGAATCGTAATGAAAGGAGCGTAATCATATGGAAAATAAAGCAACACGCGACGCATACGGCGACGGACTTGTGGCGCTCGCAGAAAAGCGCGGGGACTTGATAGTATTGGAGGCGGACTTGGCCGCCGCGACAAAAACTGGAATATTCAGGAAGGCATATCCCGAAAAGCATTTCAACTGCGGTATTGCCGAGGCAAATATGATGGGCGTAGCTGCGGGTATCGCGACTACGGGAAAGCTCGTTTTCGCAAGCTCGTTCGCGATGTTCGCGGCGGGCAGAGCGTTCGAGATCGTCAGAAACTCAATCGGTTATCCGCACCTTAACGTTAAAATCGGCGCTACTCACGCGGGAATTTCAGTCGGCGAGGACGGCGCTACTCACCAGTGCAACGAGGATATCGCGCTTATGCGGACTATCCCCGGAATGACTATCATCAATCCCTCCGATTATGTTGAAGCTAAGGCGGCGGTGCTCGCAATGGCGGAGTACGAGGGTCCGACGTATCTGCGTTTCGGTCGTCTTGCGGTGCCGGTATTCAACGATGAAACGACCTACAAATTCGAGGTCGGCAAGGGCATTACGATAAAGGACGGCAAGGATATCACGATAATTGCGTCGGGGCTTATGGTCGCGGAGGCAATGGAAGCAGGCAGGGCGCTTGCGGAGCAGGGGATCGATGCACGTATCATCAATATCCACACGATAAAGCCCATTGACCGCGACATCATCATAAAGGCAGCGCGGGAAACGGGCAAGATCGTTACCGTTGAGGAGCACAGCGTTATCGGCGGTCTCGGGTCGGCAGTCGGCGACGTTGTTCTTGAGGAATGCCCCGTACCCGTCATAAAGATCGGTATGAACGATAAATTCGGCGAGAGCGGTGCGGCTAAGGAGCTGCTGAAGAAATACGGTCTCTGCGCGGAAAATATCGTTGCGATGACTAAGGCGGCGCTGGGTAAGTAATTTTGTTAAAAAGGAGAATACTATGAAATTTAAGAGGGTTATCAGTTTGGTTATGTCAGCGGTGCTTGCCGTTACGTTATGCGGCTGTAACAACAATAATAATAAACCGTCCGACAGCTCCGACGGAGCAAGCGTTTCGGAGCCTGTTCAGTCAACGGATAGCAATTCCGAGAGTACCCCCGAGAAAGAACAGAGAAACGATCCAATGAACATCACCTCCGCAAAGGAGCTGGTGGCGCAGATGAAGGTCGGCTGGAATCTTGGAAATACGCTGGATTCCACGGGCGGCGATGGCGTAGGCGCGGAGACCTCGTGGGGTAACCTGCTTACCACCAAGCCCATGATAGATTTGGTAAAAAAAGCGGGATTTAATGTATTGCGCGTACCTGTTTCGTGGGGCACACATATGGACGAGGATTACGTCGTTGACGAGGCGTGGATGGACAGAGTTCAGGAGGTAGTCGATTACGGCTACGATAACGGTATGTACGTAATTCTGAACACTCATCACGAGGAGTGGTATATGCCGAAAGAAGAGTTCGCCGAGGAAAATTTGAAGCAGCTTGGAAAGCTCTGGGAGCAGATCGCAGAGCGCTTTAAGGGCTACGGTGAGCGACTGATATTCGAGGGCGTAAACGAGCCGCGCCTGCGCGGAGAGGGCGCGGAGTGGGTCGGCGACGCAGCTTCTAGAGATATCGTCAATAAATATGCAGAAACGTTTGTAAATACCGTAAGAGCGAGCGGCGGAAACAACGCCGAGAGAGCGCTTATGCTCACCCCCTACGCCGCTTCGTCAATGCCCGAGAACCTGAAGGCGCTGAAGATACCGGAGAACGCGGGCAACATCATAGTTTCCGTTCACGCGTATCTGCCGTATTCGTTCGCGCTTGATACAAAGGGTACGGACGTTTACGATCCGAACAACGGCGAGATACCGAATTTGTTCAGAAATATCAAGTCGATATTCATTGATAACGAAATTCCCGTTATCATCGGCGAATTCGGTTCTGTCAATAAGAATAACACCGAGGGCAGAGTGCAGTGTGTTACCGATTACCTTACCGCCGCTAAAGAAATCGGTGTGCCGTGTATCTGGTGGGATAACGGCGCGTTGGTAGGAAACGGAGAGAACTTCGGTCTGCTCAACAGACGCGACCTTGTGTGGTTCAATGACGACGTTGTAAATGCTATTATGAGCGCGGCAGAATAAAAAAACAGGCGCTGTCCGATAAAACACGGACAGCGCTTTTTTATGCCGTTTTTATTATGTTACTTCCTCGTACCACGTTACCCACACGTTGTGGATAGTCGGATATACGTTCGATACCCGTCCGCGCAGGGTGACTGTATCGCCGAACGCGTGACTGTCGGCAAAATCGTCGCCCATACCGCTGTCATACGCAACGAGATTTATTTCGCCCCTGCCCTCGTTTTCCTCGGTCGCGAGTATCTCCATATTGTTTGACATTATGCTGTGATTGCGCGTGATAATCTTTCCCGTCACTTCGACGTAATCTCCGACCTTGACATATCCCGCGTTGTCCGCAAGCTCCTGCGCAGTGTATTTGGTGTATTCGGCGGTCTTGGCAAGCTCCGCCCATTCAGCCTCCTGCCGCGATTCCGCTTCCGAGCGTTCCGCGTAGGACGACCGCCGCGCCTCATCGCTTTCGCGCTTGATGCGCTCGTCGTGGAGTATTACCGCGAAAATTATCGCGATCCCGATAAAGACGATCCCCATGACCGTGAGCGTGATCGCCGTAACGTGCCGCCGACGAAGCTTATCCTTGAGCTCGATATCACGACGTACTCCGAACGCAGTGTGTGCGCCGCACATTCCGCAGAACGCCGCCTCCGGAGCGGTTTTTTCGCCGCAGCCGCCGCAGGTGCTCATCTTATCCGTAAAGGTTATCAAGTCGAATGACAGTTTTGCTCCGCATGAGGGACAGGTGTTGCTTTTGAGGTTAACGGCGGCGCTCCCGCAGTAATCGCATTTTAGCGGCTTACGGTTTTGTATCTGTTCGCCGCACGCGGAGCAGTATCGCTCGTTGTCAAAGCATTGATTTCCGCATTTATCACAAGTCTGTATAGCTGTCCTCCAACGAAACCGATCTGAAAAGTTCCATTTCTCCGGATATTGTATTACAGTTCTTCTATTATTTTGACTTTCAAAGGATGTCTTGTAAGAAACTCTGCATTTTTATCCATTGTTGTTTTCGGGTGCTGATATATATCAACGTCTACTGTTATCGGCTCATCAATAAAATACAAGAAGCCTTTTTCGACACCATTGTGGGAAATGACTCCATTGTCATCGTATGACAGCATTGTCGGCTGATGTGAAAACGCTTCCGCCAATCCTTTCCATTGAGTAATGGTACTGCCTTCTCTTAATAAATCAAACATCACATTCGAACCGTGATACCATACTCCATCGGGATTCAGTTCTAACTTCATATTAAATTGCCCTCGGCAGTTCGCACCTGCACAAAATGCCAAGCGTCGCGGCACATATCTTCGATACCGAGCTCCGCTTTCCAGCCGAGCTCCTTTTCCGCGAGCGACGGGTCTGAGAAGCATGACGCCGCGTCGCCGGGACGGCGAGGACCTACGGTGTAGCCGAGGTCGATATTGTTGACTTTCTGGAACGTATTGAGCACCTCGAATACCGAGTAGCCCTTGCCCGTGCCGAGATTGTACGCGGGGCAGCCGTTCTCCAGCTCGCGGGCTTTCTTAACCGCCGCGACGTGACCCTTAGCCAGATCGACAACGTGAATATAGTCTCGTATGCACGAGCCGTCGGGCGTGGGATAATCATCGCCCGCGACCTGCAAAGTATCGCGCTTGCCCGTCGCCTTGTCGAGAACTATCGGCATAAGGTTGTTGGGGATACCGTTGGGATCCTCGCCGATAAGTCCGCTCTTGTGAGCGCCCACGGGATTGAAGTAGCGCAGAAGTATCATAGTCCACGAGTTGTCCGCCGCGTACATCTCGCGGCATAGGTTCTCGATTATCAGCTTGGTGGAGCCGTAAGGATTTATCGCCGACAGCGGGAAATCCTCATATACAGGAACGCTCTCGGGAATTCCGTACACGGTCGCCGAGGAACTGAATACGAACTTCGTGCAGCCGTATTTCTTCATCATTTCAAGAATGTTGAACGTTCCGCGCAGATTGTTGGAGTAGTACACCAGCGGCTTCTTGACGCTCTCGGGAACGCACTTGTAGCCCGCGAAATGAATGACCTGCTCAATATCGTTTTCGTCAAAGATACGCTCTACGGCGGGCATATCCAGCATATCCGCCTCGTAGAACCTGAAATCCTTGCCGGTGATCTTCTTGATTCCGTCCAGCGCCTTGGAGTTGGAGTTGTAGAAGTTGTCCATAACGATGATCTCTTCGCCCTCGTTCAGCAGCTCAACGCACGTATGGGAGCCGATAAATCCGGCTCCGCCGGTAACTAAAATAGCCATAATTAAATCCTCCCAAATGGTCTTGTTTTTTAAAAAGTATATAAACATTGTAACATATTTTTTAGAAAATGTCAATTAGTTTTCGGCAAATTACACAAATAATTCTGTTTTTATAATATAATTGTGAATTAACCGCGACCGTTTTCGAAATTATACGGTGTTATATTAAAGATAGCTTGATATAGACAAAATACCCTCTTGAAATTCACGGAAGATTGTGGTATAATGTAATTTGAGTTATTGTGCGGAATATTTTTATGAGCATTTTGCGTAATAAAATCTCATAAAATGGCATAAAGAAAGGACGCGAACAAGGGGAACGCCGATCAGAACATGATCGCCAAGCTCAAACAAGGGAATTCACACAGCCGATTGTGTTACACTTCGCTTTGATCGGCTCGTCCCGGACAGACTTCGGTTCGCGAGGGTATATTGAAATGGCTAAGCAGAAAATAGCCGTGCTGTTCGGCGGTGCGTCGAGCGAGCACGAGATATCGCTCCTCTCGGCATATTCGGTGCTGACGAACATTCCTGCCGAGAAATATGACGTTTTGTGCGTCGGGATAACAAAAAAAGGTCATTGGATGTATTATCCGGGCGAGTATGAGTACATTAAGACGGGGGAGTGGGAGAATAACCCCGACTGCTGCACGGCGGTGCTCAGCCCCGACGCGGTGCATAAGGGGATAATCGTCATCGGCGAAAATGACGTGTATCTGCGTAAGGTTGACGTGGTTTTTCCCGTGCTTCACGGCGCGAACGGCGAGGACGGCACTGTTCAGGGAATGTGCCAGCTCGCGGGACTGCCGTGCGTCGGCTGCGATATGACAAGCTCGGCGGTGTGCATGGATAAGTCGATAACGCATACGGTATTGGAAGCCGCTGGGATAAAGACCGCGGATTACAGGCTCATCTGCCGCGAATCTCTGGGTGATATGGACAAGGCGTGCGAGGATATCGAGAACGCGCTCGGTTATCCCGTTTACGTAAAGCCGTCGAGTGCCGGCTCGTCTGTGGGCGTTTCGAGAGCGGAGAACCGCGAGGCGCTCAAGGAGGGCTTGAAGGTGGCGTTCGCTCACGGTCATAAGGTGATCGTGGAGCGCGAGGTCATCGGTAAAGAGGTAGAGTGTGCGGTGCTCGGAAACGGTATTGATCTGATAGCGTCCGTGCCGGGGCAGATAACGCCCGCGGAGAAGTTCTACGATTACGACGCGAAGTACAAGCTCGGCACGTCGGTGCTGGATATCCCCGCGAAGATCACAGACGACGAAATGCACCGCCTGCGAGATATCGCGAAAAGGGCGTACAGAGCGTGCGGCTGCGGAGGTCTGGCGAGAGTGGATTTCTTCGTCACGGAGAAAGATATAATACTTAACGAGATCAACACCATGCCGGGCTTTACGCCGATAAGTATGTATCCCAAGCTTATGGAGAATATGGGCGTACCGTATCCCGCGCTGCTGGATAGGCTTATTCAGTTGGCGGCGGAGAATAATTAAAAATTTAGGGAGACTTTAATAACATTATGGATAATTGTTCGATTTTTCTGAACATAAAACAAACCTCAGACGGGATAACGGACGAGTCGGAGCTGTATACGCGCGGCGAGTTCAGGTATCATAACGGGTCATATTTTATTGACTACGACGAAAGCGAGGCGACGGGCTACGAGGGCAGCCACGCGCAGTTGAAGATAGACGAGAATATGATGACGATGACGAGAACGGGAACAACGTTTTCTGGTCTGGTTTTCGAGGACGGCGTTCGTCATTTCTGCCATTACGGTACGGAGTACGGCGAGTGTATGGTGGGTATCACTACTCACGAGCTGCATAACAGCCTCAACGAGAATGGCGGCGATATCCATCTGAGGTATTCGATAGATGTGAACTCGGGGCTGATGACGGAAAACGAGATCAGTATACGGGTCAAGATGTAAAAAGCGGCGAAATAAAGGCTCGTGTTATACACAGCAACAAATCGTAGCCGCATCGTCAAAAGTCGGGAGCGCAATATTGCCGTAGTAAAGCGAAGCGGAACGGAGGCAATATTGCTTGGCTA
>CAJUMS010000049.1:0-11447 GCA_910587465.1 uncultured Oscillospiraceae bacterium
TGCTTTTCAATTATATCACATCATTCATATTTTGTCAATACCTTTTTTTAAAAAATATATAATTTTTTAAATTTTTTTATTTTCAGTCTCTTACATAATAATAAATTATAAGGATGGACTACAACCATACCTGATTATCAATATGCCAACCAAGATAAAACTTAATTTTCTATCAAAATATTATAAACACTTTATTTCTATATTAAATATGAAAAATCGAGTTTTTCACTGTACTTTCACGAAAAATTTCAAAAAAGGGCTTAACATTTCAATTAAAATGTGCTATAATGATTATATACGTCAACGGAGAGTTACGAAATACGCGCTTTCTGCGTATACGTGCAATGTTTTATATAAGCCTGTGTATTCAAGAGGTGATACAAAAATGAATAAAAGAAGAAATTTTCGTTACATTAAAATCAAAGATGATGAACCAAAGAAACCTAAAAAACGTGAAAAAGGCAGAGTGTCGCGTAATATCGGACATGCACTGACAGTCGTCGGAACCACCATATCGTCAATGCTCCTTATCTTTGTTATTATGATGTGTATCGTCGTGACAGTCATCACCGTGTATATCCTTGATTTTGCCGATAACGGCTATGACGCTAACCTCCGCGACGCCGAAATGAAATACACCACCATGATATACGGCTACGATGCGGACGGTAAAGAAATCGAACTAAAGCGATTGTACGAGGAAAGAAACCGTATCTGGGTAGATTATGAGGATATCTCGCCGTATCTCATTTATGCTGTCGTTTCCACAGAGGACAAGCGTTTTTACGAACACAACGGCGTCGATTGGAGAAGGACGGTGTACGCGCTCGCCGCAGATGTTCTCAACCTCTCGGGACAAGGTCAGGGCGGTTCGACTATCACCCAGCAGCTCATCAAAAACCTTACGCTCGACGACGAGCAGACATGGGAACGTAAACTGCGGGAAATTTTTAGAGCGTTGTCGCTGGAAGAAAAATACACAAAGGTCGACATTATTGAGAGTTATCTTAATGTAATATGGCTTGGAGGCATGACCTATGGTATCGGCGCGGCTTCACAGCTGTATTTTGGCAAGGACGCAAAGGACCTTGATATCGCTGAATCTGCTATTATAGCGGGTATGATACGAAATCCCGGTTACCGTTCACCGTATGAGGATCTTGAAAACTGCAAATACTGGCAGGAGTACGCGCTCCAGAATATGTACGAGCAGGGCTACATCAACACCAAGGAGTACGAATCGGCAAAGGTCGAGAAGGTACGGTTTGCTGGTACCGTTTACGGTGACGCTTTCGGCTATACAGACCCACGCTCCATCCACACGGATGAACCCGAGGAGGAGTCCGATGATGATACCGTTGACGATGATTATGAGGCATACCGTTGGAATGGCTATGAGGTAGACCAGGACTGGTATGTTGATGCGGCAATAGATCAGGTCATCATGGACTATGCCGATCTTAAAGGCGTTACCTACACCTCCGCGAGAAGAGATATCTACAACGGCGGATACCGTATCTATATCAACGAAAATATGGCTGTCCAACAGCTTGTCGAGGAAAAATTCCGCGATCCGCTGCTTGTCGTGACATCTTACGACGAGAACGCCAAGGAGGAGGATCTGCTCCAGTCAGCGTTTGTACTGATGGACTATTCGGGAACCGTTTTAGCGGTAGCGGGCGGTCTCGGAGACAAGCCGGGAATAAACTGCTTTAACCGCGCAACTCAGGCGACGCGCGCCCCGGGTTCAACAATGAAACCTATCTCGGCATACGCGACGGCGGTGCAAAACAATCTGATTACCTATTCGACTATGCTGCCAGATAAGGGTATCAGCATCATTGACGGCAGCGAGATAAAAACTTGGCCAACCAATTTTAACTTCGCGGGAGGCGACGGCTCGCTTATGCCGATTTGGGAAGCTGTTCGCGAATCTCGCAACACCATAGCGGTAAGAGTTGCACAGATGCTTACTCCGCAGGTGTGCTACAATCAGCTCACCCAAAATCTGGGAATTACAACGCTTGTTGAGTCGGATATCGATTATTCACCAATAACGCTTGGAGCGCTTACTGACGGTATAAAGCTTGTCGAGCTGGCAGCGGCTTATCAGATGTTCGGAAACGGCGGAATTTATTACGAACCCAAGCTTTACAGCAAGGTTATCGACAGCAAGGACAATGTTATCTTACAGCAGAATTTCTACGGCACACAGGCGATTGACAGCGATGCGGCATGGGTAACGAACAGAATGCTCCGCACGGTAATCACGACAACAAGCGGCTCCGGACGCTACGCTAACCTTGAAAACGTTGAAGTCATAGGTAAGACGGGGACATCAAACGACGACCTCAATCTGCTGTTCGTCGGCTGTACGCCGCATTATATCGGGGTTGTCTGGATGGGCTACGACAAGAACAACCACGAAGTATTCAACGGTGACGGCTCCCACAGATACGGCGCACAAATATGGTATGACATTATGTCGGAGATCGAGGATACCTCGGTAATCAGCAAATTCACTCCCGACACATCAGTTCTGGAGCGAAGGTTCTGCACGGAGACGGGTCTCATCGCTTCCGCCAAGTGCACAAGCACGGACGTCGGCTACTACCGAAAGAGCAATATTCCCGAATACTGCTCGGGCAATCACGTAACCGAAGTTCAGAAGATCAAGTCACATTGGGACGAAGTTGACGCGGAAAACAAGAAAGAGCTTGAGGAAAGACTGAACGGGTACTATTAAATAAAAAACGGCTGCCGCGTTTAATCGCACGGCAGCCTCTGTTTTGCATAAAAAAAGGGCGCTATGGCGCCCTTAGCTTATTCCGAATTATTAACCAGCTCTCTGAACGAGCTTGGAACGCAGGCAGCGTGAGCAAACATTAACTCTACAAGGAGTTCCGTTTACGACAGCCTTTACCTTTTTAACATTCGGTTTAAATGTTCTGTTGCTGCGTCTGTGAGAGTGAGAAACCTTAATTCCGAAGGAAACACTCTTACCGCATATTTCACATTTTGCCATTATATAACACCGTCCTTCCGATCAGTATTTTATCAGTAACAAATAATATTGTACCAGAAATTGCACCAAATTGCAAGTAATATTTTTATTTTTACCGAATTTTTGTGCAATTCCACAATAATACATTATTTTGTTTATGATTTTTTTGCCGTTATAGACAACCCGAAATAATTCAGAAAACGATAAACCCAACCTTTTTCTGAACCTTTTGCAGCGTTTTGCGTGAGACTTTGTACGCCTTTTCCGCGCCCAGCTTCATGCAGCTCTCGATATACGCCTTGTCAAAGGAAACGCGCTTGTATTCTTCCTGCATGGGCGCAAGCTTGTCCGCTACCGCCTCGCCTACCGCGAGCTTGAAATCGCCGTAACCCTTGCCCTTAAACTCTGCCTCGATCTCGTCAAAGCTCTTTCCCGTAACACCGCTGTAAATGGACATCAGGTTGATTATACCGTCCTTGCCCTCTCGAGCGCAAACCTCGGTCTCACTGTCGGTGACGGCGCGCTTGAACTTGCGGATTATCGTGTCGCGGTCGTCAAGCACAGAAACGGACGCGTTGACGTTCTCGTCCGACTTGGACATCTTCTTGGTCGGCTCCTGAAGCGACATTACCTTTGCCGTAGCCTTGGTGATGTATCCCTCGGGCATTGTAAACACATCGCCGTAAACTCCGTTGAAACGCTGACAGATATTGCGAGCAAGCTCCAGATGCTGCATCTGATCAACGCCGACAGGCACCATATCCGCCTGATACAGCAGAATATCTGCCGCCATAAGCACGGGATAGGTAAACAGACCCGCGTTGATGTTGTCGGGGTGCTTAGCGGACTTATCCTTGAACTGCGTCATTCTGGACAGTTCGCCGAACTGCGTATAGCAGTTAAGCAGCCACGCAAGCTCCGAATGGTGAGGATTGTGACTTTGTACAAAAAGCGTGGACTTTTCTGGGTCGAGACCCGACGCGATCAACAGAGCATAGCTCTCTTTGATCTGACCGCGAAGCTTTACGGGGTCTTGACGCACGGTCAGCGAATGAAGATCGGCAATGCCATAGGTGCAGTCGAACTCCTCCTGCATTTTTACCCAATTACACATCGCGCCAAGGTAGTTGCCTAGGTGCGGCGTGTTAGTGGGTTGGATTAGACTTAAAATCTTCTTTTTCTTCTGCTCTTCCATAATATTTCCTTTCTATACCCTTACAATATACACCCTTTTCAGATCCAAAGCAAGAGTATCTCGGCAAATTTTTCGCCTTTTGTCACGGCATTTTTTCGGGAACATTGTTTATGTTTTTCATAATCCTGTTCTCCTTATTTGAAGTAACTTTTTGCGCACTTTCCGAGAATTTCCACTCCGCGGTCTATCTGCTCGTCGGTCGGTGTGGAGAAGTTCAACCGGAACGAATGTGACACTCCGTTCTCGTCCGCGAGAAATGCGTTGCCCGGAACGACCGCGACCTTTTGGTGAACCGCCTCGGTGCAGAACGCGTTCATATTGTACCGCTCGGGGATATCCGCCCAGATGAACAGACCGCCCTCCGGCTCGGAATATGTAACGCAACTGGGCATACACGCGTGAAGATCGTCCGACATTCTCTTGTATTTGGCACGGTAAATGCCTTGCAGACGCTTTAAATGCTCATTGAAATCAACGGACGTAACGAAACGGTGAGCAAGCATCTGCGCCCAGATGTTGGTGTGAACGGTACTGGTTTGCAGTCCGACGACCGCTTTCTGAACGAGCTCGGAAATGCCGCACAGATATCCCACGCGAAGTCCCGGAGCGAGCACCTTGGAAAACGTTCCCGCATAGAGCACATTGTTTGTGGTGTCAAGCGATTTGTAGCTTGGCACGGGCTCTCCCGCAAAGCGCAAATCTCCGTAGGGGTTATCCTCGAGAATGTAAACGCCGTACTTCTTGGCGAGCTCAAGCACCGCTTTTCGGCGCTCGAAAGTCGTGGTGTTGCCCGTGGGGTTCTGGAAGTTCGGTATCGTATAGAGGAATTTCGCGTTCGGGTTGGTTTTGAGCGCCTCCTCAAGACACCCGGGGATAATGCCGTCCTTGTCGGCAGTAACTCCGACAAGCTTTACGCCGTAGCTCCTGAACGCGTTCAGCGAGCCGATAAAGCTCGGATCCTCGCAAAGGATAACGTCGCCCTCGTTGCAGAGTATCTTGGCGGTGGTCTCAATCGCCTGCTGAGCTCCCGCCGTTACGATGACCATATCGTTCTCCGCGAACATTCCCTTAGCACGGAGATCGCTCTCCAGCCATATGCGCAGCGGCATATAACCCTCGGTAACGGAGTACTGAAGCGCGTTCACGGGCTCGCTCGCGAATATCTCCGCGGATAACTTTGCGATAGTGTCCACAGGAAACGCCTCGGGAGCGGGGTTACCCGCAGCAAAACTGATGACTTCGGGATCGGCGGTGAACTTCAATATCTCGCGTATAGCGGATGGTGCAAGCCCCGATACCTTATTAGAAAAAGGCTTTAACATTTTGTATTACCTCCGTTTATTTTGAGTTTTACTTAATTAAATCAGAATTTATGTGAGCAACTAAATAATTTAACTCTCGTCAATGCTTGAAGGTTATTAAGCTAAACAATAATTTACCATGATTTAAATAAACATTACATTATGATTATACCACACTCCAACAATTTTGTAAAGACAGTTAAAGAAATTTGACAAAAAAAACAATATGTGATATAATATGTAATAAGGTATTTATTTTGCATTTTCTCGACTTATAGTCGAATTCTATGCAAAAATTACTATCGGTATTTAGTTCGCATACCAACGCGGCTTGTCATAAAAATGCAATGCAATACGCGCTATGACATAAATTTTATAAGGTGCTTCGCAAAAAAATGCTGTAATTGTCAAACAATTGAAACTTTTTGGCTAATCCCGCTGACTTCTATTATGGCATATACAGCGGACGGCGGAGCGCGTGAAACCTGTAAAGCGAGGTGAAACGCCGTTGGATAAAAACGAGATCGACTTATATTTCAACAATTCATACGCACAAACGTTTACTACCGTATCGCGGTTTGTACTTAGCCACGCCTCGCGTTTTCAGGATGCGGAGGACATTATCCAGAATATCTATGCGAGGTTTTACAAGCGTATTTCGGAAAAGGGATATGAGGATATAGAGTCCGTTGAGGCGTTTTTGATAAATATCGCGAAGTTTGAGTGCAGAAGTTTTTTATCGGGCTTTATCAAACGCCGCGAAAGAGTTAAGAATATGTCGGATTTTTCCGAAGAGGAATCTGCTGCGCTTGAGGCGGAATTGTCGCGCGACGAACCGCTTTTCGACGAGGTAATACACAATAAGATACTCGCAAAGCAGATTTTTGACGACATTATGCAGAAGGACGAAACAGTGGGGAGAATTTTTTATCTGTATTTTGTCTGCGACATGAAGCTTGATGAAATCGCCGAGACAATGGATATGAAACTGTCTACGGTGAAAACAAAGCTGTACCGCACTATTGAGCGGCAAAAGAAAAAATTTGATTTATGATGTTTAAACGAACATACAGGGAAAGGGGGCTGACTTGTGGACAAACGTGACTTTTACAGGGAACTAATGGAAGAATATGCGTTTGATAAGGACAAGATATATATTAACGCGAAAAACGGAAAATTTACGGGAAATAAATTACGCAGGCAGCCGCTTCCGATTTATATAGGAATGACTGCGGCGGTAGCTGCTGTTGTGGTCACGGTGGGAACCATTACCGCGACGCAGCTTGAAAAGCCGAATGTTATTGATCCGCTGCTTGCGGGGAGCTCGGTCGCGGAGCTGCCCAGCAATGAGCGTATCATAAAGGGACAGAACGATGTGCGCGATAACGAAAGCTCTAAGGAGCTGTTCGACGTACTTGTTAGTTTTGAGAGACCGCTTTCTTCGGCGGAGGTTCAGCGTGTGTTGCTGGCTCGTTCGGAGGGCAGTGTACCGATAAGCGCGCTGTATATGAAAGACGGTTTGACGATCATTGGGACAGATAATGTCGCAGAAGTATTCGGAACAAACGGCAACAGCAGCATTACGGGCGCTAAGATAAGATGCGCGGGTTATCTGATGACACAGCTTCAGGACGACAGTCTCGTCCTTGCTGTGGAGATAATCAACGATGAAAACCCCGAGCTTATCACTCCAATTGTTGCCAGCACTAACAGCGTTGGCGACGATATCAGCTCTGAGAATTCTCAGAGCTCGGACATCAACTCGGATAACAGCAGCATTGACAGTGAAAGCAGCAGCGAGAGCAGTTCAACAGAGCCGCCTGTATCGAGTGTGCCCGAGAGCAGCGTCAGCGAACCTCCCGTACCTCCTGCTTACGAGATAGAAAATCATATATCTGCGATTGACAGCGGATATTCTCCCGCAATCATGCCAGTCACGGATAATTCGGCACTTCTTATACCGATAGACGTTATGGTCAGTTTACCAGAGGGGGCGGAGTTGCCGTATAATCCCGACAGATTTTCTTATCTGACCGAGGATATTGGCGCGAAACAGGCTTATTTCCTAAACGATAACACGGTCTATGTGCGGACCGAAAACGATATGCGTTTGTATACTGTGACTGATGAAACGGTCAATCTTTCCGCTTCGCAGGAGTGCGGGGATACGACGGTATTCTGGATCGCCGAAAACGGCGGACGGCTATTGGCGTTTGGTGCCGACGGAAAGCTGTATGATGTTGACGCGAACAGCGGAAAGATAAACGTTATTTCTCTTGACAGCGCAGTAGGTTCGGGTGCCGTTTACGAGATTGCCTACAACGAGGAAACAGATATTCTGGCACTGAATATATTTGAGAACGACAGCTACACTCTGAAAATTTACGAGGGCGGCTTTGACGCGGCTAACGTAAAAAAACTATACAGCAGTCAGACGGCATTTTCTTTGGTCGCTGCAAATTACGGCATAGGTGATATCAGAGCAAGCGTGTTCTTTGCGTATTATTCGGGAAGCGATCTGCTGGTATACAAGGCTTCCTCTGTGGAAGAGCCATCCGTTATCGCCACTATCCAAGGCAAGTATAGCATTAAGTCCAATGCTGCGTTTACTCATGCGCTGCTTAAAAGCGATATGTCGGATTTGATATTCGATCCCTCAAGCTACGGGCTAATCAGGCTTTCAGACTCGAACGTGCAGTTTGGCGTTTCAAAGCACAGCTTCCTTTCCGGTGACGGTTATTACACGATCGACAACGGCGACAAGGTCCCCAGCGGTGGCATATCCGTTATTGCTAAGTTCGACTTTAAGCGCAGCTTTTCTCGATATTATCTGGCGGCTGCCGAAAACGGCGCTGTACGGATCGTCAACGGTATTTATACCGACAGAGCCAAAAACGACTATCTGACGTTTGAAACTCCCGAGGAAAACGCTTCAACAGATATGCGCTCGGCAGTCAACGCGGCTGTCGGTTTGCAAAACGCACTTGCAGAAAAGCTTTGCGAAAGCTGTGGTATTACTGATAAGGCAACGCTTGAAAACTTAATTACGGCTTGCTTCAGTGAAACTGCTGCGGAAAATCTGAAGAGGCGCTGCACACTCGGCGAGGGTGAGACCCTTGAGTATTCAAACGGTCTGATTTATCCCATCAACCTCTCCGATACGGTGCTCGTCATCTCCGAGGAAACTGAAGCGGGCGCTAACGGAACGCTTTATATCAACGCGGGCGTCTTTGACGGAAAAACAGCGTATTATTCCTGCACAGTCAAACTGCAAAAAACCGAGAACGGTTATAAAGCAGACGGCGTTATTGAATAAAAACATAATATTTCCCCGTTTGTTCTGCGGCGCCTCACCTCATACCGCAGTATAAACGGGGAAACTTTTTCGTATAACAGGAGAAAGCTATGAACAGAAAATTTGCGGTCTCGTCAATGTTGACGGCACTTGCCGCGGCAGCGGGAATCACTGTGTGGCTGATAATGCGGAACGCACCGTGCGAAAACCCCGCCGCCGAGATATATCTGAACGGTGAGCTGCTGAAAAATGTCTCGCTGTCGGAGGAATGTGAATTTACCATTGATTGCGGGAGCGGTCATAATACCGTGACCGTGCGCGGCGGAACGATCTCTGTCACAGAGGCAGACTGCCCCGATAAGGTATGCATACGCACGGGCGCGATATCGGGAGGGACTGTGCCGATAGTATGTCTTCCGCATCGTCTGGAGATACGAGTTGTTAACGGTGCGGACAGTGTTGACGCCGAAATATGAACGTTGAAAACGATCGTCTTGTAATACGCTAACAAGCTATCACGACAATATCACACCGCGGAATTCACTGCCGATTTTTCGCGGTCTTTTTTATTTTTTATATTGCTTTTTCTTGAGCAATAGTGTATAATTAAATAAAATACACGAAAGGAATGACTTTTATGAAACGTTTTTTGGCAATTATTATCACTCTTGCGCTGACAGCGTCTCTGACAGCTTGTTCAGTTGACACGGAAAGCTCGGTCAGCACTCCCGAAAGTTCGTTTTCAACAAGCTTGTCTTCAACAAGCTCAAGTTCATCAACGAAGACTTCAAGTAATGTTGAGAATTCATCGACAACAAGCACTATTATTGAAAGCTCCTCAACAATCGGCAGTACGGGAAGTTCGCCTTTATCGGGCAACACCGAAGGCTCATCGACAAGTACAAGCACCGATGAAAGCTCAATGACCTCAAGCAGTTCAAGCGCTGCGGAAAGCTCTTCTTCCGTAAGCGCTCCCGTGCATTCCGAGACAACAAGCACCACCGAAAGCGCAACCTCATCAAGCGTTCCTGATAGCTCTGTAACAAGCTCCGCCACGAGCACATCAACGACATCTCCCGATGAACCGGAGCCTTCCACAAAGCCCATACTATCCAATCCCGACGCCACGGAGGAGGCTGTTCGGCTATACGAGTATATCTGCGATACATATGGCAAGGCTATAATATCGGGACAGCAGGAGTCCACCTGGATGGGCAGCGAACAATACGAGTTCGACTATATCTATAACAATACGGGAAGATACCCAGCGATACGCGGTCTGGACTATATGAACGATGACTTCAGCGGCGTAAACAGGCGCGCAAAGGAATGGCACGACCGCGGCGGCATCGTAACGATCTGCTGGCACTGCGGCTTTGACTTTACGGGAAGCTGGGACGAGTGCATGAAAACCGTGCGCAATGACTGGGATCTTGCACTCACCGAGGGTACTCCCGAATACGAGAGCCTTATCGCGGGTATGGACAAGGCGGCAAAAGCGCTCAAGGAGCTTAAAGACCAGAATATCCCTGTGCTTTGGAGACCGTTCCACGAGCTTGACGGCGGGTGGTTCTGGTGGAGCAAGGGCGGCGCTGATAACTTCAAGGAAATATGGAAGATAATGTACCGCCGCTACACCGACTACTGGGAACTTGACAACCTGATCTGGGTGCTCGGATACTCGGGCAACGGACGCGATTACGCCGATTGGTACCCCGGAGACGAATATGTTGACATTGCGGGCGCAGACTCCTATAACGACGGCGCAAATCAGCGGCTGTATGTATTGGTGAGAAGAGTGATCGGAGAGGAAAAGCCCGTCTGCTTCCACGAGTGCGGGCGCATACCGACAGTCAAGCAATTACAGGACGGAAAAGCGGGCTGGGTATGGTTTATGACCTGGCATACCGAACACATTGTTGACGGCAATAAAATATCCGATCTGAACGAAATATACAACGACGAGTACGTCATAACGCTTGACGAACTGCCACCGCTCTGAGAAAGGAATTAAAATGTATATTGCCAGCGAAAAAAGATATGATAAAATGCTTTACAGACGGTGCGGAAACAGCGGCTTGAAGCTGCCCGCGGTATCGCTTGGACTGTGGAAGAATTTTGGGCACAATGGCTGTTTCGCGAATATGGAGGAAATGATTCATACCGCATTCGACCTTGGGATAACGCATTTCGATCTCGCCAACAACTACGGCAATCCTTTCAACGGGAGTGCCGAGGAGAATTTCGGCAGGATACTCGCCGATATGCGGCTATACCGAGACGAAATGTGTATTTCCACAAAGGCGGGCTACGAGATGTGGGCGGGTCCTTACGGCGACCGCAACGGCTCGCGTAAATATCTCACTGCATCGCTTGATCAGAGCCTGAAACGCCTGGGACTTGAGTATGTCGATATTTTCTACCACCACGTATTCGATCCTAACACTCCGCTTGAGGAAACCGCTCTCGCGCTTGACAACGCCGTTCGTCAAGGCAAGGCGCTGTATGTTGGCATTTCAAACTACAACAGCGTGCAGACCGCTGAGATCTCGGCGATATTCAGCGAGCTGCACACGCCGTTTATCATCAACCAGCCGTCCTACTCGATGCTCAACAGGTGGATAGAAGACGACAGTCTTGACAAGTACGCTT
>CAJUMS010000049.1:11457-19761 GCA_910587465.1 uncultured Oscillospiraceae bacterium
ACGGTATCGGATTGGCGGTATTTTCGCCTCTGTATCAGGGTTTTCTGACTAATCGCTATCTGAACGGAGTACCCGAGGATTCGCGCGTCGGCAAAGGCGACACATGGATAGGCGAACAGCTTAACGAACAGATGATCAAGCGCCTCAATTCGCTGAACAGTATCGCAAAAAGGCGCGGACAGACTCTTTCGCAGATGGCGCTGTCATGGGTGCTTCATAACCCCGCGGTCACTACCGTACTGATAGGCGCAAGCAGACCCGAGCAAATAATCGAAAACGCAGCTTGTATCGAAAAAGTCGATTTTACCGACGAGGAAATTTTCGAAATCGGAGCTTTGCTATGAATTCATATTAAAAATATGATATTTAAAATCGCTTTTTAATATATCATTTCTCTTGATATCGGTATAATATGATCACAAGATTATCTCTCAAAACGGCATGATGTTATGAACGAACTTTTGAATATTGACATGGAGGCTCTCAAATGGAAAAAATAATTCTTGACTGGAACAAATATATCACGGTGGCGCGGACAGCCGTCGCAGAGGGCATGGTACTACTCGAAAACAACGGTGCGCTTCCGCTGAAAAAAGATGAAAACCTCGCGGTTTTCGGACGTATTCAGGAGCACTATTACAAAAGCGGCACAGGCTCCGGCGGTATGGTGAACGTTGACAAGGTGTGGAACATTACCGATGGGCTTGTTGAGTGCGGTATATCACTCAACGATGAACTCCGCGCGGAGTATGCCGAGTGGGAAAAAACTCACCCGTTTGACCCGGGAGTGGGCTGGGGCGGCGAGCCGTGGTCACAGAATGAGATGCCGCTGTCCGACGAACTTGCGGCGCGCGCCGCGGAGAAGTCCGCGGCGGCACTCTGCATTATCGGAAGGACTGCCGGCGAGGAGCAGGACGCGACCGATACCGAGGGCTCTTACAGACTTACCGCAACGGAGCTTGATATGCTGATAAAGGTGCGTGCGCACTTTAAAAAAATGACAGTACTGCTGAATGTGGGCGGAATCGTTGATATGAGCTTTATAAGCAAGGTGAAGCCCGACGCGGTTCTGTACGCATGGCAGGGCGGAATGGTCGGCGGGCTAGGTACGGCGGACGTACTGACGGGAAATGTGAGCCCGAGCGGAAAACTGACCGACACGATAGCAGAAAATGTTTCCGATTATCCCTCGGCGTCGCATTTCGGCAACACCGAACGCGAATTCTACTGCGAGGACGTGTATGTCGGATACAGATATTTTGAAACGTTTGCAAAGGAAAAGGTGCTGTATCCGTTCGGATACGGGCTTTCGTACACTAAATTCGAACTGAATACAGCCGTTGAACCTAAAAGCACCTCTGTATGTTTTGACATTACGGTAAAGAATGTCGGCAAATGTTGGGGCAAAGAGGTCGTTCAGGTATACTTCCAAGCGCCGCAGGGCAAGCTCGGAAGTCCGCTGCGCCGGCTTTGTGCGTTCGGAAAAACAAAGACCCTCTCCCCTGCTGAGGAACAGACCTTGCACTTTGAGATAGCTCTCGATGAACTGACAAGCTACGACGACAGCGGAGTTACGGGCAATAAATCCTGCTATGTGCGCGAAGAGGGCACGTTTACGTTTTACGTTGGCACAGATGTTCGCTCTGCGGCTGAGATATACAGCTTCGCGCAGATCAATACCGTTGTCGTAAAGCGGCTGAGCGAGGCTTGTGCACCCGTGCTGCCGTTTGAAAGGATAAAGCCGCAGTTTGAAGGTAACGGCTATATAGCGGCAACAGAAAACGTTCCCATAGCAACCGCGGACATGAACAAACGCCGAGTGGAAAACCTGCCCAAGGAAATACAGCAGACGGGCGACATGGGCATAAAGCTCGGAGACGTTGCCGACGAAAAGCACACTATGGAGGAATTTATCGCGCAATTTTCCGATTATGATCTTTCATGCATTATCCGCGGCGAGGGCATGGGAAGTCCCAAGGTAACCCCCGGAACGGCTGCTGCGTTTGGCGGTGTTACGGACGCGCTCGCGGGGTTCGGCATACCCGCAGGGTGCTGTGACGACGGTCCGTCCGGAATGAGACTGGACTGCGGCACAAAGGCGTTCAGCCTGCCAAACGGTACGCTGCTTGCTTGCACGTTCAATACCGAGCTCGCCGAGGAGCTATTTGCAATCGCAGGCGTAGAAGTCGCAGCCAATAACGTGGAGTGTCTGCTCGGCCCCGGAATGAATATCCACCGTCACCCGCTCAACGGCAGAAACTTCGAGTATTTCAGCGAGGATCCGCTCGTTACGGGAAAGATCGCCGCGGCTCAGCTCCGCGGGCTTCATCGCACGGGCGTGACGGGTACTATCAAGCATTTTGCCGGCAACAATCAGGAGACGGGGCGGCACTCTATCGATTCCGTTATCTCAGAGAGAGCGCTCCGCGAGATATACCTTAAGGGCTTTGAGATCGCCGTTAAGGAGGGCGGCGCAACTACCGTTATGACTACCTACGGCTCGCTAAACGGGCTGTGGACTGCGGGCAGTTACGACCTCTGCACGACGATCCTGCGCGGCGAATGGGGCTTCAACGGCTTTGTAATGACCGACTGGTGGAGCGTTATAAACGATCGCGGAGAACCGCCGCGCGGAAATAATTTCGCGGCGATGGCGAAGGCGCAGAACGATGTTTACATGGTATGCTCGGATTCGACCCAAAACCTAACGGACGACAATACCCTGTCCTCGCTTGAGGCAGGAACGTTAACGCGCGGAGAGCTTCAGCGCAATGCCGCCAACGTTTGCCGTATGCTGATGGGCAGCCGCGCAATGAAGCGCCTGCGCAAAACGGCTCCCGAAATAGAGATAATAAACCGTCCCTACGAGGATGACAGCTATGATGCGGAGGATGTAGTATTCTACCAGACAAAGAACGGCGAACTTACCCTTCCGCTTGATGGCATATGCACCGATAAGGGAACATCGTATGTTTTCGCGCTGGATGTTGATATCCTAGGCAAATATGCGGTCATGCTTTCTGCAAAGTCCGATTTGAGCGCAACGGCGCAAAGTCCCGTTACGCTGTTCACAACGGGATTTCCATCGGCAGTGTTTACGTTTAACGGTACAAACGGCGCATGGAACGAGATTGAGCATCCCGTCAATATGTACTCGCGTTTTCTGGTGTGCAGGCTGTATTTTGGCGGCAGCGGACTGACACTTAAGGAAATTCGCTTTAAGCTTATCGGCGAGCTTCCGAACTTATAATCGAATAATAAAACGACTAGGCTGAATATATCTTTCTCCTCTGCGAAACGGGAATCGTCGACATTGAGTACATTGGCTGAAATACAATTAGAGTCATTGGATTGAATAGAAAAACGCGTTCATAGCAATACAAGAAGTATTACTATGAACGCGTTTTAGTTGCTTATCTGAAACGCTTTGAAAAGTATCAATCAAGCTTTACCTTGCTATATATCATTATGCTTTGACAGCAGCATACGATCATTGTTGAGCATCGTACCGCTTGCCTCCTCAAACTTCTCGAGCAACATGTCAACGGTGAGCTTTTTCTTTTCCTCACCCTTTACATCGTAGATTATCCTGCCGCCGTTCATCATTATAAGGCGGTTTCCGTGCTTAATGGCGGCACTCATGTTATGCGTTACCATCATCGCGGTAAGGTGGTTTTCCTCAATTATCTTATCGGAAAGCTCCAATACCTTTGCGGCGGTTTTCGGGTCGAGAGCCGCCGTGTGTTCGTCGAGCAACAGGATATCGGGCTTTTTCAGCGTCGCCATAAGCAGCGTGAGCGCCTGCCTCTGTCCTCCCGAAAGCAATCCGACCTTGGAGGTCATTCTGTCCTCAAGTCCGAGATCAAGGGTTTTCAGAAGCTCGTGATACTCTTCGCGTTCGGAGCGCTTGATGCCCCAGCCCAGTCCGCGCGTATTACCGCGTCGCTTTGCCAAGGCAAGGTTTTCCTGTATCTCCATTGTCGCAGCGGTACCCGTCATAGGATCCTGAAATACGCGTCCGATAAATGCGGCGCGCTTGTGCTCGGGAAGTCCCGCGACGTTTTTGCCGTTAATGATTATCGAACCGCTGTCTATCGGCCACACACCCGCGATAGCGTTCAGCGTAGTGGATTTGCCAGCGCCGTTGCCGCCGATTATCGTCACGAAGTCTCCCTCGTCGAGCTTTATCGAAACGCCGTTGAGCGCCTTTTTCTCGTTGATTGTTCCCACATTAAAGGTCTTTTTTACATCGATAAGCTCAAGCATCTTCGGAATCTCCTTTCACTATTGACCTCGCCGCGGCATTTTTTGCCGCTCTGCCATAGGAGGTCTTTGCAGCGTTCCTCAAATAAGGCACAGCAAGGAAGATAACAACGACTACCGCCGAGAAAAGCTTGTTGTTTGCGGACGGAAGTCCAAGCAGCATTACTATCTGCAATACGATAAAGTAAATGATAGCGCCTATCGCGGTAAATGAAAGCATTGCTACAAAGTTGAAACGCTTTCTGAAAATGACTGAGCCGAGCACCTCGCCTATTATAACGGCAGCCAGACCGATAACGATCGCGCCTCTGCCCATATTAACGTCCGCGAAGCCTTGATACTGCGCGAGAAGACCGCCCGAAAGTCCCACGAGACCGTTGGAAAGCACCAGAGCGATAACGGTGGACTTCTTGGTATTGATGCCTTGCGCTCTCGCCATATTGGAATTGCAGCCGGTCGCGCGGATAGTGAAACCGTATTCCGTGCCGAAGAACCAGTACAGCGCCGCAATCAGGATACCAACGATAACGATGATCTTAAGTACTTCAAGAATAACAATGATAAGTTCATTGCCCTGTGTCATAACGTATCTCTGCGACACAAGCAGCGGATATTTGTCAACGCTTACGGGACGGTTGGACTGCCCCATAATGTCAAGGTTTACCGAATACAGCGCAAGCTGAGTGAGTATTCCCGCGAGAATGCCGGGGATACCGAGCAGAGCGTTCAACAGACCGGTTATCAATCCCGCAAGGCAGCCCGAAATAAACGCCGCTATCAGTGCAATAGGCACGGGAACGCCGTTTGTTATCAGCATAACGGCGACCGCGCCGCCCGTTCCGAGCGAGCCGTCGACAGTCAAATCGGGGAAGTCCAGAATCTTGTAAGTTATAAACACGCCGATCGCCAATACTCCCCAGATAAGTCCCTGTGAGATATTGCCGGGCAGTGCATTAACAAAGGTCGTAAGCGCAGTCATTTTCATTTCTCCAATCGCAAATATTAACCTTATAAGATATTTTTAAAGTAACGGGGAACAGATCGTCCGCTCCCCGCTGCATTAAATGTTTAAACCAATGAATTACTCGATAGCGGTATAACCATCGGGAACGGTGATACCCAGCTCGGCGCAGATCTCCTTATTATACTTCTTGGTCGTGGGAGAGTAGCCGACCTCCATTTCGCCAGGGTTCTTGCCGTTCACAAGTATCTCGTAAGCCATTTCGCCCGCCTTGTAGCCCATGTCGTGGTAGCTTATGGACAGTGTAACGGTACCGCAGCCGCCGCAGATACCCTCTTCGCCCGCAACAACGGGGATCTTCGCGGGAACTACAACGTTCTTAACGGTCTCGACAGCGTTTGCAAGGGTGTTATCGGTAGGAATGTAGATAACGTCGCATTCGCCTGCTGCGGCCTGAGCCTGAGCCTGAATTTCGTTGGAATCGGCAACGGAATATTCCTTATACGCGATGCCGTCAGCCTCAAGAGCCTTGATAAACTCGTCTACCTGATATCTGGAGTTAGCTTCCGCGGAGCAGAACATAATTCCGACCTTTTTAACGTTGGGGAATATTTCCAGAAGCATATCCTCCTGCTTATCAATGGGAGCAAGGTCGGACGCACCTGTGATGTTCTTGCCCTGCCAGTCCGAACCGCCGAGAGCAACGTCATAAGCGGTTATGGAAGTACCTACTATCGGGATAGTATCGGTAGCGGAAACTGCAGCCGAAAGCGCACCGGTAGCGTTCGCCATAATCAGGTCAACGCCCGCGGAAACAAAATTGTTAGTGATAGTAGTGCAGTTTGTAGCCTCGTTCTGTGCGTTTTGAGTATCAAACTTTACCTTATCGCCAAGCTTTTCGGTAAGGGCTTCTTTAAAACCCTCGGTAGCTGCGTCGAGAGCGGGGTGCTCAAGCAACTGGCATATACCGATATTGTAAACCTTATCGCCGTTGCTGCCCTCTGCGGAATCATTCGAATTACCGTCGGTGCTGCATGCGGTAAGACCACAAAGCATTGTCGCAGCGGCAACCGCAGCTAAAATCTTTCTCATCTTCATGTCTCTTTCTCCTTGTAAAAAAACTATCTTTTGTCCGTTGTTTTTGCGGATTTAACGCACAAAAGCGCCAAACCATACAAATTATTATAGCATATTTACTCGAAAAAGACAACTTTATTTTTTGGCAATTGGGGGATTTTTGAATATTTTTGTGAAAAGTGCTGTATTTTTATTGTAAAAGCCTGTGGAAAGATTACATAATTTATAAAGATTTTAAATGAAATAAATCAGAATTTGTGTGAGCAACTCTATATAATAAAATTATGAAGCGCACGACAATCATTTATCCAATTCTGTATTGCACACAATACCTAAGCAGTTTAGCGGTTGGTTCTAGTGCAAGAAAGCCTTTTCTACTTGTAGGCATAGCCGGAAATTTTTGTTTCACAAAAAGGAGTTTTTTACCAACATCGCCTTATAAAATTATTGCTTCCTACAAATGCACATTTTAAGCGCCGCTGCCATTGCTGTCCACATATTCAGCTAAGTTACTGACGATATGTATTTGCAATTATTGATTTACCGTGGTTCTCCTGCAAACAGCACTATATTCTTTGGATTCGGAAAGCTTTATTACAGATTTTTTAGGCAAACTTGAATTCAGCAGTCTATCACTCATCATCTCAACGAACTCTGCTGTTATATCGTATGGCACCTCGCCCCACCGACCTTAATTCCGGTCATCAGAACCAGTAGCATACAGAGGTTCACACGAACATTATGCGACATCGCGTAATTTATAAATCTATACTGCTCTTCGGGAGTCAATGGATTACGCTTTATCGCACTCTGTTTGGGAAGCTTAAGAGTATTCGGCATAATATCCGAAATGAGTTTATGAGATAATTTGTAACAATCCACAAAAAGCAAGTGAGAAAAACTCTGTTAAAAAAATATATGAGCGTTCCATAATCATTTTTGGAGAACACCCATTTTTTGTTATATATACAAAAATACTGTTTATGCCGTTTTTACTACCTTTTGTTTGATATATATTGTAAAAATTTTTTACATATGTTATTATAATAAGTTAATATTATGATGTCTTTTTTATTTGTGCACAATTGCTTAAAAGTATGCTTTCTGTTTTGTCATTCAAAATCACTTTATAATATATAATGACGAATTAAGCAGGGGGTTAGTATGGCATACAGTGAATTAAATAAGGAATTTGGAACGATGATGAAAAACAAGAGGGAACAGTTGTGCATATCCAGAGAGAAATTATCGGAGTTGATCGGCATAAGCACAGTGTATTGCCGCGGTATTGAAATTGGTAAAAGCTGTCCCAATTGGAAGATATGGTTAAAAATATGCGAGGCACTTGATATAAATATCAATTACATCATTAAGACTTACATAAGACCCGAGCTTGATAGCACAGGTCAATTTTTGGATATAAAATTCTGATCAAAATTTTTTAATAAATGCGTCTTAATTATAGAGCGGATGATATATTACGGTTAAAGAAAAATATGTGTAAAAAGGGATTTATATTATAACCAAAATTGTATATACTATATGTATGGGTTTCGGATGCAATGCTGCAGGGATAGTCGGCTGCCGGATAATTGACAGCAAACGCGAGCGTCTTATCGCGATGTTGACTAACGTATTCGTACCATGCAACGGACGTTTTCCCATGATCCTGACGATTATTTCACTATTTTTTGTGGGCGGAGCGATAGGGTTCGCGGGCAGTTTGCTGTCGGCTGCTGCGCTGACGGGAGTGATAATCCTCGGCATAGCTATGACGTTTCTGGTATCAAAGATACTCTCGGCGACGATACTGCGCGGCGAGCCGTCGTCGTTCACGCTGGAGCTGCCTCCGTTCCGTAAGCCGCAGTTTGGCAAGATACTGGTGCGCTCGCTGCTCGACAGGACAATATTTGTGCTTGGCAGAGCGGCGGCGGTCGCGGCTCCCGCGGGACTGGCGATCTGGCTGCTCGCGAATGTTACCGTCGGCGATACTACGCTGCTGA
>CAJUMS010000050.1 GCA_910587465.1 uncultured Oscillospiraceae bacterium
CTAAAGATTTTTATTCCACCGCTTCAAGCGGTGGTTTTTTGCGCTAAAGCTACAAGGAAATCTGGCTCCCGATATACGGGAGCCAGAACGCTTTTAAAAAGGTTTACGTCGACGCTCGCAGAATATTGTATATCTACTCCGGCTTTTCATCGCTCATGCCTTGGTTAATAGTCTCCGCAATTCGATGTGGATTATAATTTTCAGATACCCGCAGCCTCGATGATCTTCTCGATCTCCGCGGCATAGTCGGGAAGTATCCCGCCGCCATCGATAACTACGTCGAGTATCGTATCCAGCGCGGCGGTGTTTATCTCCTCGCAGACGGTCTCGGGCATTATCCCGTTCTGACGGCAGTATTCGGCGGCGCTGCCGTTTTGCATACATTTCAGCACGGCGAGATGCGTCGGCGTGAGATCGTTCGCAAAGTCCTGCCATTCGGCGGGCAGCTCAGAAAAAACGGTATTCCGCTCGGCGGGCGCAATGAACCCGGGTTCTTCGGGCGACAGCTCGGCACAGTCGGCGACGCGATCCGAAAAATCATCGTCGGCTATCATCATGGACATTTCCTCGATCTCATCCTCACGCGGCGCGGCAATTTCCTCAACGATCAGCTTCTTTGCCAGCTCGTCCGACTGCTCACGGATAAGTCCGAGCTTAGAAATGTCTATCTCCACCTTTTCGCAGACATATTCGCTCCGCTCCTCGACCCTGCGCTTTGGTTTTTCGGGCGCGGATATCCCCTGCTGACGGCAATACTCCGTGACCGCAGACGGTATCAGCTTTTCAAACTGCTCGTCGGTCACCGCCGACATAAGCTTTTCGCGGTTTCGGAAATCGTTCTCCAGCATTGCGATATTCGGGATTATATATCGTTTGAATTTCGTGCGGCGGCGCAGCTCAGCCTCCACGCTTTTCAGCAGATAGCCGATAAAGCCCCTTGACGGAGAAAAGTCGAACACCTCCAACGACGGCTCGCCGCGCTTTATGCAGTAGCGTTCAACGGCGCTTATCCTTAGCTGACGAAAACCGTCCGTTCTCTCAAGATCGACCACCGCGCTGCGGAACGGTACCCACGAGTAATCCTTGCGCACCTTGCCGCACAACAGCTCCACCATATCGATACCGCGCTCCGTGAAGTATTCCGACAGCGCTTTCAGAGCCGCGCCACACGCTCCGTCAATGAGCGGACGGGTCTTGTCGGAAAGGAAAATGCTGCCCTTGATATTGTACGCGGAATACTCAGCGAGGTAGTCGAGTTTTCCGCTGTAATTCCCGTTTTCAAACTCATCCACATAACGCGAGGAGCTTCCGGACGCGCCGAGATACTGCGCAACATCGGGATACAAGCTAGTAATATCGTTGTATACATAGAAATCCTTAAGCCAGCGCGGCATAATCTCATCAAGATATCCCGCGAAGGGTCTGCACCCCTCCCACAGTTCAAGCAGCTTCCCGAACGCCTCCGCGGCACTCGAAACGCCGATCTTATTCAGCAGCTCATAGCAGTACAGCAGTATATACGGTTTATCGATCTCGAGGTATTTTCCGCGCCTTACGTCGGTCCTCCACGTGAAATACGTCCGTAACTGCGAATTGGACATCGACATATATACCGGCTGCTGGAGTGCGCAAAAAACGCGGCGGTTGAAATCGTCCTCAACGTCTGCCATAAATAGTCCCTGCTTTACCAGCGTGACCTCAGCGCAGCGCCGTGTGATATAACGGTTATCGGAGATCTCCTCAAGACTGCGCATTTCCCCGATTTTATCCAGCATAAGCTCATCCTGCGGGCTCATATGCTCGGGGATATGTTCACGCGGATAGGCGGCTCTTATCGGTTCGCGGCTCGTAGGTCTGTTTTGTGGGTGGCTTGGCAATGAATTTCTGGGCGGTATCTTCTCGGATTTGTAATAGCCGTCCGGGCTTTTTCGCGTATCCTTTACTGCCTGCTTTATCCGATCCCGGATATCCCCGGGAACGAGCTTCGCCGCCTCGTCGACAACACTGTCAACGGTATTGTTCAGCATTTTTTCGATAGCTTTCCTGATCTCGTCAAGCGTTTTTCCGCCCGTGTCAATGAATTTCTTAAACTCATCGGACAATTGAATTCACCACCCGAAAACTTAATCTCCGTCAATATCCTTAAAAGTCATAAGCTCCTCCCAACTTTCGGGGAAGCCGAGGTCGTTTAATCTTACCGCGTTCGCGTTCTTTTTAAGCATACGCGAAATCGGTTTCACTATACGCTCATTCCAGTTTTTCTTGTCGTGATAAAGCTGTTTCATTACTATAATGTATCCGAAAACATCATCGGAAAGCTCGGGCTCGAAATCACGCGGAGTTTTCGGAAGTACGGGAAAACGGTTGCCGTAAAGCCTGTTGTAATGCGCGCAATAGTTGCGCAGCTCGTTCATGCAGAATATCCAGTTATCCAGCTCCGACGCAGAGCAGCCGTAGAAATCGTTCGCGAGCGCTTTCTTATCGGCACCGTGCATATCCTTGTAAAAAAACGCGAGAGTGCCGAAGCTGAACAGCTCCATAACTACCCAGAGCGGGAATTTTCCGCCGTGCTTGGAATTGTAATGCCTGACAAATTCACGCTCGTCGTTGCACTCGATAAGATAATTCACGCGGGAAATAAATCCCTGATGATTATGCGAATGGTCAAAGCTTGACGGGTTGAGATATCCGGTCGCGCCGTATTTCAGCGCGTGGAAATTAGATACCGCCGCGCGCAGCGCGATCTCAATCTCCTCTAAAGCCGCGATAAGCACGCTGCGGAGCTTTCTGTCCATTTCATATATCTGCATTACCTTTTCGAACGTCGTGCCTTCTTCGTATTTGCGTTTGCTGATTGAGAACGGCTCGAAGTAATTTGAAATGCGGTAATAATTTATGTATTTCAAAGTTTCGCGGGCTTTCTTCTCGTCCCCGATAGTGCAGCCGCGCTCCTTGAGCTTGGCTATCTGCTCGTTTATGGTAGATGGTATTTTAGCAGCCATAGCGCCCCCTGTAATTTTTGTTTTATGTGCTCCCGACGAGCCTGTTCTCTTTTACCGCAAGCATATACTCCGTCATATTCTCGTCCTCTGTACGGTCATATGTGTAGCCGAAGCGCTTTGCGACAGTCTCCGCCAACTCGCGGAACAGCCCGCACGCCGTGAAAACCGACCGCCATATATGCCCGCTGTCGCCGTCGGAATAGGTAGCTGCGTATTGCTTATACATTTCCTCGGGGAGATACCTCTTGTAATTTTTGCCCATCTTCCCCGCCGACACCTTAAAATCATGTGTTACTCCGATATACCAGTCAGTCATTTGATTAAGCATATCGCGGACGTATTTGTTGTACATCTCCATAACGTACACCAATTCGCCGCGAGCCATACCCTTTGCAACGTTGTTCAGACACCACCAAAACTCGTTGCAGCAATCGCGGAACAGCTTTTCGGTCGGCGGCTTTACAAACCAGAAGTCCTCCCGCGGCTTTATCCCCGAGAGCTCTCCCGTCTTGTCAAGCAGCACTATGGCGGGCTCGCCGTCATCTATATACGGGTCGCTCGTTACGTTCAGATCTATGCGGTTGCCGTCCTCAAAGATCGTCAGAAAAACAAAGCTTCCGTCGTTTGCGGGAGGCATAAGCGTCGAAGTCTCGGGGGTCTGTATCACCGAGATCTTACCGAATTTCTCCTCCAGCCACGCCTTGTTATCCCAAAACGGCGCGACATCATCTACAAAATACACTATATCATAGTCCTGATAAATATCCTTTTTAACGTGAACGTCCGCCCTCGAACCGTTCATCATCACCGCGAGGACACGGTCGTCCTCATTAGCGGTCTGTATTATCAGGTCGAGCATTTCCTGCTCACTGCGGAATTTACTCATCGAACCAGAATACCTCCCGTTCATGCTTGCTCTCACGCGTCATAAGCGCGTTTATACTCCTGCGCGGATCGCTGCCGTTATAGCAGACGTTTACTATCTGCTCGATTATCGGAGTGTCGATATTATGCTCTTTCGCAAGCCTGAACGCCGTTTTGCTGTTGAGATAGCCCTCCACCGTGCCGACCCGTTTTACGGCTTCGGCGGCGGGAGTTCCCTGCCCGATAAGAAATCCCGCGCGATAATTACGCGAGTGCTGCGAGGTGCATGTGACTATCAGGTCGCCAATGCCCGCCATTCCCGTAAAGGTTTTCCAATTCGCGCCGAGACCTACGCCAAGGCGGGTTATCTCGGTCATTCCGCGCGTCATAAGAGCCGCGACGGTATTGTCTCCGAGACCCATTCCGCGCGCTATCCCGCAGCCGAGCGCTATCGGGTTTTTAAGCACGCCTCCCAGCTCGCAGCCCGCAACGTCGTCGTTGACGTAGATCCTGTAACACTCGTTGGAGAGCGTGTCCTGAATAAATTTCGAGGTTTTGGGGTCATAAGCCGCGCAAACCTCCGTCGTCGGAACGAAACGCGCTATCTCTTCCGCATGACAAGGACCAGTAATGACCGCTACGGGGTTCTCGGGCAACTCCTCGCAAAGCAGCTCGGACAAGCGCTTTCCCGTCGACTCCTCCAAACCCTTAGATGCGTTTACCACTACCGTGCGCTTGTCGACGTATTCCCTGACGGAGCGCACAGCCTCGCGGTAAAACGCGGACGGTATGCACACCACCACAATATCCGCGTCAGAAACGCAGGTCGGATCGGTGGTAACACCCAAGTTATCGGGCAGCCTTACTCCCGGCAGCAGGCGCTTGTGTTCGCGCAGTGTGCGGAGCTGCTCCGCCTCCTCCTCAAATTTAGTCCAGGTCGTGACCTCGTGACCGTATTTGCTGTACAGTACTCCAAGAGCCGTGCCGTAACCGCAACCCAGAATAGTTATCTTTGCCATATAAAAACCCCCATTAACAATTGATAGCTTTATCGTCTGTTACTTAGCCTTTTCCCCGAGCTTCTTCTCGCTATGCGAAAGCAGCCGCTGAATATTCCCCTTATGCTTGACGACTATCAATCCGCCGCAGAACACCGCTATTATCGTATTCACAATAAATGCGGGGTCATGGTCGACAAAATACCCGAACAGCGGAACCGCGATACAGAAGCACACCGAAGCCGCGCAGCTGCCGAGCGAAACATATCTTGTCAGTGCCACCAGAACAATAAAAATACCCAACAGTATACACGCAACTCTCCAGTCAAGCACGAATATAGCCGATATGGCCGCAAGTACTCCCTTACCGCCCTTAAAGCTGAAATACAGCGGAAAGCAATGCCCGACTATCGCCATAAACACCGCCATAAACTCCACCCATGTCATCTCCGAAGCCGAGCTCATGGTGTTCACGCCGCCGATGTACAGAAACGATAACCGCACTATCAGCACCGCTATCGCCGCCTTTGCCACGTCGCCGAGGAGGACTATCCCCGCCGCGCCCTTTCCGAGTACGCGCAAGGTGTTTGTAAGCCCCGCGTTTCCGCTGCCCATGGTGCGGATATCCTTACCCGTCTTTATCCTAGCCACGATTATCGAGGTGTTTATACCCGCGAGAAGATACGGCACAACTAACATTATAATATAACACAACCAGATCATTCCGTGCTGTCCTTTCTGTTTTCCATCTTTTCGATTATCTGTCCGTTGAGCTTAACGCTTATATCCGGATTTTTACTGCGGAGCGCCGCGACTATCATCGCGGGGTTCTCATCGGGTCCTAGCCCCAGACGCTCGATTTTTCCGCCGGGAAGTTCCAGCTCCAGTTTAAAGCCCCTGGGCTCAGCGGAAAGTATGGTATCGTACCGCAGAAGCTCTATGTGCCTGTTGCGGTGAAATAGCAGATACTCGTCGAGAAACCAGCGTTTTCCGATGTCGTGAACGCTTTCATACCGCGAAAGTATCTTCTCCTTATCGACCTCGGGCAGACTGTTCAGCCGCCGTACAAACCGCTTGCGCTCAAGCACCAGTATACCTAGCGTCTGCCATATCGCAATACCGCACATTACGACCGTACAAATGACCGCAAATATAACGAGCGGAAATTTAACATATACTCCCGACAGCACAAAGGCGATAATGATAAGCACTGTGCTTATCCAGTCGCCGATAATAACGTGACGGAACGTTTTCCGATAGTCCTTGATTATTTTGCCCAGCGTGTCCATTACTCTCCTCTTTCGCGTATCGAGAGCTTTATCGGCGTTTTGTCAAGACCGAACGTCTCGCGTATCTGATTTTCAATATAACGCTGATAGGAATAATGAAACAGCTCTTTGTTATTGCAGAACACGACGAAATTCGGCGGGTTTGTGCTCGCCTGCGTTATATAGTATAGCTTTAGCCGCTTGCCCTTGTCGGAGGGCGGCTGAACGCGCGAAGTCGCATAGCTCAGCATATCGTTGAGCACTCCCGTGGAAATGCGACGGCTGTGCTGCTCGCGGACAAGCTTTATCAGCTCGAACAGCTTATCGATCCGTTGACCCGTTTTCGCGGAAATAAACACGAACGGCGCGTAACTCATAAACGAGAAATCCATCTGTAATTTTTTCGTGAACTCGGACATGGTCTTGTCCGTTTTATCCTCGACCGCGTCCCATTTGTTTACGGCGATAACGCACGCCTTGCCCTTGTCGTGAGCGTAGCCCGCGACCTTGCTGTCCTGCTCGGTGAATCCGATCGTCGCGTCTATCATCACCACGCACACATCCGCTCTGTCCACCGCCATAAGCGCGCGCAAAACGCTGAAATGCTCAATATTCTCCGTTACCTTGGCTTTGCGGCGCATTCCCGCGGTGTCAATGAAGATATACTTGTCCTCGCCGCGGACGACCTCGCTGTCTACCGCGTCACGGGTCGTACCGGCGATATCGGAGACTATGGAACGCTCCTCGCCCGTAATAAGGTTGACGAGCGACGATTTGCCGACATTCGGCTTTCCGATAACGGCTACCTTTATAGCCTCCTCATCCTCGGGTTCGGTTTCCTCGGGGGGCATAAGCTTGAAAACCGCGTCGAGAAGATCGCCCGTGCCGTGCCCGTGTACCGCCGATACCGCTATGGGGTCGCCGAGACCCAGATTGTAGAACTCGTAAAACTCGGGCGGGGGTTCGCCTACGCTGTCGTCCTTATTTACAGCGAGGACCACGGGCTTGCCGCTCTTGGTAAGCATTGCCGCAACGTCCGAATCGTTCGCGGTAACGCCCGTTGTGAGGTCGGTCACAAAGATAATACAATCCGCCGACTCTATGGCGAGCATAGCCTGCTCGCGCATCTGAGCGAGGATTACGTCGTCGGTCTTGGGCTCGATACCGCCCGTGTCAATCAGCATAAACTCGCGGTTCAGCCATTCACAGCGGCTGTAAATTCTGTCGCGGGTAACGCCCGGGGTATCGTCCACGATAGACAAGCGCTTGCCGACCAGCTTATTGAAAAGCGTGGACTTCCCCACGTTGGGTCGTCCTACAATCGCTACTAACTGCATTTTGATTTCCTTTCTTCTGTACATAAATACTCATATTATAGTATAACACATATCGGAAAAAATTTCAAGCATTTTGGAAATAAAATGTATTTCGTTCGTTGTGCAAGAAAATGCGGTATCGGACAAAAACACCCGACACCGCGATCTTATTTACTTTCCCAAAGCAGCACCGAGTTTTCCATGACCTCGGCAAGCTCCCCGGGCGATAGCGTTTCTATGCCCTGCATATCGCCAGTATAATAGTATACGCGATCAATTCCGTCTGCGGTACACGCGCCCTCGTATCCGCTGCCGTAGGCTACCGTGAACCTCGAGAACGCTCTGCTGTTGGTAACCAGCGCGTTCCAAGCGCTCTCCTCGGCGTTTATAAACGAGTACGTTTTAGTCTGCCCGTCCGTCACGGTATCAACGTTTTTGATATGAGCAAATGTGTACACACTCCCCTGAATCGTGCATACAAGGTCGCCGTTTTGCTGTTCGGTTACGGAGATTTTTCCGTCCTCGTACACCACTGTCTGTATGGTGCGGCTCATTATCGTGATCGCAGTGATTATCGTGCCGACGAAAACGATCACCGCCAAAAAGACCGCAACCATTACCGCGATCTCTCTGCCGCGCCTGAAACGTCGGCTCACCGCCTTGAATGAGGCGGCTTTTTGCTGCTCGCGCTCGGGTACGACAAGCTCCGTTCGATCGTCCGACAGATTTTCAAAAAATCCGGCACATTCATTGCATTCCGTCAAATGTTCGTCTACCGCCTCTCTGCTCTCCATGCTGCATACATTGTCATGATACAGCGGCAAAAGGTCGCGGATCATTCCGCATTGATACTTCATTTTAATCCCTCCCTGATCTTCGCTCTTGCTCTGTGATAGGTCACGCGCGCCCAGCTTTCGGTCTTGCCGAAAACCGCGGCGATTTCCTTAAACGACAGCTCGGCGAACGTCCGCAGGTGAAAGACCTCCTTGTACGGCTCGCCGAGTTCGTGAAGCAGACGATGTATAACGAGCGCCGTGTCCTTGTCGACAATCTTCTGCTCGAACGAGCCATCGGCGGGGACAGTCTCTAGCGGATAATCTACAACGCGTTTTCGGCGCTTTGCCTGCGTAAGGAACGTATTCTTCGCTATCTGACACAGCCACGAGCTCAGCTTACAGTCGCCGCGAAAGCTGTCTATGCTTTTCAGCGCCTTGATAAACGCCTCCTGCACTATCTCCTCCGCCCAGCATTCTTCCCTGCAAAGCGACAGCACATATTGGAATACCGTATCGTAATACTCGGAATATATTTGTTCAAATCCGTCCACGCAAACACCTCTTTTCTGCTTTCAACTATATGACCGCGCAGAACGCAAAACGTTACAAAAATTTTTCGGGAGAGTTTTAAAAATGCGGAAGCCCTTTACGAGCCTCCGCGTTTTTTATTCCGCTTTAAACGGTACAACACCCTTTACCGCGTCGGCGGCGGTTATCTCCTTTTCGCCGTTGTCGAGGTCGATAAGACTGTATCTGTCGTTGCCCATACCGAGTTCCTTCATATAGGTAAGCTGGCGGAACCCGTGACGGCTCTCTATGCGCTCGGCGAGCGCGTGGCGGTCGCTTTCGTTCAGCGCGTACACCAGATCGACGGACGCCTGATCGACAGCGAGAATATCAAGCGACGCGAGTATCCCGATATTCGGCGTGACAACGGGAGCCGCCGCAACGCCCTCACAGTCGCAGGAAACTGACATATTCCGCAGAACGTTTACAAAACTGATATGCCCCTCAAAGTGGTCAACGACAGCCTTTGCGCTCTCCATCATACGTTCCATAAGCTCCTCCTTGTTGATCGACCAGAGGTCGTCCGAGCCCTCGGCGCTGTGGATCATTCCCTTGCCTATCCTGCCGTCCGCGCAGCCTATGCCGATATTCTTTGCCGAACCGCCGAAGCCGCCCATCGCGTGACCCTTGAAGTGCGTGAGCACGAAAAGCGAGTCGTAGTTGAGTATATTCTTGCCCATCATCATTTCGGTGAACCACTTGCCGCCATTTACGGGGAGCGGCGCGATGCCATCCGCGTCGGTGATGTCGACGGGGCAGAAAGTCCAGCCGTTGACCTCAAGGGTCTTGCGGTGCTCCTCGGTAGTGTAGCGCCCGCCCTCGTAGTAGGTATTGGTCTCGATTATCGACGCGCCGGGAAGATCGTTTTTTACCAGCGATTCCACCCACGGACGCGGAATGATATTCGGACCGTGAGGCTCGCCCGTGTGGAGCTTTATGCTCACCCTGCCCGTGATGTTTTGGTTTACCTTTGCGAATGCCTTGCGCAATCCCTCCGCGGATAGATCGCGTGTGAAGTATACGGGCGATTGCTCTCCTGTACGCTCGGAATAGGGAACATAGCGATCGCCGCCTGTTCCCGCAGCGGGTCTTTCTGACATGATGTTTTCCTCCTTTGATTTTTTATTTATTATAACACAAAATTTTCCTTTTGTCCAGCATAAATAAATTTTTAACGAGAAAAAGCAATTTCATACTTGCCGCCATTGCAAATCGGCAAACTATGTGCGATTTGCAATGGCGGCAAGTATATATACGGCAACGGAACGTCCCGCCTCTCCGTGCCTATTCAATGGTGTTTTTAAATGGCATTTTACTCGCGATCCATCATAATTTCCTTGACGGAGATTTTACTGATCTTCCATGAACAGAAATACATAACAGCTTCGTAAATTATCACAAACGATACCGCCGCGATAACCAGTGCGCTGACGTTAAAATCAAATTCTGGAACGTTTTCAACATCCTTGAACAAAACGTTTACGGCTATTCTCAACAGAAAATACTGATACACCGTTCCGAGCACGAACCCGACAAGAGCGGCGGGGCGGTAACCGTTCAGCACCGCCGAGGAGCACTCACGGGTCGAATATCCGAAAACGCGCATTACCGATACGGATACGGCGTTTGAGCTTACTATCGTTGTCACCGCGATAAACAGCGTTGTAAAAGCCAAAACCACACCGATCATAATTGTCATAAGCGATATAATCTCATCTGCCAGTTTATTCATTCCCAATGACATCTGAACCATTGCCGAATAGCAAAATACCGCAAATCCTATGAAAAACACAAGTGACTTTCTGCCCCTTACAGTCGCTCTTTTCATATCCTTCAGGCACGGCAGACCATCGCCGCTTTTTACGTGTCCGATCTTGGGAACGGTATTTCCTTTAAGCAATTCAAGAACAGGCATTTTCATTTTTATGTGCGCGTAAAAGATCGAAAGCAGTGCAAAAAATACGGTCGGGATGATCACCAAGGCAGCAAACAATTCAAGATGAAATTCAGGAGTAAACATCGGGAGATATCCTTCATCGTTCCGAGCTGAATAGAACGTCGGCATAAGGCAGAATGCTCCCGCAAAGCCTATCCCTGTGCCGACGAACACACTCAGTCCGAAAACCCAAAAGCCGCGCGATATTCTCATATTTGAATAGCCGAGCGCCTTTAAAATGCCAAGCTGTCTGCGGTGGGAATCTATATAGTGCTTGATGTAAAACGCCAGCATGATTATCGAAGTGATCAGCAGACAGCCGCCGCTTACCGCGCTAACGACTTTTCCCGTGGTGACAAGCGCGCCATAAAGCGTCTGCGTCTGCTCGGTGATCTGCGGTTCAATTCCGCGCAGATCTATATTGTAATTCAAAAACAGAGCGCAGACAAACACTGCGCACGCGGAAATTATAATTATTCCGACAAGCTTGAAAAGGTCTTTTATCGTGATCATATTTACCATCCTATCTCGTAAGCGCTCTTTTGTGATGAGTTTCGGTACTGTTCGATGATTTTTCCGCTGTTCATTCTGATCACGGTTTTAGCCATATCGGCGATATTCGTGTTATGAGTTACCATAATCACTGTGAATTCAAACTCGCCTTGAAGCTTGCCGATGTAATTGAGAACCTGCCGTCCCGTGGCTTCGTCCAACGCTCCCGTAGGCTCGTCAAGAAACAGCGCGGAGGGCATTTTCGCAAGCGCTCTCGCTACGGAAACTCGCTGCTGTTCTCCTCCGCTCAGCTCGTGCGGAAATTTGTTGCGCTTTTCCGATAATCCGAGAGCATTTATCGCCTCGGCGTAATTACCGTTAGAGGCAAGTTCCGCGCCCATTTTTACATTCTTGTCAACGTTAAGATTAGGCAGAAGATAGTACTGCTGAAAAATAAAGCCTATGTTTTTTCTGCGAAACTCGGTAAGCTGTTTATCGGAAAGCACCGCAATATTTTCGCGATTGTACAGTACCTTGCCGCTGTCGGGGCGCTCCAAGCCCGACGCAACGTTTAACAGCGTGGATTTTCCCGAGCCTGAGGGACCCAGGATCACCGCGAAATCCCCATCTTCAATATCCAATGAGACCCCTTTAAGCACCTCGGTTTGGTTATCCTTTACACCGTATGACTTGCGCACATTTTCAAGTTTGATCATTGCTTATCACCTCTTATTATATCTATTATCCAATCCGTCTCGGGAAGTCTGCCGCTTTCCGCCAATTCGGGCGCGGAGGCGAGCCGCTCCATGATCCCCTGTATACTGCTCCAGAACGTGAACGCGAGCAGGTACGGATCGCCCTCGCGGAAATAGCCGTACTCCTGCCCCGCCGCTATTACCTCCGCCGATTGCTTGATCTGATCAACGCCTGCGGCGATCTCCTTGATGTGCGGCGGAACTCCCTCGCTATGTTGAATTCTACCTATAATCACAAAAAGATACATTGTTTGAGGATGCTCTTTGACATATTGTAGCAGAACCTTCAGAAAGCCCTCAAAATAGTCAAGAGGGTTTTCAAAGTTCATTTCGCGCGGAGTGTTTGTCGCATTCGTGCCATATCGTACTATCTCCTCGAAAAGCTTTTCCTTGGACTCGAAATAGTGGAACATCAGCCCCACACTCATATCGGCAGCTTTTGCAATATCCCCGATTTTAGTGTCCAAATAACCTTTTTTAGCAAACAGCTCTATCGCCTTGTCAATTATCAAGGCGCGGCGCTGCTCCTTTTGTTCGTCGCGTATTGACATATGCTCACCTCGTTAAATAACAATTCATTGAATTTATATTCAACATTATAACACAAAATATCTTCTTTGTCAAGATCTTTTTGAAATTATCTATTGTGCTTCAGGAAATGAAGCGAAAAAATATTATGATACAGTCGCCGCGCAAGAACAACGTTGCATAAAACAGGACAATAACAGCTTAAGGAACTGCTCGTTTCGGTATATAAAAAACACCCGAATTTGAAATCGGGTGTTTTCAGGACTTATGATGCCATTCTTTATTTTTCAATAACCGCATCGTCCTGTGTGTAAGCGCCAAGCGAGTTTTCCTTCACCTGAATACACAAAAAACACATGGCAGCGTCATCAGAAGCGGAAAGCTGTCTCTTGGCTGAAGGAGAAACGCGTACCCAATCGCCCGCCGACAGCTCCACGGTCTCACCGTCGATTACAGCCTTTCCCTTCCCCGACAGAACGGCATATATTTCTTCATTGTTCTTATGCGAATGAATAAAAGGCACACCCGCTCCTGCCGGCAAACTGTTTACGCTTATCTCCGCTCCAGTCAAGGAAAGCTTGTCGTGCAGCTCTGTTCTAGCGCCGTCTGATACGGTAGCTTTGCTGAAATTCTTCATAATGATACCTCCGGTAAATAATATAGTTGCAACCATCTCGGTTACAACTATATTATAGCACACTTTTATTGTAATGTCAATAGTTACAACAAATTTTTTAATTTGAGTTTCACATTATAAGCAGTCTATTTGTTCAAACGCTCCGCCAAATCTTTTTTCACATCTTCAAGCGTTATGGAAGCAAGCTCTTTCTCCATAGCGTTTTGTACCTGTAAAAGCTTACCGTCAAGAGCGAAATGAATATTTCTTCCAACAGGACATTCTTCATTGGGGCGCTCGTGAAAATGAAACAGCTCGCCGCTGCCGACACACTCGACCGCTTTGTAAATATCCAGAAATGTTATTTCATTTAACTGTTTTGGGATTGACGCGCCGCCCGAGCCCCTTGCGACCTCCACAAGCCCGGCTGATTTGAGCTGACTTAAAATTTTTCTTACGATGACCGGATTAACATTTGTGCTGCTTGCAAGAAAATCGCTGGTTGTCTTATATTCATCTTTAAAAGTGTCTATACAGATAAAAATATGAACGGCAAGTGTGAATCTGCTTGATATCTGCATGTTATTTTACACCTCTTTTCCAAATAATATTATACACCAATATTCCCGAAGAGTCAACATTCAAAATAAGAGTATTCCATTGACATACCGATAATCTGCCGTATACCATTTCTGCAAAGACATCTATACGGAATGATATTTCTGCCGCAAACCTACACGTGAACAGTTTTACTGTTCTGTAAACGGTTATTCATATTTATACAGTTTTTCGAAAAAATGCAAGTTTATCTGTCATTTTGAAAAAATCTCTTGACAAAAACAGTCAAATCGAGTATAATAGATAAGAAAACGAGCGGCTTTTAATTCGGTACGGCGATACCGACAAGGTTCGTGAAAAATTTAGACGAATTCCGCGGGGGGAATCTCCCGTTGGTTTTTGGTGTAGATTTAACGTCCTGCCGTTACGGCGGGATTTTTTTATATGACTGAGGTGAACGTATGGATAATGCGTGCAAAGTAAAGGCGGAAATACTCGACGAAAACGCGGTCGCGAGGGCGATAACGCGGATATCGTTCGAGATCATCGAACGGAATAAGGGGACGGACGGCCTTTGCCTTATCGGTCTTTTTTCTCGCGGGGCTGTGCTGGCACAAAGAATAGCCCTGAAAATTGCCGAGAATGAAGGCAGCGAAGTGCCAACGGGACTGCTCGACATTACGCCGTTTCGTGACGATGAACGACGCGGCGGTACAGCTGACGCGAGCAAGATCGACTTTGACATCACGGACAGACGCGTGGTGATAATAGACGACGTTATTTACACGGGACGAACGGCGCGTGCGGCTATTGACGGACTTCTGTCGCGCGGACGACCAACGCTGATACAGCTTGCGGCGCTGATTGACCGCGGACACAGGGAATTGCCGATACGAGCGGATTATATCGGCAAGAACCTCCCGACCTCGCGCGGAGAAAAGGTCAAGGTAATGGTGCGTGAGCTGGACGGGTGCGATAAGGTGGTAATTGTAGGTTAACAAAAAGTTTTTTAATAAACAAATGAAATATAAAGAATAAATAGCTTTTTAATATTAGGAGGGATTATGGATATATTGTTAAAAAACGGATATATTGTCGACGCGGCGAACGATTTTGAGGGCGTCGCCGATATCCTGGTGGATAAGGGGAAAATCATAAAGTGTGAGCCTGATATCTCGGAAACTGCCGACAAGGTGGTGGACTGCACGGGAAAAACTATAATCCCGGGAATCTGCGATATGCATGTCCACTTCCGCGATCCGGGGCAAACACACAAGGAGGATATCATCACCGGCTGCGAAGCGGCGGTCGCTGGCGGCGTGACGGCTGTGGCATGTATGCCGAACACCGTGCCCGTTGTCGATAACGCGGAGACGGTAAAGTATATTATCCGGAAATCCAAGGGCGCTAAGGCGAAGGTATATCCAGTCGGGTGTATTACAAAAGGTCAGAACGGCGAGGAATTGTGCGATTATAACGAGCTTAAGGCGGCGGGCTGCGTGGCGGTGTCGGACGACGGAAAGCCCGTACTGAACGCGCGTTTACTTGCAAGAGCGATGGTAAAGGCGCATTACGCGGGACTTCGCGTGATATCGCACTGCGAGGACCCGCAGGTAATCGCGGGCGGCATTATGAACAGCGGCGAGGTCTCAAAGGAACTTGGCATCAAGGGAATGCACCGCATTTCCGAGGATATCTCGACGGCACGTGAAATAGTCATCGCGGGCGATCTTGAAATGCCGATACACATAGCGCACGTTTCAACTGCGACAAGTATGCTGCTGGTACGCCTCGGCGCGAGATACGGCGCAATGGTAACCAGCGAGACCGCTCCGCACTACTTTATGCTGACCGATGAAAAGCTCCGTCTGCGCGACGCGGATTACCGAATGAACCCTCCGCTCCGCACCGAGGACGACGTTACCGCGATAACCGAGGGCGTATGCGACGGCACGATAGACTGTATCGTTACCGATCACGCGCCCCACGCTCCCGAGGAAAAGGCGGACTTCGAGAAAGCGCCGAACGGGGTTGTCGGACTTGAAACGTCGCTTGCGGCAACGCTCACCGCTCTGTATCACAGAGGGAAAATATCGCTCAAGCGCATCGTGCGGCTTATGTGCGTAAATCCGCGCAAGATACTCGGCATTGCAGGCGGCAATCTCGGAGAGGGAGAGCCTGCGGATATCACTGTATTTGATATCAACGAGGAATGGATAGTCGATCCCGAAAAGCTGCACTCCAAATCCAAGAACACCTGCTTTAAGGGAATGAAGCTCAAGGGCAAAGTAAAAATGACGATAGTCGATGGAAAGATAGTGTACGAGGATAAATAAAATGAAGATAAAAATACCTGAGGAAAACGGGTTTTTGCCCGAAAAGTACTCAAAATATTCCGATACGAAGATCAACGGAAATCCGGTTGTTTCGTTCCCGATAGAGGTATGTGAGGTCCCCGAGGGTGCGAAAACGCTTGCGTTGGTGTTCGTGGATTTCGATTCGATACCCGTATGCGGTTTCGCATGGATACACTGGACGGCGGCGAATATTCCCGCAAATGTTGCAACGATCCCAGAGAACGCGAGCCAAGACGGCGCGTTCGGAATGATACAGGGCTCAAACAGTTGTATATCACCGTTTGTCGGTGAAAAGGATGAGCGCGTTACAAAGCGCTATATCGGACCCACGCCGCCCGACAAGGATCATATGTACAAGCTGACGGTGTACGCGCTGGACTGCGAGTTGGACGTTAAAGAGGGATTTTTCCTCAACGAGTTGTTGGAAAAGATGAACGGGCATATAATTGAAAAAACGGCATTAAATATCGGCGGACATTGCTGATTTGTGAAAGGATACTGAGTATTATGGCTTTAGACAGACTTATCGAAAAGATCGAACAGACACAAAACCCCACGGTAGCGGGACTTGACCCCAAGCTGGATTATGTTCCGGAGTACATAAAGAAGAAATGCTTTGAAAAGCACGGCGAAACGCTCAAGGGCGCGGCTAAGGCGCTTTACGAGTTCAACAAGGGACTTATCGACGCACTTTATGATATCGTTCCCGCGGTAAAGCCGCAGGCGGCGTATTACGAGATGTACGGCGTGGCGGGTGTTAAAGCGCTCTACAAAACGCAGGAGTACGCGCGCTCCAAGGGAATGTACGTCATCACCGATGGCAAGCGCAACGATATCGGCACAACAATGGAGGCCTACGCGACCGCTCACCTCGGCAAGGTAAAGGTGGGCGGCGAGGAGTATGAGCCGTTTCTCGGCGACGCTCTCACCGTCAACGGCTATCTCGGTACGGACGGCATTAAGCCGCTGCTCAAGGTATGCAAGGAGAACGACAAGGGAATTTTCGTGCTTGTAAAAACGTCCAACCCGTCGAGCGGCGAGCTTCAGGACAGACCCGTTGCGGGTACCCCCATTTACGAGCTTATGGGCAATATGTGCGAGGAATGGGGCAAGGAGCTGCCCGGAGTATACGGTTACAGCGGCGTAGGCGCGGTAACGGGCGCTACATATCCCGAACAGATAAAGCGTCTGCGCGAGATACTTCCGCATACGTTCTTCCTTATTCCCGGCTATGGCGCTCAGGGCGCGACAGCCAAGGACATCGCCGCAGCGTTCGACAAGAACGGTCTGGGCGGGATAGTCAACAGCTCGCGCGGAATCATGTGCGCGTATCAGAAAGAAAAGTGCAATGAGCGCGAGTTCGCCGAGGCTGCGCGCCGCGAGGCTATCCGTATGCGCGACGAGATAATGGGATACGTCGGGAAGATCACAACCACGAAGGGATAACGATTTACCGGTAAATAGGGCGATTTATAGATAAAATGCAAAAGAACAAATGTTTTTGGAGGCAAAAAATGAGTTTTGAGAGATTTGAAAACAGCCGTAAAGCCACGTTAGTCCTTGCGGATGGCACTGTTTTCGAGGGTAAGGCGTTCGGCGCGGAGGGCGGCGTTATCGGCGAGATCGTGTTCACGACCGCGATGACGGGCTATCAGGAAACGCTCACCGACCCGTCCTACTGCGGACAGATAGTAACGCAGACGTTCCCGCTTATCGGAAATTACGGCGTGAACAAGATCGACCCCGAGAGCAACGGAAGCGCGGTTTCGGGTTACATAGTGCGCGAGTGCTGCGACGCTCCGAGCAACTTCCGCTGCGAGGGTGATCTGGACAGCTATCTTAAGAGCTTGAATATCGTCGGCATATGCGATATCGACACGCGCCGCCTTACGCGCATTATCCGTGAGAGCGGCGTGATGAACGGAGCAATCGTCAGCGGCGAGTTCGACAAGGACAAGCTGCTTGAGGATATCCGCGCGTACAGAGTAGGAGAGGTCGTACCTAAGGTTTCCGTAAAGAAAAAAGAGTATTACCCCGCCGAGAACGCCAAGCACAATGTCGTTTTAATGGACTACGGCTACAAATTCAACATTCGCCGCGAGCTGGTAAAGCGCGGCTGCAACGTCACCGTAATGCCGTACAACGCTGCCGCCGACGAGATAAAGGCGCTCTCTCCCGACGGCATTATGCTCTCAAACGGTCCCGGCGACCCAGCCGACAACATTGCCTCCATAAACACGCTCAAAGAGCTTATCCCCGCGAAAATCCCGACGTTCGGGATTTGTCTCGGTCATCAGCTCCTCGCGCTCGCAAACGGCGCTAAGACCGAAAAGCTGAAATACGGTCATCGCGGCGGAAATCAACCTGTCAAAGACCTCGCGCTGGACAAGACCTTTATCACCTCGCAGAACCACGGCTACGCAGTCATCGGCGATTCAGTTCCCGAGAACGCGGGCAAGGTCAGTCACATAAACGGCAACGACGGCACCTGCGAGGGCGTACGATACACCAACGCGCCCGCATTTACGGTGCAATTCCATCCCGAGGCGTGCGGCGGTCCGCACGATACCTCGTATTTATTTGACGAGTTCATAAAGCTGATGGGGAGGAACTAAGTAATGCCGTTAAGAAGTGATATAAAAAAAGTTTTGGTAATAGGTTCGGGACCTATCGTCATAGGGCAAGCCGCGGAGTTCGACTACGCGGGAACACAGGCTTGCCGCGCGTTAAAGCAGGAGGGTCTGGAGGTAGTGCTCATCAACTCCAACCCCGCAACGATAATGACAGACAAGCATATGGCGGACAAAATTTACATCGAGCCGCTTACCTTAGAGGTAGTAAAGCGCGTTATCGAGATTGAGAAACCCGACAGCGTCGTCTCAAATCTGGGCGGACAGACCGCGCTCACGCTGTCAATGCAGCTCGCCGAAAGCGGATTTCTTGAGGAGCACGGCGTAAAGCTGCTCGGCTCCAATCCCGAGACCATTCACAAGGCGGAGGACAGACAGGCGTTCAAGGACACAATGGAGGATATCGGTCAGCCGTGTATCCCATCCAAGGTAGTTGAGACGCTTGAGGATGCTATGGATTTCGCGGAGGAGATTGGATATCCCGTCATAGTGCGCCCAGCGTTCACGCTAGGAGGTACGGGCGGCGGTATCGCCGAAACACACGAGGAGCTCCACGAGATCGCGACAAACGGTCTGCGGCTCTCACCTATAACGCAAATTCTGGTCGAGAAGTGCATTTCGGGCTGGAAAGAGGTTGAGTTTGAAGTCATGCGTGACAGCAAGGGCAATGTTATCACCGTCTGCTCAATGGAGAATTTCGACCCCGTAGGCGTTCACACAGGCGACAGCATTGTCGTAGCGCCCTGCGTAACTCTCGCAGATAAGGAGTACCAGATGCTCCGCACGGCGGCGCTGGATATCATTCAGGCGCTTGAGGTCGAGGGCGGCTGCAACTGCCAGTTTGCGCTTAAGCCCGACAGCTTTGACTATGCCGTTATCGAGGTAAACCCGCGTGTATCGCGTTCGTCGGCGCTCGCATCCAAAGCAACGGGATATCCGATAGCAAAGGTCGCGGCGAGGATCGCTGTTGGTTATACGCTCGATGAGATAGTCAATCAGGTGACGGGCAAAAC
>CAJUMS010000051.1 GCA_910587465.1 uncultured Oscillospiraceae bacterium
GAGGTTATTGCAACACTTTTCTGCTTTGTGTTGCATTTACTTTTGCATTTGACGTCCGACATTTTTATTTCGCCGCTGTTGACGTTCCAGAATCGCATTAAAAGTTTAAGCAAGGTGGATTTGCCCGAGCCGCTTTTCCCCGAAATCCCGATAATTTTCCCTTTGGGAATTTCGATACTCAAATTGTCGAGAATTATTTCGTTGTCATAAGAGAATGTCACGTTTTCACATTCCGCGCCCGTGAATACAATATCCTTGTCGTTCAATATATCCTCGATAACGGGCTGCTCATCGAGAACATCAAGCACGCGATCTCCCGCCGCGAAGGTATTTTGCAGCGAAACGCCGAGGTTCGCCAACGCGATAACGGGTCCGAATGATGCCATCATTGCAATAGTCGGAATAAGCACTCTGTCTAATTCCACCGTTCCATTAGAGCAAAGCAGCGCGCTAACTGCGAGCATTATCAGATCAAATATCAGAATTACCGTGTTTGTTATCGCCGCGTCAAGTCCCGCGCCGCGGCTGAGTTTTTCTTGTTTCTCCGATAAAATATCGGTTTTTCGGTTAAGCTCATTAAGGCGTTTTTCGCCGTTGTCATACTGTATCGTTTCACGAAGTCCTCGCAGACTGTCCAATACAAAGCTTGAAAGCTCTCCCGATTCTCTGCGGAATTCCGCGCCCGCGCTTCCGCTCCTTTTAGAGATAATGATTGGCACGAATACCCCGACCGCGGCATATCCGAGCGCGGCAGTTATCCCCAAAACAAAATTATACGAGCCGATAAACACGCACATTATCACGGAGAAGATAACGGCAATACAAATCGGCGAGATAGTGTGCGCGTAGAACACCTCCAACAGCTCTATATCCGAGGTGATGACCGAGATCATATCGCCCTTTCCGCGGCACTCCAGCTTTGCCGGACAAAGCCGTCGAAGCGCCCTGAACACATGATTGCGAATTATAGCCAGCAGCTTGAAAGCGATATAATGATTGCAGGACTGCTCGCCGTAGCGCAGAAATCCCCTTGCCAACGCGAAAATTATTACGCAGACAAACACGGTATTCATCGTGACGGGACTGCCCGTTCCGAGAATATCCAACAGCGCATACCCACCGAAAATCGTGATAAACGAAGCGCACAAATGCCCGATAACGCCCATTGTGACCGCTGATATCATAAACCCGAGCAGCGGTTTTATCAAGCCGATAAGCCGAAACATTATATTTAAATTGCCGTGCTTTTTCATTCAGACTGCCTCCATTCCGAGATTTTCAAGTCGCTGCTGAGCGTTACACAATTCGGAGTATAAACCGCTGTTTTGCAGCAATTTCTCGTGAGTTCCCCGCTCAATAATTTCTCCGTTTTCCATTGCGTATATTGTATCCGCGCCCGCACAGTTTGCCAATCTGTGTGATATCAGAATTACCGTTTTCGTTTCGGCGAGCTGCGTTATCTGCTTCATGATTTCATTCTCGCTCTCAACGTCGACGTTGCTTGTTGCCTCGTCAAATATGTATATCGGCGAATCGTGCAGCAGCGCGCGGGCAAGCGCCAATCGCTGCCGCTGACCGCCTGAAAGATTAGCGGCGTTTTCGGAGAGTATTGTGTCAAGACCGTTCTCCGAGCGCAGAAATTCCGCAAGATTTGTTTTTTGAAGCACGTCCCAAAGCGCGTTATCGTCGGCGTTCTGGCTGCCCATAAGCAGATTATCGCGAACCGTTCCCTTGAACAGATAGCTGTTGTGACCTATATATGTAACGTTTCGCATAAGGCTTTCCTCGGATATTCCGGAAAGCTCCGTGTTGCCGCCGATCTTCACACTTCCGCCGTAATTTTTATTACGCCCCATAAGCACCGCCGCGACCGTGGATTTCCCGCAGCCGCTTTCGCCGACTATCGCGGTAAATGATCGACGGGGAATTTCAATATCAATACCATGCAGCACCTCGCGGCTTTCGTCGTAGGAATAGCGGAGATTTTTGACCGTAATTTCACATTTTTCTGGCGATATTTCGGCGGTTTTCCGCTCGGGTTCGGGAAGGTCTATAAGACGGAAAATTTTATCGCTCGCCGCTATTCCGTTCATTGCCACATGGAAAAAGCTGCCGAGTTGCCTCATAGGAATAAAGAAATCCGCTGACAGCAGAATTATAGCGAAACACCCCGCAAAGCCTATCGCGCCTGCGTTGAATTCGCTTGCTGCCATAATTATTCCAAGCGCCGCGCCGCCGTAAGCCACCAAGTCCATTACGGTTATGGAGTTGAGCTGCATTGTCAGCACCTTCATTGTTATCTTGCGGAACTTTTCGGATTCCTCGTTCATTTTTTGGTTTTTGTATTCGTCCGCCTGATAGATTTTCAACGTCGTAAGTCCCTGCAAATTCTCAAGAAAAGTGTCGCAGAGCTGTGTGTACTGCCCCCAATATTTTGACAGAAGCCGCTTTGCGATCTTCTGAATAACGATGATAACCACGGGGATAAGCGGTACGCAGATCAGCAGCGCTGCAGCCGCCTTAACGCTTACAAACGCCAGCACCGCGAACAGGGTAAGCGGCGCAATCATCGCGTAGAAGAACTGCGGCAGATACGAGCCGAAATATGTTTCAAGCTGATCCACGCCCTCTACCGAAACCTGTACCGCCTCGGCGGTCGACACATCGTTAGTATAGCTGATGCCCAACCGCAGCAGTTTTTTATATATCATTTCGCGTAGGGTTTTCTTGACTGTTTTCGAGGCGAGAAAACCGAATCTCGCCTGTAAACGCGAACAGATAAACCGCACAACGACCGCTGTCAATGCTGCAAATGCCGTGAAAACAATATCGTTTTCCGTTATTGAATTTTCGGCAAGCTTTCCGAGCAGATTAGCTATGGAAAAGATCATCACGATGTTGAAGATCAGACTTACCCATTGTACGATAACGCTTCCGGCTATGTGTTTTTTTGATCTCCCGATCGTTGAGATCAAGCGTTTGTTTATCATCATAAACAGACCTCCTATTTGCGTTAGCATTAGCTAACTCAGTGCCAAAAAGTAGGGTTAGCCAATGCTAACCCTACTTAAATTATAATACATTTTTTTCAATTTGTCAAGACATTTTTCCCTATTTTCTGAGATATTTTTTTCAACATAAATACGGAGATAATCGCGGTAAGAAGTTCGGCGCACGGAAAAGCCAGCCAGACGAGCCACCTTGTATTTTCATCGAATTTGACAAACTATGCAAATCCTATCGCGATAGGAAACACAAACAGCAGCTGTCGGCAAACCGAAATAATCAGCGATGCAACACCGCTGCCGAGCGCCTGAAAAAATCCCTGAAACGCTATGTTTATCCCCACGAAAACAAGTCCCGCCGAAATAACGCGAACGGCGCTCACGCAAAGCGTCAGCGTTTCGCCCGATAGTCCGAATATCTCCGAAAACGGCACGGCAAAAATCTCCAATACCACACACCCTGTCAGCATGATCGCGCCCGTGTAAAGCTGCCCGTATTTCAAGCAGTCTTTTATTCTTTTATCGTCGCGCATACCGTAGCTGAACGCGGTGATCGGGGTTATCGCGTCGCGCATTCCAAAAGCCGCGAACAGCAGAAATTGCTGTATTTTATAATACAACCCGTATGCCGTTACCATATTTTCGCTTATTCCGTGCAAAATCAAATTCATTCCGTATGTCATTACGGATATCAGTGCTTGTGAGATTATCGCGGGCAGAACGACCGCGTATATTTTGCCGATGATCCGCGGCGACGGAATGAAATCCCGAGCACTTATCCGCATTGCCTTGTTGAATCTGATATGGAAGATAAGCGCGGCAGTAAACGAAACGATCTGCCCGATCACCGTTGCGTATGCCGCGCCCCCTTACTCCCATTTTAGGGAAACCGAGCAGACCGTAGATAAATATCGGGTCAAGGATAATATTTGTGACCGCGCCGAGTATTTGCGCTATTGTCGAGCAAAGAGAATGCCCCGCTGCCTGAAGCAGCTTTTGAAAAACGGCGAACATCACATTCCGAACGAAAGTACGCAGCAAATGCTTAAATACTCCGTGCCCATCGCGGATATAACGGCATTATCGGTTTGAGAGCCGATATACGCACCCGCTCCGAACAGCCCGAAAACAAGGAATACGACATAGACTGCCGCGCCGAGGAAAACAGCGTTTCCTGCGGTGTTTCCGGCAAGTGCCGCGTCCTTTTGTCCCATACTTTTCGCGGCGAGAACGTTTGCACCCACTCCGGTTCCTATACCCACCGCTACCATAAGTATCTGCATCGGGAACGCGAGCGTAAGCGCGTTGAGCGCATCCTCTCCGCCTATCGCCATATTGGACACGAACGCGCTGTCCACGATGTTGTAAACCGCCTGTAAAACCATTGAAACGATCATCGGTATCCCCATTGAAAGCATCAGCTTTCTCACCGGATAAGCCGCCATTTTTTTGTTATTCAAATCCATAATACCCCCTTCGAAAACAAAAAATGTGCAGCCCGCCGATTGGATTTACGCGGCAAGCTACACATCATTGATAATATTATATTATTTTTTCGCGGGATTGTCAAAGGGAATTTTGTACAAATTTATTTCACTTTTTGAGATTTTGACTGCTCAGGCGGTAATTACTCCCTGTTTTTGAGTACCTCCGCGGGAGTTATCCCGTTTATTTTCCGCACGAGAAGTGCGTTAATGATAAAATAAACCGCCATCACTCCCGCGAATATCAGCGGATACGTATACCATTCGAACCGCACGTTCAGTCCGCAGGCTACGTTCGCGACCGCCCAGGGATAGATAGCATCCATTGCGAGCTTGGAAAGCGGTATACCGATGATCGCGCCGACAGCTACGACAACGGTGTTGCCGTTAAGATAGAGCCTGCGCACCTCTTTTGAGCGGAATCCGAACACCTTGATAAGCGATATTCCGAAGCTCGAACGGTCGATCATAACACCCATCATCAAATACATCACTACGAGAAATATCACTGCGGAAACCGAGATCATCATCACGACCATGGGCGACATCAGCTCGCCGAACACCGCAGAGGAGCGTTCTACGTCCGCGCGGGTCGTTACTGAATACACCCTGCCGTCGTCGATATCAAGCGGCTTGTCGGAGAGCAGCGTATTGTAATAATCGTCCTCTTGCCCGAACAGCTCCCTCATACTGTTAATATCCATAAACGCGGTCAGTCCCGTGGAATAACCGCATATGCCCTCTACCGTAAAGGCATAGTCCATTTCGTTCGCGCTGTCGGTCAGAATGAGCTTGTCGCCTTTATGAACGCCGTATTTTTCGGCAATTGATTTCCCGATAACAACGCTGCTTTTCCCGCTTTTCGGCTTTGCGTCAAAGTATTTGTTATCACCGTCAATTCCGATAATCGAAACGTCAAGCGTGTAGCCCATTTCCGTCTTGGAAAGCGATTCGGTATAGCACGCCTCCGCACCCTCGGGAGCAGTCTTTTCGGGGTATTTCAGCGTGTACATATACTCAAATTTTGTGCCGCTCACGCTGTCGGTTTGAACGTTCTCACACAGGATAAAGCAATTCAGCCCGAGCATAAAGATCAGCAGCGAGATAAACATTCCGATCACCACGGTAACGCTTGTGCGTATCTCTCTGAGCATTTGGCGGATACGGAAATTGCGCACGAAATTGTTGCCCGTGAGTTCTACGCCGCGCAGCTTCGAGGATTTCTGCTCGTTTCGTATCAGCGACAGCGCGGTCTGCGACAGCCGTTTGCTGATAACGAGCGAATTCACGATAACCGAGATAAGCGGCGGCATGATCACCGAATAAATAATAAGATACGCGGGATATATCGTATCGAGCGCGGGAACCGAGAAATACGAGTACGTATCGCCCATCAGCTGCCTTACGCCCGCGTCCGAAAAGCCGATCGCCGCGCCGACCAGCCCGCCGAAAAACGTAACCGCCGTGGGCAGCGTTATGTAGTGTATCAGCAAGTCTTTTTTCTTCGCTCCGAGAGCGTATAGCGCCCCGATCACGCTCGATTCGCGGTTTATTTGGTGAATGACGAACACGGAAATCACGTAGGCGAACAGCGCCATTACGACCACTCCCGCAAGCAAGCCCATTTCCTTGTTCATCTGCATATCGCCCGACGCCGCAAGAATACGCGGATTTTCGTCTGCCGTTACGAACGCCGTGAGATTTTCGATTTTAATATCGAATAATTCGTCAATAAGCTCGTTTGTTTTACCCTTAAACTTTTCCGTGCCGTCGGCAAGCTCCCGTGCTCCGTCGCTCGCCGCCGATACTCCCGCGATGTATTCCGGCGCAAATTCCGCCAACGCGCCGCCGTTTTCCGAGAGTACTTTCAATGCGTCGCGAAGCTGTTTCGCGCCGTCATTCAGCTCGTCCATGCCGTTCCGAAGCTCGTCTCTTTTATCGGTGATTTCGGAAATCATCTCGCGGAAATACTGATCGTCAACCTCCTCATAATCAAACGCAAAGCCCTTGACCGTGCTGCGTACGTCGTCGTCCGACACGTCGTTTCCCAAGCGGTAAGCGTAGGTGAAGTCCTCGACTTTTTGTGCGCTTTCGAGGATTTCCACATACTGCTCCGAGGTTACAAACGCCGTCCCGAAAAGCGAGCTTTCCGCCGCCATGTCCGAAAAGGAGCTTGTCGGAAGATCATAATCCGGCGTTGTGCCGATTCCCACAATTTCAAAATCGGTATCGGCGATTTTTATTTTGTCGCCGACCGAATAATGATGCTCCTCGCAGTAGCGTTTTTCAAGGACAATCTCTCCGTCTTTTTCCGCGAGCCTGCCGCTGTCATGCGCGATCAGGTTTATCTCCTCGCGGTTTTTCATTAACCGAAGAACGGAATTGTCGTCAAGCGAAATATCGGCGGAGAATTTGCGTTCAAGTGTGATCCCCATATCACGCAAAGCCTTTTCCTGCTCGTCGGTAAGAGGTACGAACACCGAAAACTCGCCGTGCTCGACGTGATTTTTTTCGGCGCTCTCCGCACTCCCCGTGATGATATTTTCCGCCGCGCCGACCACCGCCGTCACGATGTACATTCCCATAACGATCATCAGAAACAGTGCCAACCACCGCCAAAAATTCTCTTTTACGTCGCGGAATATCCGCTTATTCAGAATTTTATTCATCACAGGTCCTCCAGTTCGGCGGCGGGTACGCGCGTTTCGTTTATGTAGTCCTTTTTGATCAGCCCGTCCTTGACGATGATAACCTTATGCACCATATTTTTTACGGAGTTGTTGTGCGTTACGATCAGCATGGTGGTGCCGTATTTTTTGTTGATCTTTTCAAGGAGCACAAGAATATCCCGCGAGGTCTTGGAGTCCAGCGCGCCCGTCGGCTCGTCGCAGAGCAGCAGCTTGGGGTTCTTGATGAGCGCTCTCGCGATAGCGCACCTTTGCTGCTGACCGCCCGATAGCTGCGACGGGAATTTGTTGCGGTGCTCGGCAAGCCCGAGCGTTTCCAGAAGTTCATTGATGTCGAGGGGATCATCCGCAAGATATTCGCACACCTGAATATTTTCGCGAACCGTAAGATTTGGGACAAGGTTGTAAAACTGAAAAATAAACCCGAGATTGTCTCGGCGGTAATCCGACAGCGCGTCGGGCTTCAAGCCGAATATCTCCTTACCGTCCACCTTGACCGAGCCGGAATCCATTGTGTCCAGACCGCCGATACAGTTCAGCAGCGTGGATTTTCCGCTGCCGCTCGTGCCTTGGATAACGCACATCTGACCGCGCTCAACACCCGTCGTTATCCCTTTCAGCACTTGGATATAGCTCGAATCCTTTCCGTAGCTTTTCTTTACGTCAGTTACTTCAAGATACATTGTAAAACCTCCGTTCGATTAGCATATGCTAACCGCATATTTTTATTTTAACCGCCCGAAAGCGGTTCTTGACGATATTACATAACATCAGCATAACATTGTTATGTTTCTTTCTTAATATTTGCCGTACATCTGTACGGCAGAATATTATTTTTCTTTGTTTTCAAACACAAGCTCGACCCAGCTTTTAACAAAAAAATTCATTATACGCGTCATTGTTTTGACCGCCTTTTTCTCGTTCGGCTCGTGAGTTATGAGATGAACAAATGCGTCAACAATCATATGAGAGAGCCAATGCAGCATATATGAATTCACACGCTTATCCGGGAGCTGCCGAGCCATAACCCTCGCCATTGAGCGGAAGGCTTTGTCAATCATATCAGCCATTTCGTCAACACAACGCTCAAAACGCGTGTCCTGCGCTTTTGTGAGCAGCAGCATAAACGGGTCGCGGTTTGTGTAAAGATGATGTATCAGCGCCGAGGAAAGCGCGTCGTGACCGTTCTCAATATGCTTGTACATTTCGGACAGCGGGATTTCATGCTCCGCAGCAAAATGCTCCAGCAGCAGCTTCTTCAGTTCGTTAAAGGGCTGTTCAACGATTGCCGCGAACAAATCTTCCTTGTCATTGAAAAAGAAATACAACGCGCCCGTCGTAACTCCCGCGCCCGCGCATATCTTACGCAGCGAAGCTTTCATGTAGCCCTTTTCCGAAAACTCCGCGAGCGCGCTTTCCAAAAGCCGCTCTTTTGTTTCTTTACTATCGTCCAATTGATTGCCCCTTAACATAACATCGTTATTCTACTAATATACTTTACCATATTTTTTTCAAAATGTCAAGAGGGTTTTTAAAAAATTTTGAATAAAATAAAAAAAGCTATTGACAACCGGAATATGATGTGTTATAATAAACACGTGAGTTAGTTAATGCTAACTCTTAGGTTTGCCGACTTGTTTGTGCCGGCAATTTTCTTAGTTGCCAAGTTAGTGCAGGCTAACGTATAAGCAGTGAAACACGGAGGAGCGCATATGAATTTATCCGAAAGCATTGAAAGAAGCCTGATACGGCATTGTTCGCCTACTCTCGCGTCCTTAAAGACGGCAAGTCTTTTTACGCTTGGATTTACCTGTCCGCAGGAACTGAACGAGGTTCTTGGTGAGTGGAATAAACGCTTATCCGACAAGGGCGTTGCTATGATCCCGCTTCGGGAAGCGGATAATCGCGCTTTGATCTACGTTTTCAGAATAAACAAGCTTCGCGAGGAGCTGCGCTGTCCTAAGATAAGGCGCTTTCTTCTAAGCAACGGGTACGGCGGTTCGGATATCGGAACGGCGCTTTCCACGCTGAGAGCGCATTTGACCGAGCTTGAAGATTTCCCGCACGAGATCGGGATATTCCTCGGATACCCTCTTGACGATGTGATCGGCTTCATCACAAACAAAGGACAAAATTGTAAATGCACGGGATGTTGGAAAGTGTATTGCAACGAGTGCGAGGCTGCAAAGACCTTCGCACGTTATAAGAAATGCGAAACGGTCTATATGCGGCTATGGGAACAGGGAAGGAGTGTTATGCAGCTTACCGTGGCTGCTTGACCATATATTTTTGGGGGGCGTAAAGCGCTTTCCCGGCAACGAAAGGAGTTTTACATAATGAGTAAAATAGCGGTAGTTTATTGGAGCGGTACGGGTAATACGGAATCTATGGCATTTAAAGTCGCCGAAGGCGCAAAAGCCGCAGGTGCGGAGGTTACGAGCTTTACCGCGGCGGAATTCAGCGCCGATCTGATGGACAGCTTTGACGCAATAGCGTTCGGCTGCCCGTCAATGGGATCGGAGCAGCTTGAGGAAAGCGAATTCGAGCCGATGTTCGCAAGCTGCGAGCCAAAGCTCGGCGGCAAGAAGATCGCGTTGTTCGGTTCATACGGTTGGGGTGACGGAGAATGGATGCGAAGCTGGGAGGAATCCTGTATAGCAAAAGGAGCGGTTCTTGCCTGTGACAGCGTGATCTGTAACGAAGCACCCGATGCGGAGGCGGAAGCAGCTTGCGTAAATCTTGGCAAGGCTTTGGTATAGTTACGTGTTTTGCGGCATCGGTTAAAAGAAAAAGGTCGGGGAAACTCCACGACCTTTTTTATATCAAGAATACCTATTGCGAAACCTGTTTTTGCCGCAAATCCGCACAAGTGCCGTTCTTCCCGATAAGCTCGGAGTACCTATGAGCGGCGCGGAGTAAAATCCCGCGCCGCCGACTATGCACCGCAACTGTACGCTGCTTTACTTCAGCGTCCACTCCGCGCTTTCGGTCTGGAGCTTCGCCATTCGCGCAAAAATACCGTTTTGTTTAAGCAGTTCGCTTGGAGCGCCTTGCTCCGCGACCTTTCCGTCAGACAGCACGACTATCTTGTCGGCGTTGGCGACCGTCCTCATTCGGTGCGCGATAACAAGTACGGTCTTGTTCCTGATAAGCCTTGATAGCGCACTTTGTATCGCTGTTTCGTTTTCCACGTCGAGCGAGGCGGTTGCCTCGTCAAGCAGTATTATTGGTGCGTCTTTCAAGAACGCGCGGGCTATCGAAATTCGCTGACGTTCGCCGCCCGATAGCTCGCAGCCGTTCTCGCCGATTTTCGTGTCATACTTTTCGGGCAGTTTTTCGGCAAATTCGTCGACGTTCGCAAGCTTTGCCGCCGCTAAAACCTCCTCGTCCGACGTGTCTTTTTTTCCGATGCGGATATTTTCCATAACGGTATTATCGAACAGCGTTACGTCTTGAAAAACTATCGAATATAAGCTCATCAAAGCTTCGGGATTGACGGTTGAAATGTCCGTGCCGCCGACCGTTATTTTGCCGCGTTCAATATCCCAAAATCTCGCGGCAAGCCGTGAAACGGTCGTTTTTCCGCCGCCCGACGGTCCTACCAGAGCGGTGACCTCGCCCTGCTTCGCGGTAAACGTTACGTTATCGAGAACCGTTTCGCCGTTCTTGTAAGAAAAACCTACGCTGTCGAAACTTATATCGCAGTTTTTGTTGGAAAGCTCGGTGCTGCCGCCTTGAATTTCGCAGTCAAGGATTTCGTTCATACGCTCTATATTAGAATTTGTGGCGATTATCGCAGCGAGGTTTTGCAGCGTACCCTCAAGCGGATCGTATAATCTCGAAACCACAAGCAGGAACATAAAAAACGTCAGCACGTCAAGCTCTCCGCGCGTTAGCAGATACGCTCCGACAAGCGCGGTCGTCGCAATTCCGAGACGCAGAACCAATCCCGCCGACACGACAAACGCCGCCGTGCCAAGTTCCGATATGATGAGCCGATGTTCAACGCCGCGGATTTTTTCGTGCAAGCCTTTAAGATATTTGCGCTCAGCGTTGTTTGAGCGCAGGTCGCTCATACATTCCATACACTCTTGTATTCCGTCCTCGCAGGCGATTTTCGCGCTCATTGATTTTTTTGAAAGTCCGCGCTGTACCTTGGACGCGAACCCCACGATAGCGAAAGCCACGGGCAGCACCCAAACCGCCGCAAGCCCCATTTTCCAATCAAAGAAAAGCGTTGAGAGCGCGATGACCGTTGTGGAAAGCGCCGCGCCGATAAGCGGAGAAACGAAATGTGACTGACTTGCTTCAAGCACCGCGCAGTCGTTCATGATCGCGGACGTTAGGTCGGCGAGGTCTTTTTTGCCGAAAAACGACAGCGGGATACGGCGCAGCTTTTCGGCAAGGGAAATTCGCCGAACGCCCGTTTCAAGATAAGTTGCAAGGTAAGTTCCGTTATACTCAAAACGCGTCGCAAGCAAAATAAACGCGGAACAGATAACGATACCGATTATGAAAAACGGAAGTTTTGAAACGCTCAAATCTCCGCTCAAAAGCTCGCGAACGAGCATATAGAGCAGTCCGACGGGCAGCATAAACGAGACGTTTTGCAGCGCGCAGAACAGCCCGCCCTTTATCACGTCGACGGCGCCCTTATGCGACAGCGCAAATCTTCTTTGAAGATACTTTACCATTTTTAAACCTCCTTTGCAACTTTCCACTCGGCGGAGCTTTGATAATCCGCCCACATTTTCGAGAACAGCCCGCGCGAATTTTTCAGCTCGTCAAACGTGCCTTTCTCGCGGATTTTTCCGTCCTCTATAACGAAAATCCTGTCAACATTCCGCACGGTTGAGAGCCTGTGCGCTATCATTATAACCGTTTTGTTTCTCGCAAGCTCGTTCATCGCCGCCTGGACCTTTACTTCGTTGTCGGGATCGGCAAACGCCGTCGCCTCGTCCAGAATGATTATCGGTGTGTTCTTCAAAAACGCCCTTGCTATTGCTATCCGTTGAGCCTCGCCACCCGAAAGATATACGCCCTTCGAGCCTATCACCGTATTTATCCCGTCCGGGAATTTTTCGATTATATCCGCGCATTGAGCCGCTTTCAAAGCCGCCGTGACCTCCTCGTCCGTAGCGTTAGGATTTCCTAACCTCACGTTATCGAAAATGGACGCTTTAATAAGCTTGCTGTTCTGGAACACGAACGACACCGTGTTCATAAGCTCCTCTTTGGCAATGTTTTTGATGTTCACGCCGCCTATTTTAATCTCTCCCGAATTAACGTCAAAGAATCTTGCGATTAGGCTTGCAAGCGTCGATTTACCACCGCCCGAAGGACCGACAAACGCCGCCTTTTCGCCTGATTTTATTTCAAGCGAAATGTTATCGACCGCGTTTTTCCTGCCATCGTAGCTGAATGCTGCGTTTTTCAAAACAATGGAGTTGTCCTGCGGGTGCTGTCTGTTTTGCGGCTCGGAAAGCGGTTTCAGATCAAGCACGCCGTCTATTCGCGCAAGCGCGTCCGCTACGACCATTTGGTTCTCGCTCATAAACATCAGTTTTGTCATAGTGAGCGTAATAACGGGCGTAATGATAATGTAAAAGAGCATATTCAGCAGAAAATCGGGCGTTACGTTTCCGCCTCCGAGCCAGAACGCGCCGAGTATCAGAAACGCGAAAACGCCGTTTACCGCAAGCGTATAAAAGCACATCGGACCGCCCAGATCGTTGGTATAGGCAATCGTCCACTTTTCGTAATTATCGATGGTTCTCTTGAATTTTTTGAACGAGAAAACCGTCTGTCCGAACGTTTTTACAACGGGTATCCCGCGGACGTACTCCACCGCCTCGTTCGACATATCGGCTAGCGCGTTCTGATATTCCGTCATTTTGCGCTGCATTTCCTTGCCCGTCATCCTTGTCATACAGAGAAATCCTACAAAGACGGGCACCAGGCTAAGCAGCCCCAATCTCCAATCGAAAATAAATAGCAGCAGGAGCATTCCTATAACCGTGAAAATCGCCTTGGACTTGTCGGGCAACTGGTGCGCGAGGTAGGTTTCCGCCGCGCCCGCGGTTTCGGTGATAGTTCGGCGCAGCTTGCCGCTGCCAATCTTCTCGATCTCGCCCGTGGGCAATTTCGAGATGTGGTCTGTCATTTTAATACGCATATTAGTGGCAATCCTGAACGCCGCCAAATGCGAACACATCAGCCCCGTGATATACACCAGAACAGCTGCGACCGCCCATAAAACTGCGCTCCAACCGTAGCCTGTGATATTCCGCGCTTCGGAAAAATTCGGCGATACCTCGATCACCTCTTTCAGAATACGCCAGATGTACCAAAACGGCACGAGCGCGATAAGCGCGCTTAAACCCGCGAAAACCCACGACAGATACGTGAGTATTTTTCTCTTTCCCGCATACCCCAAAAGCCGCGGGAGATTTGATTTTTTCTTCAATGTAATTACCTCCTTACAATTAGCTTAGGCTAACTTATGCGTAAAATTAAAGGGCTTTACTGCCCCATAATTTTCATCCAGCCCGCGCTTTGAAAATCCCAAAGCTGACTTAAATAATTACGCGCTTTATCAAGCGGCATTTCGTGCCGGATTACCTCAAAGAATGCGTTCAGCATACCCGTCGCCAGAATGTGTTCAAGCTGTCTGTCGATTGGCGGTGCGGGCCTGCCGAGCTTTTCAAGCGTTTCGTAATAGCGGTAGGTCGCCTCCACTTCCAGCTCTACCATTTCGTCGATCATAAACGCGTATTTTGTTCCCTCGGAACATTCCAAAATCAGCTTTATTTCGTTAAGATTTTTACAGCAATATTCGAGAATATCCGACATTGCTTTTTGAGAGAACATTCCCATATTGCGCGGCTGCTCCTCAAAAGAAAGCTCGGTAAATTTTTTGTGAAAGGTTTTGTAAACCCTCATAATATGCTTGTAAACCTTGTCTACAAGCGATTTGAACAGATCTTCCTTGCTCCCGTAGTAGCCGTAAAACGCGCCCGTGGTAACTCCCGCGGTCTTGACGATATTACGCAGGGAGGCGCTTTTAAATCCCTTTTCAAGGAACTCCTCCATTGCGGCTTTATGAATTAAATTAAGCGTGGATCTATCATTTTCGGACATTTTATCACCTCGTATAACACTGCTATGTAACAATGTTATAATAGCACAAAATTCTTGATTTGTCAAGTGCTTTTTGTAAAAAAATTTAAAATACACAGATAAAACAATAACGGATTCGCAAAGAACTGCGAAGCCGTTATTGTCAAATGTCCTATTGCGAAACCTGTTTCTTCCACAAATCCGCATAAGCGCCGTTCTTCCCTACAAGCTCGGAATGCGTACCTTTTTCCGCAATTTCACCGTTATCGATCACAAGTATCTGATCGGCGCGGGTTATCGAGGTAAGCTTGTGAGCGATCACCACAAGCGTTTTGCCCTTGACCATTTCGGTGATAGCCTGTTGGATATAGGCTTCATTATCGGGATCGACGCTTGCCGTAGCCTCGTCAAGCAATACTATCGGAGCGTCCTTCAGTATGGCTCTTGCGATTGAAACGCGCTGCTTTTCCCCGCCCGATAGCGTTCCGCCGCCCTCGCCGATAACCGTATCATATCCGTTCGGGAGCGCCATTATAAAGTCGTGACAGCGTGCCTTTTTGCAGGCGGAAATAACGTCCTCGCGCGACGCGTTTTTCTTTCCGAAAGCTACATTATTAAAAATCGTATCGTTAAAAAGATAAACATTCTGAAATACCACGCTGATATTTTTCAGTAGGCTGTCGACCGACATATCGCGGACGTTCACCCCTCCGATCTTCACACTGCCGGAGTTCGTATCCCAGAAACGCGCGATAAGATTTACGACAGTGCTTTTTCCGCAACCGCTCTTTCCCACCAGCGCGGTCATGGTATTTTGCGGAATATGAAAGCTGAGATTTTTCAACACGTCGTTTTCATCATAACCGAAGCATACGTTTTCAAAATCTATGTCATGGTTCAAAAGCGGGATATTTTCCCCCGTATCGGGAATTTCGGCGGTTTTGCGGACTTTATCGTATCTGTCAAGAGAAGCGTCGGCTACTCTGAATGCGGTTATTCCGATAAGAGCCAGCATCGGCAATACCAATTCAAACGCAAACACGGAAAGAGCGATGATATAAGGTAAAGAGATCAGATTATAAAGCCCCGCAATTCCGCATGCGGCTATGATTGCCGCCGTTCCCAGACCCGTTGTGCATTGTGATAATATAATGGGAATAGTAAACCGTTTTTCAAACCGTATCTGTGCGTCGGAAAGTTTTTTAAAATCCTCCGCCGTGGCTTTGTGATTTTCTCCCGCAAGATTAAACGCTTTTACAACAGGCATACCCTTTATGTATTCGATAACCGTTCCAACGAGCTGATTCTGTGCCGCCTGTTGATTTTCCGCCTCAACCCTCGCTACCTTATGGGCACATCCGAAGGCGATCGAAAACAATCCCACGACCGCCGCCATAACCAGCGCGGTTTGCCAATTTATAACAAGAAGAAAAATAAAGGAAATGACAAGCCCCAGAACGCTTGAGGTGATCTTTCCTAACGTGTCCATTCCGTGTTCCTCCACAAACGAAATGTCGTTTGTTATCACCGAGGTCACGCTGCCGGTGTTTCCCTCCGAGAAAAATCCCATCGGGAAACGCTTCAGCTTATCCCCGAAGTTCATTCGCTCACGGGCGAAAATCTCATAACCTACTCCCGATTGATTTACGTCAACGAGGTATCTCAAAATCATTCTCACTACCACTCCGACAACAATTCCGATTGACGATATTACAATTGTTTTTACCGAAAAGGTGTTGTTTAAAATTTCCATCAGAATGTATAAAACCATAAACACGGGAACGTTTGAAAACAGGCTTTCGAAAAACGACAGAACATACGCTATATTCAGCTTTTTGCGGTATTCTCCCGAGATACCCATAATTCTTTTAATAAATTTAAACATTTTCCCCCTCCTTTACGGCGATATTCCATTGACCCGAAAGTGCGCTCATTTCCTGCAGTTTTCGATAAAGCGGGCTGCTTTCCATAAGCTCCATATGATCTCCCACAGCACTTACGAAGCCGTTTTCCAGCACGACAATCTTGTCGGCACGTTCAATCGTTTTTAATCTATGAGCGATAGTGATAACCGTTTTCCCTTTGGTAAGCGCGGCGAGAGCTTTGGTTATCTGCGTTTCGTTATCGGGGTCTATGGACGCCGTCGCCTCATCAAGAATTATAATCGGGGCATTTTTCAACATCGCTCTCGCAATGGTGATACGTTGCCGCTCACCGCCCGACAGCTTTCCGCCGAGAGTTCCCACCTCCGTGTCATAACCCCTGGGCAGCTTTGAAATAAAGTCGTGGCAGGCAGCCGCCTTTGCCGCTGAAATCATTTCCTCAACGGACGCGTTTTTCTTTCCCATTCGGAGATTTTCGGCGATAGTACCCTTGAACAGGAAGTTATCCTGCGACACAAACGAGGTCATATTCATCAGCGTATCAAATGAATACTCGCGTATATCTCTGCCGCCGATAAGGATCGAGCCTCCGCTCACGTCCCAGTAATGTACTATCAACCTTGCTATCGTGGATTTTCCGCTGCCCGACTCTCCGACTATCGCGGTCATACGTCCCTGTTTCGCCGTGAAGTTTATGTTATTCAAAACGTTTTTTTCATTATACGCGAAATCAACGTTTTTCAACTCTATATCAAAATTTTCGGGGAAAGCCGTAATATTTCCCGATTGAACGTCCTCTCCGGAATAGAGCTTTTCAAGCTGCCTTACAGTATAGTCTACCTGCGGGAACATCGGAAAAAAATTTATTATTCTTGTAAGCGGTGCGGCAATGCTTAAATTCAGCATCATCACAAATATCCATGTTCCGAGTTCAAGCGTTCCGTTAAGATAAAACACCGCTCCTACGGGAAGCGTTAGAAGCACGGTGCAGGGCATTCCCGCGTATACCATAGACATTGATTTCCAACTGTCCTTGAACCAGTCCAGCGTGAATTTTTTGTAATTTTGAACGGTATCGGAATACTTCTCGTATGATTTTGCAGTCTGTCCGAAAATCTTTATGACTTCCATTCCCGAAACGTATTCCACCACCGCGTTATTGAGCTTTGCTCCCGATTCAAAATACATCGGCATTTTCTTTGTTCCCGTGGACATCATAAGTCCCATTCCTATTATTCCGAACGGCAGAGAGCCGAGCGACAGCAACCCCATTCTCCAATCGGTAACAAAAATTATGACAAGCACGATCACCGGCAACACAAGGTTGGGAATTCCCTCGGGGAACATATGGGCGAGCATAAGCTCGATTCTGTTTATTTCCTCAATAAAGCTCTTTTTGTATTTTCCGGTGCCGCCCTCTACCACCTCGCCGAGCGGCTGATGCATAAGATTATCCGCTAACTTTACGCGCATATTGTAAAGAGTTCCATATGCGCCCTCGTGGGATTGATTAAGCCCCATTCCGTATAAAACATACTTTACGGTAAAGCAGCCGAAAATTTCAGCCGCCGACAGCAAAACCGTTTTTACCGCCGCCGTTCCCGACAGATATTCGCCGATCAAACCGCTCATAATGAAATACGGGATCACTCCGAACGGTACGCTTATTGATATAAGAACCAAAGCACGGATTATATTTTTCCTATATTTCCCCGCAAACTTAAATATGCTTGACATAACAGCTCCTCCTTTGATTAGTTGGGACTAATCGATTATGCAAAAAAGTACACATCGGCGATTTGCCTTTGTGTACTTTAATTATAACTCTGAAAACAAACAAACTCTACTCCGAAAAATCTTGTTTTTGCTCCGAATCGGCATTTCTCATACGTTTTCGATACGCAAGGGGAGAGTAGCCCTTTATCGCCTTAAAAGCCGCGGCGAACTTACTTTGATTGTCATACCCGACAAGACTCGCGATATCGCCTACGCTCATTTCTGTTCTCCCCGAGAGAAGTTCGGCTGCATAATTTATACGTTCCGCACGGATATATGCGCCCACGGGCTGACCGAACAACGACTTGAAGCAGCCGCACAGATTAGTTTCGGAAATGTTGAACTTTACCGCCAGTTCAGAGACCGTGATCTCCTCCTTAAAATGCGATTTTATGTGATCGTAAACTCGCTTTACCGTTTCAACAACGGTATGCGTAAAGCAAGGCAGACACTGCTGATTTTCACAGCCGCTGACGTTAACAAAGCACAGCAGCTCCAGCACTTTCAGAATCATATACGGGCGCCTCTAAAAACCCCTTTACAAATGCGTGAAAAAGTGGTAAAATAAAAGTA
>CAJUMS010000052.1 GCA_910587465.1 uncultured Oscillospiraceae bacterium
ATTTTAAAACCGAATGCATTCATATGGAAAAACCAAAAACAATTTCCGACGCAAGTGTTATTTGACAAGGAAAACACAAAAAGTAAAATAAGCCAAAAAAAACCGCAAAAAATACGAAGATTTAAAAATTTTGGCTCAACCGTACGAAATTCTACTGCACGATTTTGAAATTTCATAAAAAGAGCGCCCGAGAGGTTTGGCAAAACTTTTCGGGCGATTTTTTGTTATTTCTTTCGTGGAGTAAAGTGCTTGATGGGATTTTTAAAAAAGCGTTTTAGAACTTTTAAATTTTGTTCAAATGGCTTAATAGCGCGTTTTAAAGAAAAAAGTGTACATAAAGAATAATGGTTTGTATTTACACTTTATCCATATTTTAGCAAGGAAGTCGAGGAACAAAAAACATGGGGGTACGGAAGTACTTCCGTGACCGAAAAATGTAGGCGAAAGTTATTAACTTGTGTTGAAAATTTGTGCAATTTTTTATACATATTAAAGTATGTTTTTTTGAATATTTTCTCAGCCGCTCATTTTGCTTTTATACAAGAAAATGCCCGATCTTTCCAGTAGAGCAAGCTTATATTATATTAAACTCTGCCGATAACCCTGCCGTCACAGCGGCAGTCGTTGTAATCTTCCAGCAGTATATCATCGTACTTTTCATTAAGCGAAATAAGGCGGTCTCCGTTATACTTTTTTATAAAGCCGGAGCCGTCCAGAACGAAAATTCCGACTTGCCCGATTTCAACAGCGTCTTGTTTCTTAACCAATACAATGTCATCATCGTAATATATCGGTTCCATGAATAAGGCGTACCAACACGCCTGCAAAACTCGGAATGCGGGCAAATATTATTAAATTACGCTGCATTCGCTTACAGCCCGAAAAGCTGATTTTCAAACCGCTCTATCGCGTATTCCATTGCGTCGAGACTGTCAATGTTTGTCGTTCCGTTGTCAAGTCTTATGTCCTTGTTCGGCGAGCGCTCGTCCCATACTGCGCTTTGTATTGCCTCAATCACATGAGGGCACTCCTCCGATACAACAAAACGTCCCGCGGATATCAGACGGTTAAGCATATTTATCCGCGTATTGATAGGCTTTTTCTTGGCGTTCAGCACCTCGACGCGCACCGCGCAGCGAAAGCTCTTTACCAGCAGCTGCTCCGCACTGTCACAGTAGACTTCCGAAAGCTTAGGGAAACGCGCCATTTCGTGTCCGACATATTCCGCAAAGCTGTTTATCAAGCACTCGGCGGAGCGGTTGTGTTTGTCGTAAAACTCCGACAGTACATAAACGTTTCGTAAACCCTCATCAAAGCCGACGTGGACGAACGCCGAGGCGCTGCCGCTGCCGCCGTAGTCCACCCCGATTACGGAACGTATAAGCGGCTTTTCCGTCAATCTCCGCTCAATCTCCTTTGACGTGAGAACGCACGCGGAGGAAAAATCCTCGTATATTCTGCCCTCCGCCGCAACCCATTCACCGAGAATGTAGCGGTCATAAAATACGCCGCAAAATTCCCGTTTCAGTGCATCAACATACTTTGACGGCAGGAAAATGTTGTCGGTCAGCGTGAACTTTATCGATAGCAAATCAAGGCTTTTGTTGTCGAGATAATCTTTTTTTACCCAATGCGCAGGGCAGTCGGGATTTGTAGTCGCAAACAGCTTGGCGCCGTTCTCCGAGAGCCTTGACAGCAGCATCGTGAAAAAATCCTCGCTGAAAAGAGTGAGCTCGTCGCAGTACGCGCCCATTAACGTTATTCCGCGTATCTTGTTCTCGGAAAGCGTGTTGGATGCGCCTTCAAGATAAACGCGCCTGCCGAATAGCTGCCCCTCTTTTTTCCCGATGCTATAAGTAAAACCGCCTCCGAGCAGCTCGGAAAGCGGTTCGAGAACGTTCCTTTTCAGCGTTGCAAGCGTTTTAGCCGCCATAAGATACGACTTGTCCTTCGGCGATCCGGCCACCCAGAACGCCCACAATATCATAGAAATGTAGGTCTTGCCGCTGCGCACGCTGCCCTCAAAAATATTTATACGCCGCAGTCTGCCTTTTTTCAGCAGCTGAAGCGCTTCGGTCTGTTTCGGTGAAAACATCATTTTTTATCATTCCTCCCCGTCGGTCTCAATGTCCTTGTATTCGCCGATAAGCTCCGCGAGCTGTCCGACAGCGTCCTCGCGGGTGTTTTCCTCAAACATTTCAAGCACCAGCTTCCATGTCTTTGCAAGCTTTTCAAGGTCTCTTTCGGCATAATTGCATATTAGTTCTTCATCGTTGAGCAGACTTACAAAGCGCTTGCAGAACTTTAAAATACGCGTGTTGTTTTGATTGAAAAAATCCTTTACGGTCAATTTTTTTCTTGCTGCCACGTTATCACCTCCTTGCTCCGTGATAACAGTCTAGCATGGACATTACTGCAAAAAGCTGCAAAAAAGCCGTACCGATCACGCGGACTTGACAAATCGGGAAAACGGAGCTATAATTATTAAGTAGTTAAGATAACCGAAATAGTATAATATGAAAATCAGAGGAACGAAAAATGTGCACAATTTCCGTTGTGGGGATAGGATATGTCGGCATTTCAAACGCGTTGGTGCTGGCTAAGAAAAATAAAGTATTCGCGGTTGATATCGATCCCGAAAAGGTAAAGCTGCTCAATGAGCGCAGGTCGCCTGTTCGGGACAAGGATATCGAACGATATCTTGCCGCCGAAAAGCTTGATCTGACCGCGACCGACGACGCGGAAACGGCTTACGGGCATTCGGACTTCGTTGTCGTTGCGGTGCCGACAAACTATAACGATGAGCAAAACAACTTTGATACCTCGGCGGCGGAAAGGGTCGTTGGCGACATTACGCGGGCAAATCCCGATGCCGTTGTCGTGATAAAGTCCACCGTCCCCGTTGGGTTTACCACGGAAATGACAGAGCGCTTCGGCAACGACAAAATCATTTTCTCGCCCGAGTTCCTGCGCGAGGGATCGGCACTGCGTGACAATTTGTACCCGTCAAGGATAATAGCGGGATATGCGCAGGAGAGCGAAAAAGCCATGGACGCCGCACGGGAATTTGCCGCGCTTATGTGTGAGGGCGCTGAAAAACGGGATATCCCCGTACTGCTTATGGGGCTTGAGGAAGCTGAAGCAGTAAAGCTGTTCTCAAACACTTATCTGGCTTTGAGGGTAAGTTATTTTAACGAACTGGACAGCTACGCGGAGCTGAACGGGCTGAATTCACGAAATGTCATCGAGGGTGTTTGCCTTGACCCGCGCATAGGAGCGCACTACAACAATCCATCGTTCGGGTACGGCGGATATTGCCTGCCGAAGGATACCAGACAGCTTCTCGCTGACTATGAAAATGTTCCGCAAAACATAATCCGTGCGATAGTTCAGTCAAACCATACTCGAAAAGACCTCGTTGCCGACAGGATATATGAATGCGCGGGAACCGATAATCCCGTTGTGGGAATATACAGACTGATCATGAAATCCAATTCTGACAATTTCAGGCAAAGCGCTATACACGGCGTTATAAAGCGATTGTCCGAAAAGGGCGCGAAAGTGATCATCTTTGAACCGACACTGAACACAAAGGAGTTCTGCGGATACATGGTTGAAAACAATCTGAGAAAATTCGCGCAAATATCAGATGTTATAGCCGCTAACAGATTTTCGGAAGAGCTTGCGCCATACCGCAGCAAGGTATATACAAGGGATATTTTCGGGCGGGATTAACGTCGCTTTCATAAAAACAACGCCTGCCGATCAGCGGGCGTGATTTTTCCATGCCCTATGCTTTGACGAAGCAGCACTTTTCCGCGAAGTTTTCGATAAATCCGTCCCGACTCCTTGTAAGTGCGTTTCGTGGTGATAACGCTTATGCGCACCTGTTGAGCGAGAACGCACATTAACGGCAGAGCGTTCCCCGCAGCATTTTATAAGTTCACGCGGAATGCGTGGAAAATTAAAACAAAATATGATAGATATACAACAAAAAATGATTGGATAAATATCTGTTTATGGTCTATAATTTAGTTGACCCCAATTAAATATCTGAAGGAGCGGCAATATGGAAAAATATCTTGACATGAAATTAAGCATACAGGAGCGCGCCGAAGAGCTGACCGACGCTATGACAACGGATGAACAGGCAAGTCAGCTGAGATACGACGCGCCTGCAGTAAAACGGCTGGGCATACCTGCGTACAATTGGTGGAACGAGGGTCTTCACGGACTTGCACGCTCGGGAGTTGCGACTATGTTTCCGCAGGCAATAGGTCTTGCGGCGATGTTCTCGCCCGAGCTTGTCAAGAAGGCAGGGGAGATCACTGCCAAGGAAGCCCGCGCAAAATACAACGCCTATCAGAAGCACGGCGACAGAGATATTTACAAGGGCTTGACGCTGTGGGCACCGAACATCAACATTTTCCGCGATCCGCGCTGGGGAAGAGGCCACGAAACCTATGGAGAGGATCCGTTCCTTACCGCCGAAAACGGCAAGGCGTATGTTGAGGGGCTTCAGGGAAACGGAGAGATTTTGAAAACCGCCGCGTGCGCAAAGCATTTCGCCATACACAGCGGTCCCGAAGCTATCCGTCATGAATTCAACGCCGAGGCTTCGCCGAAGGATATGGAGGAGACCTACCTCCCCGCATTTGAGGAGCTTGTTAAAAATGCGCGCGTTGAGGGCGTTATGGGTGCGTACAACTGCGTAAACGGAGAGCCTGCCTGCGCGAGCGGCTTCTTAATGAGCAAGCTCCGCGATTGGGGTTTTGACGGGTATTTCGTTTCGGATTGCTGGGCGATACGCGATTTCCACGAACATCACAGAATTACAAGCAATCCAGTGGAGTCCGCGGCGCTTGCACTTACCGCAGGCTGCGATGTGAACTGCGGCTGCACCTATGTAAACGTTCTCGCCGCACTGGATAAAGGTCTGATAACGAAAGAGCATATCAGAAACGCTTGTGTTCACCTTATGCGGACGAGGATAAGACTGGGTATGTTCAACGGAAAAACGGAATTTGACGATATCCCGTACAGCATAGTATCATGCCGTGAGCATAAGGACATATCCCTTGAATGTGCCGAAAAATCTATGGTGCTGCTGCGCAATAACGGAATATTACCGCTTGACGGGGATAAGATCGGAACTATCGCGGTGATTGGTCCCAACAGCATGAGCCGTGCGGCATTGGAGGGCAATTACTGCGGCACAGCGGACAGATATGTGACGTTTCTTGAGGGTATTCAAAACAGATTTAACAAGCGTGTTATCTTCGCTGAGGGGTGTCATCTTTACAAGGACAGAAGCTCGGGGCTTGCTGTGGCGGGCGACCTATACGCCGAAGCGGAAGCCGCCGCCGAAAATGCCGACATTGTAATTCTCTGTGTGGGTCTCGACGCGACCATCGAAGGCGAGGAGGGCGACACGGGCAACGAGTTCTCATCGGGAGACAAGAACGATCTCCGCCTGCCGGAAAGTCAGCGTATACTGATTGATAAAATAATGAAGCTTGGCAAACCCGTGATAATCGTCTGCGCCGCCGGAAGCGCGATAAATGTCGAATGTGAACCCGATGCGCTGCTTCATGTCTGGTATCCCGGCTCGGAAGGCGGTACGGCGCTCGCGGAAATACTGTTCGGCGACATTTCGCCCTCGGGAAAGCTGCCCGTTACCTTTTACGAGAGCGCGGAGTTGCTCCCGGAATTCACAGATTATTCAATGAAAAACCGCACCTATCGTTACGCCGAGAATAACGTGCTGTTCCCGTTCGGGTTCGGCTTAACTTATTCGGACATCGTCTGCACGGATATAAAGTATAAGGACGGTGTCGCCGTAGTTTGTGCGGAAAATAAAGGTCGAGTGACTTCCGAGGATATTATCGAGCTGTATATTAAGGACTACAATGAAAACGCCGTACCGAATGTAAGCCTGTGCGGCTTTAAGCGGATAAATCTAGATGCGGGAAAGATGATCTCCGTTGAGATACCGGTTCCGGAAAAGGCGTTCACTTCTGTTGATGAAAGCGGTGCAAGGCAGCGCTTTGGAAACAGATTTACGCTGTACGCCGGAACTCACCAGCCGGACCCTATAAGCGAACTGCTGAGCGGAAACAAATGTATAAGTATGGAAATTTCCCTGTAATCGGAAGTTTTTTATGGAAAATTGTGAGTATTGAAAAGCTCAGAATACATTGTTTTAAGCGCTGTATCAAAAAATACCCGCACCCTCCGAGAATTTCTCGGAAAGATGCGGAGTATAATTATTAAAGCTCACCGAATTCATAGCTGTGAACATTTGATCTTATCTCTCCGTTACACTTCAACACTATCTCATTGGCGATATACGAAATATCCGACACTATATGCGTTGCAGGAATAACGATTTTTTCACTGCCCAAGGACGTAATAATGTTTCAGAAACGAACGCGCTCCTTTGGTTCAAAATCTGTCGTGAACTTGTTGTTATCCGACAAAGAAAACAAAAAAGTAAAAAGCCGAAAAAAACGTAAAAATATGAAAATCCGAAACTTTGCGAAATTCAACTACACAATTTTGAAAATTCATAAAAAAGCGCCCAAAAGGTTTGTTAAAACTTTTCGGGCGCTTTTTTGTTGTTTTGAAAGGAAAGTGGGTGTTTGTTGGGAATTTTAAAAAAAGCATTAAAAACATGGTTTATGGCTTGCGGTTTCTTCAATGTAAATATTCTCTAACCAAATTGCGACGGGTGTTTCATTGTTACTGCTTTACAAAATGCACTACTTTTGATGTGAAATCTCCGTCAAGCTTAACAAATATTCCCGCGTTCATAAGCGCGCTGCCGCTGAGTATCTCGCCTGTTTCCATGTTTTTGTAGCAGACGTCGGGCTCAAGACCCTTCAGCTTGACACGTCTGTTTCGGTAATTAGGTCTGCCGAGCACCTGAACGAATGTGAATACCGCCTCTGACTTATCCTTCGCGACAAACATCCACGCATCCCACATATTATCCTCAAATATATTGCCTATGCGGTACTGGTCACCCGTGCGGATAATGGGATTATACTTGTTGAAATCCGCTATCTGCGCGGGGATCGCGTCTCTGTCAGCCTGCGGTATCCTTGTCACGTCAAGCTCGTAGCCAAAGGTTCCCACCATCGCAACGTTTCCTCTGGTGGAGAACGGCGTTGTACGCCCTACTGTGTGGTTCGGACAGTCGGAAACGTGCGCACCCATTGCGGAAACGGGATAGCATATGGACGTGCCGTGTTGAATTTTAAGCCGCTCGATAGCGTCTGTGTCGTCGGAACACCAGATCTGCGGCGAATAATAGAGCATTCCCGGGTCAAAGCGCGCTCCTCCGCCCGAACAGTTTTCGAGAAGGATATGCGGATAGTCGGTCGTTAGTCTGTTCATCAAGTCGTAAACGCCGAGTACATATCTGTGCCAAAGCTCGCGCTGTCGCTCCTTAGGCAGCGAAGTCGATCCGACCTCCGTCAGCTGACGATTCATATCCCACTTGATATACTCAATATTCGCGCTGTCAAGAATGTTCTTCATCATGCCGTAAACGCAGTCGCGAACCTCCTTGTTGGAGTAGTCCAGAACATACTGCTCACGCGACATGGTCATCTCTCTGCCGCGAACCTGAATAGCCCATTCGGGATGCTTTTTGTACAGCTCGCTGTCAGGCGAGATCATCTCCGGCTCAAACCAGATACCGAACTTCATGCCAAGCTTGTTTACCTCGTCGACAAGGTACTTTAAGCCGCCTTTAAGCTTCTTTTCATAGACGAACCAGTCGCCGAGCGAGCTGTTGTCCGAATCTCTGTGACCAAACCAACCGTCATCCATAACCAGCATTTCAATGCCGAGCTTTGAAGCTTCCTTGGCAATGTTGATGAGCTTGTCAGTGTCAAATCCGAAATAAGTAGCCTCCCAGTTGTTGATCAGTATCGGGCGGCGCTTATCCTTGTATTCGCCGCGGATAAGGTGCTTTCTGTACAGATCGTGAAAGGTGCGCGACATCTTGCCGATACCCTCGTCCGAATAAATCATTACGACCTCGGGAGCGACAAATTCCTCACCCGTTTCGAGAAGCCAGTTGAAGTCAAAATGGTTAATTCCCATTACGGCTCTTGTATACTTGTTCTGAGTTACCTCAGCCTGCGCGAAAAAGTTGCCGCTGTATACGAAATTGAATCCATACGCCTCACCCGTGTCCTCGTCCGCGTTATGGGAAACAAGCGCCATAAACGGGTTGTTCTGGTGGGAGGATTCTCCCTTTACGGAATCTATCCCCTGCTTGCCGTGGTGGAGCTTGGAACGCTCCATAATGCGCTCTCTCGCCCAGCTTCCGTTAAGGGTGATAAAATCGTAGCCGTCGTTGTCAAAGTCAACGCACATGGACAGAACTCTCTTTACGTTGAGCGGAGCTTTACCCGTATTTTTCAAACGGACGCTTCTTGTGATGACGTTCAGCTCATTAAATACTGTGTAAAGCAGCATCGCTTCAAGTCCCGTGTGCTTGTCTATACAAGTGATCTCAAGCGTTTCAGCTTCGTTTTCATTCGCAAACGTCGACGGAAGTCCATCCAAAGTGGGTTTGCCCTTGTACACCTTATGTGAAACATACCGCAGGTCACAGGCGGTCATACCCTCGTCGTCCATTACCATAAGGCATGGCTCGCGGTAATCTCCCGTTCCGTGACAAGGGTACTCAAAAGCGGTCTGATCCATAAAGGTACCCATGTCGCGCATATTTGTCTTAGGTACCCAAGGGTTTTCTTCTAAACGGAGAAGAAAAGTAAGATCGTCTCCGCTTATTTTCTTCCCGTAATAACCGTGAATAAGAAATCCCTCGTCGATAACGCCGAAAACATAGCTTGCGTCCTTTGCGTCAAGCTGAAACATCCTGATATCCTCGGCAAAGGTCACGTTGTCGTTTATCTGCCATGCCCACCTTTTGTATTCCTTATGATAATCGCGAATAATAATGCTCAACACATATCCGTCCTTTCTGTTTCGTAAATGCATAATGCCCCGCTTCTTAGGAGCAGTTCTCTTATATTCTACCATTACAAAACCGCACGGTCAAGATTAAATTGTGAAACTTACGGTTTCAAATTTCTAAAGTATGATTTGGCACTGCTCCCCGAAAAACGGACACTAAAAAATGACTGCCCCTCATGACGCCAACGGAATTTCACTTCGCATTTGTTGTCTAATCATAACCACGCTTGAATCGCGTGGTTTACACTGGTGCTTCAAGCTCCTGATACCGGCTTGCGCTTGAAGGCGCATTGAAGGGTCTGGCAACCGAATCTTTTTGGCTTATTGGTTCTTGCGACCCGTAAACGTGTCAATATACTCTTTCAGGGCTATCTGATCGTTTGCTATATTCTCGGTCAGTTGATTGCGAATGTACTCCTCTATCGCTTTCTTATTCTTTCCTACCGTGTCTACATAGTACCCTCGTACCGGAAATGCCGATTACCGTACCTGTACTTCAAATTCGCGTGCCCATCAAATATCATCAGAGAACTCTTACCTTTCATATATCCCATAAAGTTCGCCACGCTCATATGCGGCGGTATTTCTACCAACATATGTATATGATCCGGACATGCTTTTGCTTCTATTATATTCACTTTCTTTTGTTCACATAACTGCCGCAGATTTTTCCCTATGTCCGCCTTTATCTGTCCATATATTATCTGTCTCCTGTATTTCAGCGCAAATACTATATGGTACTTGCAATTCCACTTGGAATGTGATAAACTATGGTTCTTTTCCTTTACTTAAGGATACCATAAAGTTCTTTAATCAATTTTCCCGACGAAGCGGTAGAAAATCTCGATCTCCTGTGTTCTGCTGCCGTTTTCATCGTTCTCGGCTTGGTGAATCACGATTTTGTCGATCAACTCGTTCAGCAGCGGCGCGGTGAGCTCCGTCAGTTCGGTGTACTTGCGAATAAGCGACAGCCATTTTTCTGCTCCGTCGGCATCCTGCGCCGATTTATCAAGCTTGGCTTGAAGTTCCTGCTTTTTGCTTTCAAGCTGCGTCTGCTCCTCTTGATATTTCGCCGAGAGCATTGCAAAGTTGCGTTCGGTGATTGCCTCTTTGGCTCTGTCCTCGTACATCCTGGCGAACAAGTTATCCAACTCCTGCAGACGCTTTTCGATTTTCAATAGTTCCTTTTTGGAACTTGTGTTTTCTTTTTCACGCTGCTTATCACCGCTCTTCAACAGCCGCTGAAGCAGTTTACTGTCGTCCTTTTCATGGACCTGTGCGATCCAATATTGCAGTCTGCCGAGTACGACGACGTATATCACATCATACCGAATATAGTGACTCGAGCATTTATCCTTGCCGTATTCGCTATAGTTTGTACACATATAATATTGTCTTTCCCTTGACCTTGCGGTTGCATTTCTGCGCATATATCGCAATACCCGACCGCAGTCAGCGCACTTCAGAAGTCCGGCGAAAATTTGCGTTTCACCGCTTTTTTTAGGACGTTTTCGGCTTTCAATATGAGCGTGAGCCTGATCCCAGACATCCTTTGAAATAATAGGCTCGTGAGTATTTTCTACGGTATACCACTCGTCTTTTGGTCTGAGAACCTTTTTCTTGTTCCTGAACGATATAGCGGTCTGCTTGTTGTGAACGCTGTTCCCGATGTACACCTCGCTGGAGAGGATCGCTTTGACCATAGCCGTTGACCATTGATGTCGTTTGTTTTCCGGCTGTCCCTCGAAAACGTGAGCGAACGTTCCGTACTTTTGATAGTTCAGCCACGCGGGAGTCGGGATATGCTCATCGTCAAGCATATGGCGGATTTTGGATGCTCCAACCCCATGCGCGGCGAGATCGAATATCTTTTCAACTATCCACCGCGCGTCCTCATCGGGTATGAGCTTTCCCTTGATTTCGGGATGCCATTTGTAGCCTATCGGAGCGCATGGACTATAATATGCTCCGTTCAAAAAACGTGTACGCATAGCTGCCTTGACTTTTTTACTGGTCTGCCGGGCGTGCATTTCGTTGAGAATGTTCAGGAACGGCGCAATCTCGCTTTCGCCTTTCTCGCTGTCCACACCATCGCTGACCGCGATATATCTTACGCCCTTTGACGGGAAGTAGAAGTCGGTGTATTGCCCCGTGAGAATGTAATTTCTGCCGAGCCTTGACAGGTCTTTTGTGATAACGCAGTTGATTTTCCCATCCTCGATATCATCGATCATGCGCTGAAAACTCGGTCTGTCGAAGTTTGTGCCACTCCATCCGTCGTCAACATACTCTCCGATAATGTTGAGATTTTGCTCTCTGCAATACTGAGTAAGCATATCGCGCTGCGTGGATATGCTGCCGCTCTCTCCCTTCAGTTCGTCGTCGCGGCTGAGCCTCAGATAAAGTGCCGTGTTATATTGTTGTTTCATTAAATTAACCTCCTCGTTCCGAAACAACCCGCATTACAACACATTGCTTTCAACAACACTATACCATAATGCGGGCGTAATGTCCAGCGGTTTTTTGAGAAAATTATCCCGCTATCTGGGTGCGTTTCTCGTACCTAATCGCGCTTTCCACAAGGTCAAGAGCGGTCACCTTTGTTTCGGCGAAGTGCTCCTTGATCTTAATTCTCGTCTTACCGCTGACGTAGTACAGCACGTTATCTATCACGGAAAATCCGTCTTTAACGGGTAACGAATTTTCGATAATTGCCTCGGCGCGTCTGCTGAAAAACAGCAGGCAAGACTTGAAAAATAATTTCATTCTGTTATATTGGGTCATATATCATCCTCCATAAAATCATAATCGTCTACCGTGTACTCGTCAATAATTGTATCGTCCGTGCCACCCCTTGCGGATAATTTTTGCTCCGCGAATTCCCGATTATTTCTCGCGATCAGATCGTCAAGGTTGATTTTTCCACGAGTTCTGCGAACATTTCTGATCGCCTCTTTGCGATATTCCTCCATGACTTTCGGAGGAACATCTGCCAGCTCCGACAAGAGCATGATGATCATCTCGACCTCAACTGCGTACCGAAACAGTCCCTTTGAGATTTTCGTAACGCCCGCCTCGCTGCCCTTGACGATCTCTCCGGCAAGCTCTTTTGCGATAATATTTTTCTGCTTGCCAAGCTCCAGATCGGAGACATATTTCTGAATTGCCGCCGCGATAAATTCCGAACGTGACCTTGAATGCTCCGCTGCATATCTGTCGCATAACTGAAACGTTTCATCGTCTAAGCTGATTCCTATTTTATTTGCCATTAAACCTCCATTTCCTGCGGTATGACCTTTTTATGTCACCGCATTTCCCATTGTTGTCGCATTCACAGTGTTTTTTCTTTCGAAGTGACACCTATGTTTCATACTTTTGCTTTTCTTGACATCAAACTTCGCCTACCGCAAATGGCTTTACAATGCGGTCGGCTTTGCCGTCCGCTGTGATTGCAGCACCGCTGCTTTAACCTGCTTAAAAATCATACCCTCATATCTGTTCGAGTCAGCCGTGAAATATGGGGAATTTTATATTTCATTTTCCCTGTGAGCTGCCCTGCCCAAACCCGCGCAGAAACGGCTCAAATTTCGCTCCGAATCTGCTCGACGAGGAGTTACTCTACTCTGCTGAAACCTTCGCTCAAATCGGCGGAAATCCGCCCAAACAGCCATCACTATTTCAAGGCCGTGCCGTCACTCTCATAACTGCCGTCACTATTGTCAAACCGCATTGTCAAAGCATTTGCAAGATATGGAGTGACGGCAGTGACGGCTATTTCTACCCACAGTTGGCAGCCGTCACTGCTGTCACTTTTGCAGTCGTATTTCAAAACGATAAACCGCTGTCCGCACGAACGTTTTATCTCAAAGGTCACCCCAAAGCTTTTCAGCTCTATGCCGTGCTGAACAAGATTTTGAGTGATCTTGTTTGACGGAATTTCAACGCCAAATTGCATTTTCAACTCGCCTACCAGCATTGTAGCAGAGCCTTTGAAATATTTTTTCTCCAACATGAAATCGTGTATCATGAATGAAAAAGTATCGCACGGCTTAGGAATTATTTTCTCCTCGGCAATCCAGCGGGAGCCTTCACGTTTCAAATGCAGTTCAAGATTTTCGATATCGCGACCAACGCAATGCAGAGTAACCTCGCCGCTGCCTCGCTGCTTTTCGATCATCACCATGCTCCCATCGACGCAACCGCTGATCCCTGTCGTTCCCGAAATCATGTTGAACGGATCATTGTCGCGGCATTTTCGAGTATGGTGGACTATCAGGATCGCGATTTGCAGCTTGTCCGCGAGATTTTTCAAGATTGAAAGCTCCTTGTAGTCGGAAGCGTAGCTCGATTCATCTCCCGAGCGTATCTTCTGTAAGGTATCTATGATGATTATTTTCAGATCCATGTGCTGTAACTTGAAGTTTTCGATCTGCTTTTCGAGAATGTCGCCGAGTGTACCTGCCATAATAGCAAAGTGGAGATTTTCGTTTGGTTCGCTTGTCAACTCAAACAAGCGGTTCTGTATTCGCGTGTAGCTGTCCTCCAAGCATAGATAGAGTGCCGTGCCTTGTTTCGTTTCCCGTCCGAGTAATTTTTCTCCTTTCGCAATGCTGAGAGCCATGTCAAGTGCCAGCCATGACTTCCCGACCTTTGGCGCTCCCGCCAAGATGAACAGCCCCGTTGAGATCATTCCGTCAATACAGAATTCAATCGGCTTGAGCGGCGTGGTCATCAGCTGTTCGCAGTTTACGGTTTCAAGTTTTTTCAATAAGTTGTCCTCCTTTTTGATGTTAATTTGGGAGTTAATAAAAATATGTTAACATAGTTTTGCCGAAAAATAAATATGGAATGAAACTTGGCATTTTTCGCAAAGTTCCATTCCGGACATTTATATTTATTTGATAGATGGGTTTCTATAAGGTGGAAGATGCAGATTTTACGTTACATCCAAACAAAAAGCATATCTCTTGATAAAGCACCAAGAAGATATGATATTAAAAAATCTCCGAGACGATATTTCGCCTCGGAGCCAAAATTATCTAAATATGCTAATCGTTTTATTCGTGATTATTCCTCTGCCAAACAGCTTATTCAACGTAATACTTGAAGATTAATAATTTATTAAAGAGAGACAGCAATATGGCACTTACAAAAACCACGTTTATTTAGATGAAATTTTACATTAGTTTGAATACCTACTATCAAAAGTCTTGGTAATGTTCTTATCACCATCAACCGTATACACCACATAATATGAGGAATCTTCATCAACAAAAGCCCCCCCTGTATATGCAGTCCAGTTAATTGTAACCTCACCTTGTCCTATAGGTTCAAACACCCAATTTTCCACATATCCAGGTCCCAAATTAAGTGGAAACTTAGTTGTATAATAATCAACCTCCTTTAAAATGTTATCGGGAACAAGTTCACAGCCCCAATGGTCACCCGCTGATCCATTAGCACTTTGAGAACAATATAACCTGTTGTCATCTTTGTTACATGATGTAAAACCTATTGTAATCAAAAATGCAGATATTATTGGAACAACTTTCATCCTTGCCTCCTAGCAAATTTTAAAATGAATTCTGGACAAAAGCTACACAGCCAAACATTCCAGCATTGTCTAAGAAGTTATCCAAATCAATGTATGCTTTCTTACTCCATGTGGATACAGTTAATGTTGTCTTATTTGTAATTTTGTCTATATGTATTCCAGTAATTACAACAAAATGCTCCCCCACTGAATCGGTTGCCACATCATCAAAAGCAAACCTGTACTTTGTTGCTCCTTTTAACCCAATTACCATGACAGCTGGGATATCGTTGCTGATAGACTCAAGTATCCTTTCTTCAAGTGATTCTTGGGAATCCAATGTGCTTGCAAAGCAGAGATCAGTAGTTACATTAACCCCATTATCAGAACAATATTTTTCCAATTCTGTTAGCATATTAAACGGATCACACCACCAAGTTCCCGTGCCATTTGTTGCCGCATTTACAGCAGCATTTGCTAAGCTGCTCGAAAGATCGTAGCTTAACTCATCTAAAAAGTCATACCACTTACTTTCCCATGGCGTTAAGAAGATAGGGCGATCAACCTTGGTGTTTTCTTCTGTAACAGCCCCCAGCACAGGAGTTTCAACATCTAACGGAGTTAGGTAGTTTTGAGCATATAAACGAACAAACTGGTCGTAATCATTATACGATATGCTAGATTTAGAGGTATCCACTTTAGTCAAGGCTTTATTCTTGCTTTTTTGCAGATATAACAGAATATCACAACTCGCTATTACGCCGCAGCCACCCTTTCTAATGTGTTTGCTTTGCTTATCATTTTTGGATTCATCATTTTCATCGTAAAACCAGCTCTGATTACCACCAAACCCTCCATTATCAAGGGTGGTATATGACGATGTGTTAATTGAAGGATAAGAGTTTAAAAGATTGATGCTTTTTACATCACACGACAAAGGATTGGATTTATAGGTATAGACTTCTAAGTAATCTTCATACCCATCGTAATCCGAATCAACTTTCATAGGATTAGAGGTCATTTTAAAATAGTACCCCTTTACTGTATTGATTCCAAGCAATTTTTTGATACCTAACCAACCGTTATCTTCTTTTGTGCTGTAAAATGGTTTTGGATTAATTTCTTCACCATCCCACAAACCATCCTGATCACAGTCATAGTCGGTAGGATCAAGATATATTATTTTGCCGTTTTGCAACCTTATTCCTGCTGTTTCAACAGCATCTGGCAGTTCATCACCATCGGTATCTGTCATATCAAAATCACTTGAATAGCCTATCTCAGCAAAAATATCCACAAGATCATCAGCCGAAAACGCTTTATAATATTCGCCTCCGGTTGCTTCAGCAATGTCTTTCATTAGAGAGTCGCTTGCTGATCCAAAGCCTACAGTGAATATCTTTATGTTCTTATGCTCGTTGTCACAAGTTTCCAAGGCACGGTTAAGCGCACTTCGGCTACCACCATCCTCACCGTCGGACAAGAGAATTATACGATTATTAACATATGACGCGTTTATGTCTTTTTCATCAAATGCAGATATTGCTTTGTTTATAGCATTGCTAAAGTTTGTACCACCACTGCTATAAATTCTTTTAAGTGTGTTTTTCAGTACATTTCCATCATTTGACATAGGAGCAACTAATTGTGCCGATCCGGTAAAAAATACAATAGCGGTTTTGTCGTCGCGGTTCATATGATCTATAAATTTTTCTGCAGCTTCAGCTCTTTGAGAACGTGGATCATTCCAATCCATACTTCCGGAGCAGTCTATTGCCAAAACAGTGTTATACCTTATAGTAGGAGCACCGCCAGGTATTCCGGGATCAGAAGCAGGGTTATAATTAAATTCTTTTGCCCATGCATCAAACCAAGCCTTTTTATCAACGATCATGTACTTACTGAAATGAGTAGTTTCGATGCTTGCCGTACCGTTTTCCTCATTAAGGATTGTTTCCAGTTCGATAAATTCATCCTCTTCCTCATTATACCACAAAAAGAGCAGATTGTCAAATGGAATTTCGCCAAGCTTATCCTTGTCGATTTTGAAAGTAAGGGTAGCCTTGTCAAACTCGGAGGTTGTTTCGATCTCAAAAGGCTCACCGACAAGCCCTACAACATCTGTGCAGAGAATGTCCGTATTAATAACGCTTTCGACAGAGGTGGTTCTGTTGATGTTGCCTGTGCATTCCATGTCAACGATAACTTCAGTTACCGCGCAGTCGTCGTTCTTCACCTTATGGGTAAATGTCTGCTGAATTTTCTCTTTGCTGTCGATAATTCCATCACCGTCTGTATCCTGTATCAAAGGATTTGTGCCAAGAACTATCTCGTCGCCATCGTCCAGACCGTCGCCGTCAGTATCGGCAACAAGCGGGTCTGTGCCATGAGTCTTGACTTCATCGCCATCGGACAGACCGTCGCTATCGGTATCGGCTATGTACGGATTTGTCTTGTTATCAAATTCCTCAAGGTTAGTCAGACCGTCCTCATCGAAATCCTCACCGCCGTCGTTCACGCCGTTATCATCGGTATCAGCCTTTGTCGGATCCGTAAACGTGCCGAAGACCTCATAATAATCGTTCAGACCGTCGCCGTCAGTATCTATATTATTAGGGTCGCTGCCGAGATATTCCTCAATACTGTCGGGCAAGCCGTCGCCGTCGGAATCCGCAAGCTTCGACCAGTTTTCGAAATTTTCAAAGAAGTCGGGCATCCCGTTCTCGTTTTCGTCCTTCATGTACTGCCACTCGTCTTTGGGAATATTAAGCGGCTCGGAAACCGTTCCGACAAAATCGGCAGCGTTCGTGCTGTAATTTGCGTTAACATTCGGGCAGTCAAAAACAATGCTGTCAGCAATGATGACAACATTATTGAGATTAAGGTTCATAGCCTTGACCTCAACGCTGCCGAACGGAGCGTACACCAAGCCGTTCAGATTAACATTGGTGCTGTCAATGACAATATCTCCGTACTTTGAGTAAATCACGGAGTCATTTGTATTTTTTACCTCGCCGTTCAGCGTAACGTCCTTAAACGCTTTCAGCGCAGTGTTTATGTTGATATTTCCCGTAAGCTCCGCTTCGCCGAGAACCTCGGTCGGCTCGCTGATGTTTATGTTAAGCTCGTCAAGAATGTAGTCTTCGGTATGCTCCTCAACATCGCCGCCGGAGAAGTACTTCGAATCGATCTTATCGAAGATATAAATCATGTCAAGACCCGCGTTTTCGGTCTTAGTGCCGTTAAAATTCATATTTCCGGCTGCCGAGATCGTACCGTTTGTCGCTACGTTTCCGTTCACACCGAAGTTAGACGCGGTAGTAGTTATCGCACCCTCGGCGGATGAACCCGCAAACAAGGTATAGGGATAACGCCACAAATCCTCCGCCATAGCGGGAATTGCGGGCAGCATGGTTATTGCCGTTGCCGCGGCTACAAAGCCGGATATTAGTCGCTTTGCCTTTTGATTAAACTTGAAGTTCATACTTTCCTCCATTTCGCAGATTGCAGAGCGGTCAGCTTAACCGCCCTGCTTGCACATGTTTTATCACTTTCCCATTGCTGTTGTAGTCCCCGTCTGCTTTAAATTAACGGCGCTTAAGGAACCAGAACCAGTCAAAAATGCAGAGCATTCATCCGCCTTGTTAATTTCATGTTTTGTCCTGTTTACTGTTAGATTTCAGTCCCTCGGCAGTAAGACACATACCAATCTTAAAACCTTCCTTAAACGATCCAAAGATTATTTCATCAGTCATAGCTTCTTTAGCTTCAATAATATCATCTAAAAATTCTGCCTGTTTGTTGTCAAGTGAACTTTTTAGCAGTTCTTTTAGCTTGTAAAATTTATTACTTGCCTCAACATATTTCTTTGTTTTGTATGATGTTGTATAATAAAACTTGACACCAAATTCTCAAAGAAGTATAATG